>NZ_KB898097.1:56275-188636 GCF_000377425.1 Thioalkalivibrio sp. ALE28 | reverse complement strand
CCCCGGCCCGCACAGCGGGCCGGGGTCGCGGCAGTCGGGCGTGTTTCTTGGGTACTTCTTTGCACGAGCAAAGAAGTACCTCGCGGCGCGCTGGCGAGTCAGCGCCGGGCAGGCGGCGGACCGAAGGCACCGTACACACCCGATGCTGAACCAGGACCAGCCACAACAAGCCAGGCGGCCAAACGAAGCCCCCCGCAAACGTCGCAGATCAGTGCTGCGAGGCCGGCGGCAGCTGGATAAAGCGCTCGCGATACAGGCGCAGCTCGTCGATCGAGTCGCGGATATCCTGCAGCGCCTGATGCGAAGCATTCTTGCGCAACTGCGCGATCACATCCGGCGCCCAGCGCCGCGCGAGCTCCTTCAGCGTCGAGACATCCAGGTTGCGGTAGTGGAAGTACTGCTCCAGCTCCGGCATCAACCGCGCCATGAAGCGCCGATCCTGGCAAATCGAATTGCCACACATCGGCGAGGCCCCCTTCGGCACGTACTGCGCCAGAAATTCCAGGGTCTCCTGTTCCGCATCCCGGGTCTCCGACGAACTGTTGCGCACACGCTCGATCAGCCCCGAGGTCCCGTGGGTGCGCTGGTTCCACTCGTCCATCGCCTCCAGGACCTCCGCCGGCTGGTAGATCGCGATGACCGGCCCCTCGGCAAGGATGTTCAGTTCCTTGTCGGTGACAATGGTGGCCACCTCCAGGATGCGGTCGGTCTGCGGCTCCAGCCCCGTCATTTCGAGGTCGATCCAGACCAGGTTCTCGGCATTCACGGCCATCTTGTGCCTCCTTGGCGGACAGCCCACGCCTGCATGCTGGCTGCCCTTTCATCTGTCGCAGGAGTCTATCATCATGGTTGCAAGGCTCGTGACCACGGGCCCAAACCCCCGCCACAAGGAGGGAAGCATGCGACATACCCATACCAGCATTGCCACCGCCGCGACCGTGCTCGCGCTGAGCCTGGGCGGCGCGAGCACGGCCCTGGCCGACGACATCCGCGTGGGACAGGAGCTGCACAGCGACAACTGCATCAGTTGCCATGCCGACATGGTCGGGGGCGACGGCTCCGGGCTGTACACCCGCGACAACCGCATGGTCGGCTCGCACGACGAACTGGTCGCCCAGGTCAACAACTGCAACGTCAACCTTGGCACCAACTGGTTCGACGACGAAGTCAACGCCGTGGTCGCCTATCTCAACGCGGAGTACTACCAGTTCGATGAGTGATCTCAAGAGCAAGCACTGCCAGTCCTGCGAGGGCTTCACCGACCCGATGCCGCGGGAGGACGCGGAGCGCGCCCTTAAGCAACTGCATGACGGCTGGGGCATCGACGAGGCCGGCAAGAGCATCCAGCGCAGTTTCAAGTTCAAGAACTTCCACGAGACCATGGCCTTCGTGAACGCCGTGGCCTGGATTGCCCATGTCGAGGATCACCATCCCGACATGGCCGTCGGCTTCAACCGCTGCGCGGTGGAATTCTCGACCCATGCCATCGGCGGCCTGAGCGAGAACGACTTCATCTGTGCCGCGCGTATCGATGCCCTGTTCGAGTAACCCCCACCCGGGAGTCCCGGCTTGAGCCGGGTCGCCCGGGTCTTCGCCCGCCACAACCAGATGGCCGACATCGCGGTGGACCACGAGCCGCCGCGACGCCTGCGGCTGCACCGACGCTTCCGCGACCTCGCCTGTGGCGACCGCGTGGAGCTGGACGCCGCGGGAGAACAGGTTGCGCGCCAGCTCGATCGCGACAACGTCCTGGTCCGGCGGGACGGGTTTGGGCGACGCAAGGTGATTGCCGCCAACATCGACTGCGTATGGATCGTGATCGCGCCGGAACCCGCCCCGTCGCGTAACTTGATCGACCGCTTTCTGGTCGCGATCCTGAACCTCCCCGCGCGCCCGCGCCTGCTGGTGAACAAGCAGGACACCGGCCCCGCCGAGCCCCCCGAGTGGCTGGCCGCCTATCGCGAACTGGATCTCGATCCGCTGTACGTCTCCGCCAGGACCGGGTATGGGCTGGACGAACTGGCGGCGGCCGCGGCCGGGCACACCAATATCCTCGTTGGTCAGTCCGGCGTCGGAAAGTCCTCGCTGGTGGCCGCCCTTCTCGATCAATACGGGATCGCCGACGCCATAGCGCCGGCCACCGGCGATCTCGCCGCCTCCGGCGAGGGCCGCCATACCACGGTCACCGCGCAGTGGTACCCGCTCGCCAACGGGGGTGCCTGGATCGACTCGCCCGGCGTGCGCGACTTCACGCCCGAGATCCCGTCACTGGATACCCTGGAGCGCGGCTTCCCGGACATCGCGGAACGGGCGGTGGCCTGCCGCTTCCGCGACTGTCGCCACCAGACCGAACCGGGCTGTGCGGTTCGCGCCGCCATCGACGCCGGCGAACTCCCCGCGGAGCGGCTGCAGGCCTGGCACGAACTCGCCGCCGAAATCCCCGCCCAGACCCGCGCCCGCGGGTAACGGTTCCACCACGTAGCGCACAAGAAAACCAAAAAATCGGTTTACAGGAAGAAGGGAAGACTGGAAGGGAAAGGGATTAAAAACCGCTTGTTCGAGTAAGCCCTGCGAACGACCCCGGCGCCGCTCAGCGCATTAAAACGGGCATTTCTACCAGCCTTCCCAACTTCCTGTTAACGCTCTTGAAGTGTTTTTTCGGACTAGCAGTGGGAGGGTGTCGCGGCGGGGGCCGGGATCAGAAGGTCAGGCCCATCTCGACGCCGATGACGGAGGAGGTCGGCTCGCGGCTTGCACCCTCGAACTCGAGGCGATCGGCCAGCCAGTTGTCCGCCGAGTTCAGCGAATAGTCGTCGTAGTACAGGCTCAGGGAGAGCTCGGACTGGTTCTGCAGGCGCAGGCGGCCGTCCAGGCTCAGGTAGCCGGCAGTACGGCCCGTCTCGCGATAGCGCGTGCCATAGCCAAAACCCAGGTCACGGGCCTCGCTGGACAGGGGCTGGCGCACCCCCACCCGGAACTGGCTGTCGAAGCGACCGGAGGCAAAGGTCGGACCGAAGCTGAAGTCGGTGAAATACGCGGTGGACTCGCTGGCGGGGCCGAGGTCGTTCCAGTCCGGCCGGGTCTCCATGCCCAGCCCCAGATTCAGGCCGTAGCCAAAACCACCGCCCAGCTCCTGGTGGTAACCGCCCACCGCCTCGAACTGGCGCGTGCTGGCGAAGGCATTGTCGGTATCCTCGAGGATCGAGGCATCCCCGGTACTGCGGACCGACAGCCGGTAGCGCGAATCGCTGTCGCGACCGGTCTCCGGTTCGCCGCGCAGCGTGGTGATCGCCGCATCCGGACCCGCGAACCCCTGCGTCTGAGGCGACGCGAGCAGCGAATAGCGGTCGTCCGCGCTGGCCGGCGCCGCTGCGACCGCGAACCCGCTGACCAGCAGCACTCCAGCGACCAGCGAAGAACGGGGCCCACGCAGACGAACCCGCCCCAGGCCTTGCACCTGAGGCGGGTTCGTCGGGGCTGCACCGTTCAGTCCGTGTCGCGTCACACCAGTGATCCGTATTGTTGTTCTTCTTGCCTAGCCCGGGGGCCAGCTCAGCGCACGCCCGGCCAGGACATGCATGTGTATATGGTAGACCGTCTGGCCCCCGTGTTCGTTGCAATTCATCACGGTTCGATAACCGTTTTCCGCAAATCCGCGATCGCGAGCAATCTGCGCGGCCACCCGGGTCATCTGCCCGATGATCGGGGCGTCGGCCGCGTCCAGATCATTGAGCGTGGCGATGTGCTTTTTCGGGATCACCAGCACATGTTCGGGGGCCTGCGGATTCAGGTCTTCGAAGGCCAGCACCGCGTCGTCCTCGAAGACCACCTTCGCCGGGATCTCCCCCGCCACGATCCTGCAGAACACACAATCGGTCATGCCGCCACTCCCGTATCGGTCAAAATATTACCACGTATCAATATTCACGCCGACCCGACAGCGCATGCGCCAGGGTCCCGGCATCGATGTACTCCAGTTCGCCACCACTGGGAATACCCTGGGCAATCCGGGTGGTGCGCACCCCGTGGCGCGCCGCCATCTCCGCGAGGTAATGGGCGGTCACCTCGCCCTCCACCGACGTGTTTGTCGCCAGGATCAGTTCTTCCACGCCCTCGGCCTGCAGGCGCGCCTCCAGCCGGTTCAGCCCCAGCTCTTCCGGGCCGATGCCGTCCAGCGGGGACAGTCGCCCGAGGAGCACATGAAAGCGCCCGCCGAAATCGGTCGCCGACTCGATCGCCAGCACGTCCCCGGGGCTTTCCACCACGCAGATCACCCGCGAATCGCGTTCCGGATCGGCACACCGACTGCAGGTTTCGGCCGCGGTGAGCGTGCGGCAGACGGAACAGTGCCCGATACGCTGGACCGCGTCGTCGACCGCCCGCGACAGGCGCCGCGCGCCCTCGCGGTCGCGCTCCAGCAGGTGCAGGGCCATGCGCCGTGCCGATTTCGCCCCGACCCCGGGGAGACAGCGCAGCGCCTGGACCAGTTCGTCCAGTTCCGCATCCATCAGACGCGTCCGACCCGGCCGGTCAGAACGGCAGCTTCATGCCCGCCGGCAGGCCCATGCCCTCGGTCAGGCTGCCCATGCGCTCCTGCGTGGTCGACTCGACCTTCTGCACCGCGTCGTTGATGGCCGCGGCCACCAGATCCTCGATCATGTCGCGGTCATCCTCGAACAGGCTGGGGTCGATCTTGACCCGGCGCGCCGCGTACTTGCCGGTCAGGACCACGCTGACAAGCCCGCCACCGGCCTGGCCCTCGATCTCCATCTCGGCCAGCTCGGCCTGCACCTTCTGCATGTCTTCCTGCATCTTCTGGGCCTGCTTCATCAGGCCGCCCATACCACCTTTCATCATCGGTTCGATCTCCTGCCCCGCAACGCGGCGGTTTCTGGTTCAGTTACTTGTCTGGCGTGGCGCCGCCGGTCGAGGGGGCCTCGCCGGGTTCGCGAATCCGCACGGCCCCCAGTTCGGCGCCAAATTCCTCGCCCAGCGCCTGGACCACCGGGTCCTCGCGCATGGCCGTCTCGGCGCTAGCCTGACGCTCCGCCGAGGCCGCCGCAAGCCGGGCCGCGGGGGTCTCCCCGGAAGGCTCGGACTGGTTGACGATCTCCAGGCGCAGGCTGTGGCCCAGGGCGTTCTCCAGCGCATCCTTCAGCCGGCCCTTGGCACGATCGGTACACAGTGTGCCCGGGGCCACCGCGATCACCACGCGTTCCGCGTCATGCTCGCGCAGCTCGGCGTGCCGGGCGAGTTCGCGCACCGTGCCCATGGGCAGCCCCTCGGCGAAGCGGTACCAGTCGAAAGCGCCATCCGCCGCGACGGGCGGCGCAGCCGCCTCCGGCGCGTAAGGGCCGGCCGTGGAAGGCGACGCCTCGCGCGCCTGACGCGGCGCGGTGTGACCGGCCGGTGCTTCGGCCTGCGGTACCGGCGGTGCCGGCTCGTTCACCTGTTCACGGGGGCGTGACGGCGGCGCGCTGGCGGCGCCGGCACCCCCGGTCGGGCCGGCGGCAGTTGCCGGGGGACTGGCGGAAGCCGCCGATGCCCGGGATGCGGTGCGCGTGGACGGCGCCGACGCGGTCCCGTCGGTACTGGCCGGCCGACGCGGCGGGGTATCACCGGACTCGCCCGCAGGCCCCGGAACCGGCTCCGGCCGGAAGGCCAGCAGCCGCAACAGGGTCATCTCCACGCCCATGCGCGCGTCCGGGGCATAGGGCAGATCGCGTACACCGTGCACCAGGATCTGATAGGCCAGCTGGATCGTCTCCGGGTCGACCCGGTCGGCGGCCTCCCGGGCCCAGACGAGCGCCTCCTCGCCCGCCCCGGGAGCCGTGCCGGCCACCTGCTGGACGGCCACCTGATGCACCAGCGCGGCCAGTTCATCCAGCAGCCGCGACCAGTCGGGGCCCAGGGCATCCAGCTCCGCCAGTCCCGCCAGCAGGCCGGGGCCGTCCCCGGCAAACACGGCATCCAGCAAGCCGGCCAGGCGCGTGCGCGGGAGCAGCCCGAGCATGTCGCAGGCATCGGATTCGCTCAGGCGTTCACCGCCATAGGCAATCGCCTGGTCGGTCAGGCTCAGGGCATCGCGCATCGAGCCCTCGGCCGCCTCGCCCAGGCGCAGCAGCGCGCCCGGCTCCGCCTCCACGCCCTCGGCGGCGAGGATGCGCGTCAGGTGCTCGGCGATCATCGCCGGCGGCATCGGCTTCAGATTGAACTGCAGGCAGCGCGACAGCACGGTGACCGGAAGCTTCTGCGGATCGGTCGTCGCCAGCAGGAACTTCACATGGTCCGGCGGCTCTTCCAGCGTCTTCAACAGGGCGTTGAAGCTCTTCTCGGAGAGCATGTGTACCTCGTCGATCAGGTACACCTTGAAACGCCCGGTGGTCGGCGCATAGGAGACGTTGTCCAGCAGCTCGCGGGTGTCGTCCACCCGGGTGCGCGACGCGGCATCCACCTCGATCAGGTCCAGATGGCGACCCTCGGCAATCTCGACGCAGGAGCGGCACTCGCCGCAGGGCGTGGCGGTCACGCCGGTCTCGCAATTCAGGCAGCGCGCGAGGATGCGGGCGATGGTGGTCTTGCCCACCCCGCGGGTCCCGGCAAACAGGTAGGCATGATGCAGCCGATCGCCGCTGAGGGCATTGGCCAGGGCGCGCACCACATGCGGCTGCCCGACCAGGTCCTCGAAGCGCGAGGGACGCCACTTGCGGGCCAGAACCTGGTGACTCATGCCTCCCCCGTCGATCGAGTCATGTGCACGCCCGGGTGCGGGCATCACCGCAGGGGTCCGGGCCGCAGGGAAATAGGGTGGTGGCCCGCACCCGCCACACCCCGGCGCCCGACGCAGCTGCTACCGTTGCTCCCTTCCGGGCCTGGCGGGGTTCACAGCCTGTCGTCGCGAGGGGACTGATACGGACCACCATAACGCGGTCCGCGATTCGGCGTTTCCGAATCGGGGCGGCAAGCTTCCGCATTTCCGGCGAACGCGTCAACCTTGGGGCCATGCTATGGAATCGGTGTAACCACCGCGACCGGCACACCGATAGCCTAAAACTAACGATCAAATAGAAAAGGAACACTGGATCAATCATTAGCCAGGCCTTATCTTGAGTCCCGTAGTCGGGCATCGGCCCGGCCGAAATCAAAATCTTCTCTCTGGCAATCAACACTCAACTGAAGGAGTACAACTCATGGAACTCGAAAATCGCGAAGGTCAGCGCGTACCGGAAGTCACCTTCCGCTGCCGCAAGGACAACGACTGGCACGACGTGCGCTCGGCCGACCTGTTCAATGGCCGCAACGTGGTCGTGTTCGCCCTACCGGGGGCCTTCACCCCGACCTGCTCCTCGGCCCACGTGCCGCGTTACAACGAACTGGCGCCGGTGCTCAAGGAGCACGGCATCGACGAGATCGTCTGCATCTCGGTCAACGATGGCTTCGTGATGGAGGCCTGGCAGGCCGACCAGCAGGCCGACCGCGTGACCTTCATCGCCGACGGCAACGGTGAGTTCACCGAGCAGATGGGCATGCTGGTCGACAAGAGCGATCTCGGCTTCGGCTGGCGCTCCTGGCGCTACTCCATGCTGGTGCGCGACGGCGTGATCGAGAAGCAGTTCATCGAGCCGGACGAGCCGGGCGACCCCTTCGTCGTCTCCGACGCCGACACTATGCTCGCCCACGTCGCCCCGGATGCGGCCTGCCCCGAAGACGTGGTCGTCTTCACCAAGCCGGGCTGCCCGTACTGCGCCAGCGCCAAGGAGATGCTGGAGAGCGCCGGTCTCGAGTACGAAGAGATCATCCTGGGCCGCGACGCCAGCCTGCGCAGCCTGCGCGCCGCCACCGGCGCGATGACCGTCCCGCAGGTGTTCGTGGGCGGCCACCGCATCGGCGGCTCGGAAGATCTGCAGGAGTGGATCTCCCGCGAGCAGAAGGCGGCGTAAGTCGTCTCAGCCCCCCGGGGCGGGTTCTGTCCCGCCCCGGGTGGTCACCCGGAACATGGGTGGCCATCCGTGTCCGGATGCCCGCACAGGCAGACGTCCGGACACGGATGGCAGATCCTGACGCCCGCGCGCAACGCGGTCGTTATGTAACACTTTCACCGAACCCTTCGAGGAATCGACATGGAACACTACGACATCATCGTGATTGGCGGCGGCAGCGGCGGTCTGGCCGTGGCGGAACGCGCCGCCCCGCACGGCGCGCGCGTCGCCGTGTTCGATCCCAAGCCGCTGGGCGGCACCTGCGTGAACGAGGGCTGTGTGCCCAAGAAACTCACCTGGTACGCCGCGGAGCATATGTCGCACGCACGCGAAGCCGGCGAGTTCGGCGTGGATGTCGAGATCAAGGGCATCCGTTACGCCGACCTGGCGAACAAGCGTCAGGCCATGCTGAAGGACCTGAACCAGTTCTGGTCCGGACACCTGGAAAAGCTGGGTGTGACCCACATCCCGGAACGCGCCCGCCTGACCGGCAAGAACCAGGTGGTCAGCGACAGCGGCACCGAATACACCGCCGAGCGCATCGTGCTGGCAATGGGCGGCGCCCCGATCGTGCCGCCGCTGGAGGGTGCCGAGCTGGGCGCGACCTCCGACGACTTCTTCGAATGGACCGAGCTGCCGGAATCCATCGCCGTGATCGGCGCCGGCTACATCGGCCTGGAGATGGCCGGCATGCTGCGTTCCATGGGCGTGAAGACCGACGTGGTCGCCATGGAGGACCGCGTGCTGGAGATGTTCGACCCGATGGTCTCGCAGGCGCTGGACCAGCACATGGAGCACCAGGGCATCGACCGCCACCTGGGCGTGAAGGTCGCCGGCCTGGGCGGTGAGCCCGGCGCGGTCACCGTGAAGCTGGAGGGCGGCCAGGAGCTGGGCCCCTATGAGAAGGTCCTGTGGGCCGTCGGCCGCAAGCCGGCCACCAGCGACATGGGCCTGGAAGAGGCCGGAGTCGAGATCGCCCGCGGCGGCATCATCCCGGTGGACGAATGGCAGGCCACCAATGTCGACGGTATCTACGCCCTGGGCGACATCATCGGCAAAGGGCCGCTGACCCCAGTGGCGATTGCCGCCGGCCGGCGCCTGGCCGCCCACTGGTATGCCCCCGAGACGAAGCCGGTACCGGTGGACTACGACCAGATCCCCACGGTCACCTTCACCCACCCGACCGCGGGCATGGTGGGTCTGACCGAGCCGCAGGCGGTGGAGAAGCACGGCGACTCGGTACGCGTCTACGAGACCCAGTTCGGCGGCCTGAACCGCGCGTTCGCCGAGGGCGAGGTGCCGCCGGTGGCCATGAAGCTGGTCTGCGCCGGGGAGGATGAAAAGGTCGTCGGCATCCACATGATCGGCGCGAATGTCGACGAGATGCTGCAGGGCTTTGCCGTGGCGGTGCGCATGGGCGCGACCAAGCGCGACCTGGACCTGACCATCCCGCTGCACCCCACCAGCGCCGAGGAACTGGTCACCCTGAAGGAAGGCCGCCCCGGGCGCCAGGAAGGCCTGGCCCAGGCCGCCTGACCCCCGACCCGCCCTCCCCCACGCAAAACGCCGCCCCGGAACACATCCCGGGGCGGCGTCTTTTCTTGCGCGTGCGGTCTGCCGAAGCCCGCGCGGTCGGTTGTCAGAATCGCCAGCCCAACGACGCGGTGAAGGCGTCGATCTTGTAGTCGCTGTCGAAGTCGTAGCGCTCAAACTCGGCGCGAATCAGGAAGCGATCCAGCTTCACCTGCGCACCCACTCCGTAGAGCGGGTCCACGCCATCGTTGTTACGCAGGGTAAGGCTCTCATCCCCCAGGTTCCCGCGCACATCCGCATCCCACTTGGCGAGACCCGCCTTGGCGAAGAACTCGAAGTGCTGCCCGATCGGCAGCTTGCCGAGCACGCTCGCGCCGTAGGCACTCGACTTGATGTCGGTGTGCGCACCCTGCTCGTCACCGCGCAGCTTCACCTTCCCGAGGTCCGAGTAGAACCCCTCCACCCCTACGTAGGGATTGAAGTTGTATCCAACGAACCCGCGCCAGACGTTGTCATCATCATCCAGGCGGTAGTCGGAGGCACCAGAACCAATAAAATCGGCGACCTCGTCCCGATCATTCTGCAGCGAGCTGAAACCGGTTCCCAGGCCCATGTACAGCCCCTCGCTCCGGTCGGATGGATCCGCCATCACTCCCTGCGGTACCAGAAGACCCGAGGCTGCCACTGCAACGGTTGCTAGCAGGAATTTTTTCATTTGCGCGTCTCCTTGAAACATTGTTGATCACCAAAGGCGCGCCGATTCTCCCGAACCGTCATATAACGAAAAAGACCGAACCTGTGATGGCCTCCGGATAACCGCAAGAACCCCAAAAGTGCTCCACTCACAACGCGAAGCCGCCCACAATCGGCACCGCAAAAATGCGCCGGGACGACGCTGATCCACCGACACGCGCCCCCGGATCCCGCAGGACCCGTGCCGGGTTAAGGACACCCGGTGTCAGTCCAGTTCGCGCAGCGGGTCCTCGTTCGTGGAAGGCGCCTGCTCGCCATCGGCTTCGTCCTGCTGGCGTTCTTCCTCGCGCAGATCCTCGACCCAGCCACGCAGGTCCTCCTCCACCTCCTCGACCGTTTCGTCCACAGTCTCGCCGGCCTCCTGTGCCGGGCCGGAGTCGGAACACCCCGCCAGCAGGCCGGCAAGGCCCAGGACCAAGCCCACTGCATATACCGGATGCCGGGTCCAATACGCACCGGGGCCCACGCCCGCGTCTTTTACTCGCACGTCATTGTTCATCTCGCACCTGCCAGTGAATTCAATACTCAAGGTGTCGTCCGGCCAACCCGGGTCCTGTCGTTCACCGAACCATTCTCATGGAAACGCAGCACGCGCCGCGGGAACGGATTCACATTCGAGGACTCGCTCTTACTGCACCGCGTACCAGTTTGCAAAATGCGTCCTCAACATGCGCGCCGCGTCGCGATTCGAAAAACCGAAATGAGAACGGGTGCGCCAAGCCGGATACAAACCCCACACTGAATCAAAATTTCTGCCCTACACTGATATTTTCAGATGACCCGAAAGGAGAAAACCGATGCTGGGATGGGCCCTGTTGTTTCTGATTGTCGCGATCGTGGCGGGCGCGCTCGGCCTCAGCGGCATCGCCGGAGCCGCCACGCAGATCGCCTGGATCCTGTTTGTCGTGGGGCTGATCCTGGCCGTGGTCTTCTTCATCACCGGGCGCCGGCCCCCGCTTTAGCGAAATGCCCGCTTCCATCACCCCGGAGGCGGGTGTAACGGTAAGAAACACCGGTGTTACGCGACGTAACACATTGAAGAACCAGCCGGGCGCAAGTCACTGTTCCGCCCCGGCAGAAAGATTGGCGCGCAATTTGCAGTGAATCCCCGAAACGTGAATACGATCACCTTGGGGATACCGTCCACGCCATGTCTGACGCGCTCGACAGCACCCGGGAGTTCCTCGGCGCTCACGCCCCGTTCGACCAGCTCGAGGCGGACGCGCTGGAGTTCCTCCTTCCGCGCCTGGAGAGTCGCTTCTATGCCCGGGGTGCCCGCATCACCGACCCTGAGGCCGGCCCCGCACAACGTTTCCACATCATTCGCCAGGGTCGCATCCGGGGCGAGACCCCCAGCGAAGACGAACAGCTCTCCGGCAAGGCCTGGGAACTGATCCCCGGCGAGTGCTTCCCGATTGGTGCCCTGCTGGGGCGACGCGCCGTGCACACCGTGCACCGCGCGGCGGAGGACACCGTCTGTCTGGAACTGAACCTGGAGGACTTCGACCGCCTGCGGGCACGCTCGAAGGTATTCAACGACTTCTGCACCCGCCGCCTGGCCAATCTCCTGGACCGCCTGCAGCAGGGCCTGGACACCCTGTCCGCCCGCGACGGCGGGTCCGCCGGTCAGCTCAACACGCCCCTGGCGCTGCGCATCGCGCGCGAGCCCGTCACCTGCCGCCCGGAATCGCGCCTGCGCGAAGTCCTCGCCTCGATGCGCGACGAACGCGTGGGCTCCATCGTCGCGGTCGACGCGGAACAGCGACCAGTGGGGATCTTCACCCTGCACGACCTGCTGGCGCGCGTGGCGCTCGCGGATGTGGACCTGGATACGCCGATCTCCGCCGTGATGACGCCGGACCCGGTTGCCCTGGCCGAAGACGCCCCCGGCTTCGAGGGCATCGAGGCGATGACCGAGCACGGCATGACCCACCTGTGCGTGGTGCGTGACGGACGCCTGGTCGGGGTGCTGGGCGAGCGCGACCTGCTGACCAGCCAGCCCCTGACCCTGGATGGCCTGGTCCGCGAGATCCGCCGCGCGGACTCGGTGGCGACCATTGCCGAGCGCCTGCGTCAGGTTCCGCGCCTGATCGAGGCGGTGGTCGGCCAGGGCGCGGAGGCGGATCAGGTCCTGCGTCTGATCACCCGCCTCAACGAGCACGCCACCCGCCGCGTGCTGGCGTTGCTGCGCGGCGAACACCCGAGCATCGAGGGCATCGACTTCACCTGGCTGGCGTTTGGATCGCAGGCCCGCGAGGAACAGGCCCTGGTCACCGACCAGGACAACGGCATCCTGTTCGATGCTGAGGCCGGTGATGCGGACGCCATCCGCGAGCGCCTGCTGCCCTACGCGAAGGCCGTGAACCAGGCCCTGGCGGAATGCGGCTTCACCCTGTGCCCCGGCAACATCATGGCCGGCAACCCGGAGTGCTGCCTGAGCGGCCCGGAGTGGGATCAACGCTTTACCCGCTGGATCGAGCAGGGCACCCCGGAGCACCTGCTCAAGAGCACGATCTTCTTCGACCTGCGCGCGGTGGACGGCGATGCCGGCCCGGTCGAGGCCCTGCGCACCCGGCTGCTGCAGAAGACCGCGTTCAACAGCCGGTTCCGCCGTCAGATGGCGGCCAACCAGCAGATGTTCCGGCCGCCGCTGGGCCTGTTCGGCGAGATCAAGAGCGGCGCCGAGGGCATCGACATCAAGAAGCAGGGGCTCACACCCTTCGTCGACGCCGCGCGCGTCATCGCGCTGGCCGCCGAGCTGCCGGCGACGCGCACCCACGACCGTCTGGACCAGGCGGTCACCGCGGACGTGATGCGCGAAACCGATGCCCGCGACTACCACGCGGCGCTGCGCTACCTGCAGATGCTGCGCCTGCGCGCACAGCAGAAGGCCCTGCGCGAGGGGCGCGACGACGACAACCGAATCCGGCCGGAAGAACTGGGCGCCCTGGAGGGACGGGTGCTCAAGGAGAGTTTCCGGCAGGCCCGCAAGCTGCAGGGACAGCTTGAGGTGCAGTACCAGCTGTGAAGGATCACGGCAAACAACAAAACCTTACGAGAGGAGCATCGTCATGTCACAAGAAGACCTGAGCCGGCAGGCGTACTGGCGGGCGCACCTGCGCCTGCTGGGCATCTGCCTGGCCATCTGGTTCCTGGTGTCGTTCGTGCTGGGCATCCTGGTGGCCCAGCCCCTGAACGCGTTCCAGCTGGGGGGCTATCCGCTGGGCTTCTGGTTCGCACAACAGGGGTCGATCTACACCTTCATCATCCTGATCTTCGTTTATGCCTGGCGCATGAACGTGCTGGATCGCAAGTTCAACGTCCACGAGGAGTAAGCCTGTCATGGATCAACAGACTCTAAGCCTGCTCGTGGTCGGGGCGACCTTCGCCCTGTACATCGGCATCGCCATCTGGGCGCGTGCCGGTTCGACCAGCGAGTTCTACGTCGCCGGGCGCGGCATCAACCCGATCGCCAACGGCATGGCGACGGCCGCGGACTGGATGTCCGCCGCGTCGTTCATCTCCATGGCCGGCCTGATCGCGTTCCTCGGCTTCACCGGGGGCGCCTACCTGATGGGCTGGACCGGCGGCTACGTGCTGATGGCACTGCTGCTGGCCCCGTACCTGCGCAAGTTCGGGAAGTTCACGGTGCCGGAATTCATCGGTGACCGTTTCTACTCGAAGACCGCGCGCATCATCGCGGTGATCTCCCTGATCGTGATGTCCGTCACCTACGTGATCGGGCAGATGCGCGGGGTCGGGATCGCCTTCTCCAACATCCTGGAGGTGCCGCTGGCCACCGGGCTGTTCGCCGGGATGGCGGTGGTGTTCATCTACGCCGTGCTCGGCGGGATGAAGGGCATCACCTACACCCAGATCGCGCAGTACGTGATCATGATCTTTGCCTACACGGTGCCGGCGATCTTCATCGCCATCACCCTGACCGGCAACCCGCTGCCGCAGCTGGGTCTCGGTTCCACCCTGCAGGGTTCCGATACCTACCTGCTGGATGCGCTGGACCAGACGATGGTGGATCTGGGCTTCCACGCCTACACCGAAGTGGGCGGCATGAGCCTGATGAACATGTTCCTGCTGACCCTGGCGCTGATGATCGGTACCGCGGGTCTGCCGCACGTGATCATCCGCTTCTTCACCGTTCCGCGCGTGCGGGATGCCCGCAAGTCCGCCGGCTGGGCGCTGGTGTTCATCGGCATCCTCTACACCACCGCCCCGGCGGTCGGTGCGATGGCCATCTGGAACCTGGTCAACACCGTGCATCCGGGCGAGATCGGCACCGAGGAAGGCCACCTGGCCCACGCGGACAAGCCGGCCTGGATGGAGCGCTGGGAGCAGACCGGTCTGCTGGCGTTCGAGGACAAGAACGAAGACGGCGTGATCCAGTACTACAACGACGCCAACGAAGAGTTCGCCGCGATGGCGGAAGAGGAATACGGCTGGGAAGGCTCCGAGATCGTGACCCTCGACCGCGACATCATGGTGCTGGCCAACCCCGAGATCGCCGGGCTTCCGGGCTGGGTGATCGCACTGGTCGCAGCGGGCGGTATCGCTGCCGCACTGTCGACCGCGGCGGGGCTCCTGCTCGCCATATCGTCGGCCATCTCGCACGACTTGCTGAAGGGCGTATTCATGCCCAGGATCAGCGAGAAGAACGAGCTGATGGCAGGACGTATCGCCATGGCGGTTGCCATCCTGTTCGCGGGGTATCTGGGGCTTAATCCACCCGGCTTCGCGGCCGAGGTGGTGGCACTGGCCTTCGGTCTGGCCGCGGCCTCGCTGTTCCCGACCCTGATGATGGGCATCTTCATGAAGAAGATGAACAAGGAAGGCGCGATCGCCGGCATGCTGGTCGGTCTCGGGACCACCCTGCTGTACATCTTCACGTACAAGGGCTGGTTCTTCTTCTCCGGCACCGCCATGCTCCCGGACAATCCGGACGGCTGGCTGCTGGGTGTGAACCCGACCGGCTTCGGCGCCATCGGCGCGGCCTTCAACTTCATCACCGCCTACATTGTGATGAAGATGACCAAGGAACCGCCGAAGGACATCCAGGACCTGGTCGAAAGCGTGCGCGTACCGCGTACCGAAAGCTGATGGACGGCCCCGTCATGCCTGGCAGCATCGGCATGGCGGGGCTCCCGTCACCATGACTGGATGGAGTTTCAGAAGTAACGACGGGGTCGGCTCGGGTGCACCGGGTCGGCCCCTTTTATCTGGCACATGTCCCGCGGGACAAGCGGCAATCGACCCGAACCCGGTCGATTGCCGGTTGCCCCACACCCTGAACCCCAACGTATCCACGCCCCGGTGTCTCCCCGGGTATATCGCCACACGGACCCGCGCATGAACGGCGAACTCGAAGAGATCCGCGAGTTTCTCGACCGCTGCCCGGACCTGGCTCCCCTGCCGGCGGCCAGCCGGGACGCGATCGTGCGTCAGCTCACCCTGCGCTACCTGCGCGAGGGCAGCCGCTTCCCGCCGGACGCCGAGCCCGGCCTGTGGATCGTGCGCACCGGCACCCTGGAGATCCGCGACGCCCGCGACACCCTGCTGGACCGCCTGGGCGAAGGCGATCTGGTGCATATCGCCGCGTCACCGCAGACCCCGCTCGGCCCCGTGACCGAGGATGCCCTGGTCTACCACCTGCCTCTGGAGCGCGCCCGGCAACTGGCCGCCCGCGACGGCGCCATCGCCCAGTTCCTCGCCGACGACGCGCCGCGCCCCCTGGCCGCCGGGGGGGCGCCCCACGGCCACGGGGACGACAACCGGCTGCTGACCACGCCAGTCCGCGCGCTGATGACGCCGAACCCGGTGCTGGCATCGAGCACCCTGAGCCTGCGCGAGGCCGCGCGCCTGATGGACCGCGCCGACGTCTCCGCCCTGCTGCTGCACGCCCCGG
The DNA here is from genome assembly GCF_000377425.1 of Thioalkalivibrio sp. ALE28. Taxonomy (NCBI): domain Bacteria; kingdom Pseudomonadati; phylum Pseudomonadota; class Gammaproteobacteria; order Chromatiales; family Ectothiorhodospiraceae; genus Thioalkalivibrio; species Thioalkalivibrio sp. ALE28. The sequence continues at coordinate 172,454 of NZ_KB898097.1, read as the reverse complement.
ACCGGCCGGGCGCCCCCGAAGGCATCCTGACCGACACCGACCTGCGGCGCGCCATCGCCAAGGGCATCGATCCCGGGCAACCCGTGGCGGAGTCGATGGCCGGCCCGCTGACCACCGTCCAGCGCGACACGCCCGCCTTCGAGGCCTTACTGCGCATGGCCCGCCACGACATCCACCATCTTCCCGTCGTCCACGAAGCGGACGGGGCCCTGGCCGGCATGCTCTCCAGCACCGACCTGATCCGCCACCAGGGCACCAGCGCCGTCTACCTGGTGCGCGACCTGCGCCGAGCCGACGATCTCGACGGCCTGAAGGCCGTGATGCAGGCCCTGCCCCGGCTGCAGGTCCAGCTGGTGGACTCCGGCGCGGATGCCGTGCAGCTCACGCAGACCATCACCACCGTGATCGACACCCTGACCCAGCGCCTGATCGAGCTCTGCGAGCGTGACCAGGGATCGGCCCCCTGCGCGTACGCCTGGCTGGCCAGCGGCAGCCAGGGCCGCCACGAACAGACCGTATTCACCGACCAGGACACCGCGCTCATCCTGGCCGACGACGCGCCGGAGGGCGCTGGCGCCTGGTTCGAGGCGCTGGCCCGCCAGGTCACCGCCGGCCTTGATGCCTGCGGCATCCGCGCCTGCCCCGGCGATGTCGACCCCACCCACCCGGACTGGCGCCGCCCCGCCGCCGACTGGGCCCGCGAGATGGAACGCGTGCTGCATCACCCCGCCGCGCGCGATGCGATGCTGGCCACCCACTATCTCGACATGCGCGTGATCCACGGGGACGCCACGCTGTTCGAGCCCCTGCGCCAGCGGGCCCTGGAAACCGGGGCCCGCCACGAGGCCCTGCTGAGCGCCCTGGCCGACCAGGCCCGCGACCTGCCCCCGCCACTGGGCTTCTTCCGGCAGTTCGTGCTGGAGGAGAGCGGCGAGCACGCGGACACCCTGGACCTGAAGATGCGCGGCCTGCTCCCGATCGTGGCCATGGCACGGGTCTTCGCCCTGCATGCCGGCAGCGAGGCGCGCAGCACCGTGGAGCGCCTGCGCGCCGCCGCCCGCGCCGGTGTGATCAGCGACACTACGGCCGACAACCTGATCGATGCCTGGCGCTACATCGCCGAGCTGCGCGCCCGCCACCAGGCGCACCAGATCCGCAACGCCCAGCCCCCGGACAACGCGCTGGACCCGGCCGAGCTGTCCACGCTGGAGCGCAGCCACCTGAAGACGGCCTTCCGCCTGGTCAGCGACGCCCGCAAGACGGCGCTCGCGAACGCCGAGCGTGTCCACGGATGAACCGCTCGACTATGCCCGGCCCGGCCCCCGTCAGCTGATGGTCTGCCCGCTCAACCATCCCGACTGGCGCCGACCACCCGGGCACTGGCGTTTCTGCCGGGCCCGCCGGCGCGCCGCGCGCCGGGCCCCGCCGGGCCCGCTGCGTACGTCCCTGGAGGCCCCCCTGCCGCGCGCCGGCCAGGCCGTCGCGGCCAGCCGCTTCCTCGCGGTCGACCTGGAGACCACCGGGCTGGATCCGGAGCACGACCGCATCCTCAGCATCGGCTGGGTGGCGATGGACGGCGCCCGCATCGACCTGGCCACCGCGGACCAGCGCCTGGTGCGCGCCGAGGGCCCGGTGCCGGAGGCCAGCGCGGTAATCCACCGCATCACCGATCAGCGCGCCGCCGAAGGTGTCCCGCTGGACGCGGCGCTGGATGCCCTGTTCGAGGCTCTCGCCGGACGCGTCATGGTGGCGCATCACGCGGCGCTGGAGATCGGCTTTCTGGAACAGGCCTGCCAGCGGCTGTACGGCGTGCGCCCGCCACTGGCGATCGTGGACACCCTGCGCCTGGCGGAGACGGCCCTGCGCCGCGCGGGCCAGCCGATCCCCGCGCACGGGCTGCGCCTGCACACCCTGCGCGCGCGCTACAACCTGCCGGCCTACCGCGCGCACGACGCGCTGTTCGACGCCATCGCCGCGGGCGAGCTGTTCGCCGCCCTGCTGAGCCGGCAATCGCCGGACGGCAAGCTGCCGCTCGGACGCGTGCTGTTCCGCCCCGCATGGCTCTGGTAGGCGCGGCCAGCGGGCGGTTCGCATGCTATCCTCGCACCCACTATGGAAACCCTGACGGGACTGGCCCCAGGCCGCTCCCGCCCCCAAACAAGAAATCGATCTGGAGGCCCTGATGAGTGACAACATCGAGTCCACCCTCACCGAGACGCGCCACTTCGCGCCGCCGGCGGAGTTCACCGCAAACGCCCGCCTGAAGCCGGCCGACCTGGAGGCCCTGCACCAGAAGGCCGAGGCCGACTACGAGGGCTTCTGGTGCGACCTCGCGCGCGAGCAGATCGACTGGCAGACCGACTTCACCCAGGGCCTGGATGACTCCAACGCGCCGCACTACCAGTGGTTCGCCGACGGGCGCATGAACGTCTCCTACAACTGCATCGACCGCCATCTCGAGGTGCGCGGCAACAAGACCGCCCTGATCTTCGAGGCGGAGAACGGCGACACCCGCCACCTGACCTACCGCGATCTCTACAACGAGGTCGGCAAGCTGGCCAATGCCCTCAAGGGCATGGGCGTGGAGAAGGGCGACCGCGTCATCATCTACATGCCGATGAACGCCGAGGCCGTGATCGCCATGCAGGCCTGCGCCCGCATCGGCGCGATCCACTCGGTGGTGTTCGGCGGCTTCTCCGCGGACGCGCTGCGTGACCGCGTGGTGGATTCCGGCGCCAAGGTGGTCATCACCGCCGATGGCGGCGAGCGCGGCGGCAAGGTCGTCGGGCTCAAGGCCAACGTCGACAAGGCGCTCGACTCCAACCCGGGCGATGTCGAGAAGGTGGTGGTCTGCAAGCGCGCCGGCAACGACGTGACCATGCACGAAGGCCGCGACGTCTGGTGGGAGGACGCGGTGGACGGCGAATCCGTCGACTGCGAGCCCGAGTGGGTGGAATCCGAGCATCCGTTGTTCCTGCTCTACACCTCCGGCTCCACCGGCAAGCCCAAGGGCATCCAGCACTCCAGCGCCGGCTACCTGCTGGGCGCGATCGTCACCAACCAGTGGGTGTTCGACCTGCAGGGCGACGACGTCTACTGGTGCACCGCGGATGTCGGCTGGATCACCGGCCACACCTACGTCGCCTATGGCCCGCTGGCCGTGGGTGCCACCCAGGTGGTCTACGAAGGCACCCCGACCGTCCCCGACGCCGGGCGCTGGTGGAAGATGTGCCAGGACCACGGCGTGACCGTGTTCTACACCGCCCCCACCGCGATCCGCGCGCTGATGAAGGCCGGACCGGACCTCCCCAAGCAGTACGACCTGTCCAAGCTGCGCCTGCTGGGCACGGTCGGCGAACCGATCAACCCCGAGGCCTGGATGTGGTACTACACCACGGTCGGCCAGGAACGCTGCCCGATCGTCGACACCTGGTGGCAGACCGAGACCGGCGCCAACATGATCGCCCCGATCCCGGGCGCGACCACCCTGGTCCCCGGCTCCTGCACCCAGGCCCTGCCCGGCGTCGCCGCGGACGTGGTGGACGAGGACGGCAAGAGCCTGGGCGCCGACCAGGGCGGCTACCTGGTCATCAAGAAGCCGTGGCCGCACATGCTGCGCACCGTCTGGGGCGATGACCAGCGCTACAAGGACACCTACTGGCCCAAGTTCGGCGGCAAGTACTACCTGGCCGGCGACTCCGCGCGCCGCGACGCCGAGGGCAACTTCTGGATCATGGGCCGCATCGACGACGTGCTGAACGTCTCCGGCCATCGCCTGGGCACCATGGAGGTCGAATCCGCCCTGGTCGCGCACAAGGCGGTGGCCGAGGCCGCCGTGGTCGGCCGCCCGCATGACGTGAAGGGCGAGGCCATCGTCGCCTTCGTGATCCTGCAGGGCGACCGCCTGACCGGCGACGAGGCCGACGCGATGATCAAGGAGCTGCGCAACTGGGTCGCCGACCAGATCGGTCCGATCGCCAAGCCGGACGACATCCGCTTTGCCGACGGCCTGCCCAAGACCCGCTCCGGCAAGATCATGCGCCGCCTGCTGCGCTCCATCGCCAAGGGCGAGGAGATCACCTCCGACACCTCCACCCTGGAAAACGAAGCCGTCATCCCGCAGCTCCAGGGCAAGGCCTGAACCGGAGGCCGGGGTATCGCACCCCGGCCCTCAATACCCCCGTAGGAGGCCAGCCCCCTGGCCGATAGGACGCCGGATCGGCCCCCATCGGCCAGAGGGCTGGCCTCCTACTATTCCGGGTATCATTCGTCATCACACGCCCTTCCCGTTTCCGCATCGGTAAACCCCAGGCCAGACCCCGCATGAGCACCCAGCATTCCGACGAGCACAAGGACCCAACACAGGCCCCGCGCCTGCGCGTACTACTGGGCGAAGTCACCGCGATGGGCCCGGGCAAGGCCATGCTGCTGGAGGCGATCCGCGACAAGGGCTCGATCTCCGCGGCCGCGCGCAGTGTGGGCATGTCCTACCGCCGCGCCTGGGACCTGGTCGAGACCATGAACCAGAGCTTCCGCGAACCGGTGGTGGCCACGGCCAAGGGCGGCTCCGGCGGCGGGGGCGCACAGGTCACCGAATTCGGCGAGACGGTACTGGGCCGTTACCGCGACATGGAACGCCAGGCCTGCGAGGCCCTGCGCGACGAACTGCACGCCTTCGCCGACTTCCTCGCCGAAGACCACAAGCCGTAACCACCACCCGAGCCTTGACGCCCCTCCCCTGGCCCCGCATCATTGCGCCAGTCGATATGCAAACTCAAATATAACGAACCGCATATCCCCAGCTTCACCGTCACTGCGAGGGGCACCGCGACGAAGCACAAAAGCAGCGAAGCTGCGTTGAACGGCCAAAGGCCAGCCCGAAGGGCGAGCGCAGCGAGTAATCCCCAACGGAACCACCCGAGCCCACCAAAACCCAGCCACAGGGAACACCCCCAACGATGCACCTGCGCACCCTCCTCCTGATCCTGCTCCTCCTGCTGCCCGGCCTGGCCGCCGCCAACGGCCCGCTGACCATTGCCGCCGCCTCGGACCTGCGCTTCGCCCTGGACGAGATCCTGGACGCCTACCGCGAGGTACACCCGGACGACGCGGTGCGCGTCACCTACGGCTCCTCCGGCCGCATGACCACGCAGATCATGAACGGCGCCCCCTACGACGTGTTCTTCTCCGCCGACATCGCCTACCCGCAGAAGCTGCGTGCCGAGGGCCACGCGGCCACCGAACCGGAGGTCTACGCCATCGGCCGCATCGTGCTGTGGAGCAACCGCATGGATGCCTCCACGATGACGCTGGAAGACCTGCTGCGCGACGACATCCGCCGCGTCGCCATCGCCTCGCCCACCCACGCGCCCTACGGCGTGCGCGCGATGGAGGCGCTCCAGTCCGTGGGCGTCTGGGACGACCTGCAGCCGAAGATCGTCAACGGCGACAACATCGCCCAGACCGCGCGCATGATCCAGGCCGGCGGTGCGGAGATCGGCATCATCGCCCTGTCGCTGGCCGAGTTTCCGGACCTCGCCGAACACCCGCACTACCTGATCGACGACGCCCTGCACGAACCCCTCACCCAGGGCTTCGTGATCACCCGGCGCGGCGAACACAACGAGATCGCCCACCGCTTCGCCGACTACATGAACGGCCACACCGCCCGCGACATCATGCGCCGCTACGGCTTCGTGATGCCCGGCGAAGAGCTGCCCGACGCCGCCGCCCAGTAACCCGACATGTTCGAGCTGAGCCCCACGGACTGGATGGCGATCGAGGTTACCCTCAAGCTCGCGATCTACACCACGCTGATCCTGCTGGTGATCGCCACGCCCATCGCCTGGTGGCTGGCCAATGGCCGCGCCCCCGGCGGCCTGCGCACCGCGGTGCAGGCATTGGTTGCCCTGCCGCTGGTGCTACCGCCTACGGTGCTCGGCTTCTACCTGCTGGTCCTGCTGGGCCCGGCCGGCCCGGTCGGCAGCACACTGGAGAGCTGGGGCCTGAACCACCTGGCCTTCACCTTCCAGGGCATCCTGATCGCCTCGGTGATCTACTCCCTGCCATTCGCCGTGCAGCCCCTGCAGCAGGCCTTCGCCAACCTCGGCCGCCGGCCGACCGAGATCGCCGGCTCGTTGGGCGCCGGCCGGCTGGACCGCTTCTTCACCGTGATCCTGCCGATGTCGCGCGGCGGATTCATCGTCGCCGCCACGCTCGCCTTCGCCCACACCCTCGGCGAATTCGGCGTGATCCTGATGCTCGGCGGCGCCATCCCCGGCGAGACCCAGGTGCTGTCCATCCTCATCTACGACCACGCCGAGGCGATGGACTTCGCCTCCGCGCACCGCCTGTCGCTGGGCCTGTTGATCTTCGCCTTCGTCGTGTTGTTCGTGGTCTATGCCATCAACCGCCGCTTCGACACGGTGCGCCTGTGACTCGACCCACAAGCGAAACCCTGCGCATACAGGCGCGTCTGGAACGCTCCAGCTTCGCACTGGACGTAGACACGGCCTTCCCGCTGGAGGGCGTCACCGCCCTGTTCGGCCGCTCCGGCTGCGGCAAGACCACGCTGTTGCGCATCATCGCCGGGCTGGAACACCCACCCGGCGGCGAGGTGCACTTTCGCGATACCGCCTGGCAGTCCGGCAAGACCTTCGTCCCGCTGCACCGCCGCCGCGTCGGCCTCGTGTTCCAGGAATCCACCCTGCTCCCGCACCTCTCCGTACGCGGCAACCTGCTCTATGGTTACAAACGCACCCCGGAGCCCCTGCGCCGCCTGCACCTGGACGAGGTCGCCGACCTGCTCGGCATCACCGAACTGCTGGACCGCCGCGCCGACCAGCTCTCCGGCGGCCAACGCCAGCGCGTGGCGCTCGGCCGCGCCCTGCTGATCAGCCCCGACCTGCTGCTGCTCGACGAACCCCTGAACGCCCTGGACACCCAGACCAAGCGCGAGATCATGCCCTTCCTCGCGCGCCTGTCGGACAAAACCGGCATCCCCACGCTGCTGGTCACCCACGCCCCCGACGAGGTCGAACGCCTCGCCCACCGCGTCGCCTTCATGCACGACGGCCAGCTCGAACGCCTGGAACCCCTGCGCGACGCCCTCGCCCGCGCCGACTCCCCCCTGTTCCGCGACGAAGGCGCCGTCTCCGTCCTCCAGGGCGAACTCGGCCCGCCCGACGAACACGGCCTGCACCCCTTCGGCCCCCCGGACGCCCGCTATCGCGTCCCCGCCACCCCCGGCTCCACCAACGGCGCCGGAACCCAGGCCCGCCTCCGCATCGACGCCCGCGACGTCTCCATCGCCCTGACTCCACCCCAGGACGTCTCCATCCTCAACATCCTCCCCGTCACCATCGAATCCCTGGATGAGGCGCCTGGGCACCACGGACCCGCTCGTGTGCTCGCCGTTTGCCGGCAGGACGATGGGCAGACGTTGATGGCGGAACTGACGCGGCTATCGACCGAGCGACTAGGACTCCAGCCGGGAGCTCGCGCACATGCGCTCGTTAAGGCTGTCGCCTTTCTCGACTGAACGCCCAGACCACTCCTGACATTGCCCCCTTCCTTTAATCGGCTGGCAAACCCACAACATCCCTGCCAGAATCTCAGTCAGCACAATTCTGGTCGGCGCCCCGGACAAGCCATCATCACTACCGAGCTACGCCACACAATATCCCTGATCTATGGTCACGCATGCGCTCCACCCGAAATAGACCCACGCTTACCCGTGCTCCAGCCTCACGCGGCATATCCCGCGCCAACGTTCAGCCAAGACCCATTCCCGTTCCATACCACTCCTATGTCTCTGGCAAGGACCTACAAAAGACAAACGTTCTAAAAACGGTCGCGACTGCCGCTAGCTAATGAATATGAAAATAGAAGACGCAATCGATCTTTCCTTAAAAAATATAGCCAAACACGGCGATACTGACGTTTTTCCTTTTCCACTAGAGACATTGATCTTTCACGACAAACCCGATGAATGCAAAGCTTTGCTGCTTGACATGCATTCCAATTTTGACGACTTCATCGCCAGGTTCCCGCCGAATAGCCTTGAAACTCTCACACAAGTTGGTTACACCGGATTCCGATGGGCCACCCAGATCGAACCTTTCTGGAACGCCTACTACTTAGCATTAGTGGTTATGCTGGCAGAACAAATCGAGCAACAGCGAGTGCCGATCGACGAGCAAGCGATTCATTCATATAGGTTTTCGTGGACTGACGACGACGCTAAACTCTTCTCCGATAGCTCTTGGAAAGACTACCGCCAACGCTCCTTTGATTTAAGCCAGGAATTCAGTTACGTGGTAATTACGGACATCGCGGACTTCTATCCGCGAATCTATCACCATCGCCTCGAGAACGCCCTTAACCGACTTCCAGACACCAGCGACATCCCAAGAAGAATAATGCGTCTTCTAGGGAATTTTTCAAAGAACGTATCTTATGGCCTTCCAGTGGGCGGCCCGGCCTCACGAATCCTATCTGAGCTGTGCTTGGACTCCACGGATAAGTTATTACTTCGGAACAAGGTTGAATTCTGCCGATATGCAGACGACTATTCGATCTTTTGTAGCGACAAGAAAGACGCCTATCGTGTACTTGTCCTACTCTCGCAAAGCCTTATTAACGAAGGCCTGGTTCTACAAAAGAATAAAACAAAGATCCTAAGTTCCGAAGAATTTCGCGCCTCGACTAAACTCCTTGATCCAAAAGATGCGAAAGACCCACTCGCGGATGAGGAACAGAAGCTCCTCAATATCACATTACGATACGATCCGTACTCCGAAACCGCTGAGGACGACTATGAAGCGCTTAAGGCGGCGATGTCGAATATCGACATTGTAGGAATACTTGGACGCGAGGTCGCGAAGACAAACATCGACTCCACCGTAACCAAACAAGCGATTAAGGCAATTCAGGCTCTCGAACCCGAAGAGCAACACAAGGCCGTTACGACCTTGCTAAGCGAGAGCAACCTTGAAGTTCTTGCACCGGTATTTGTTACGGTAATGAGAGCAGTCCGTGGTGTGTATGATCAGCTCCCGGACACCGGCAAGCAGTTCGTAGATCATGAACTCATTAGACTATATGAAAGCGACTCCTACTTGCTTAGCGTAGACCTGAACCTTAGCTTCTACCTCCAGGCGTTGTCTCGAAATCAAAATGCCAGGAAAGAGGAAATCTTTATAGAAATCTACGATCGGGCAACGAACCCACTGATCAAACGGCAAATCATACTCGCAATGGCAAATTGGAAGTGCCACTATTGGCTCACAGATCTACGACGACAGTACGCTGGCCTCTCGGAGTGGGAGAAACGATATTTTATCGGGGCTTCCTATGTGCTAGGAGACGAAGGAAAGCATTGGAGAGCTCATACGAAGGCCACGTGGAGCCCTATGGACAACTTGGCGCGCGCGTGGCTCGCTGATCGGATGCAGAAAGAACGATGGCTTCCTCTATAATTTCGGAAAAGACTGTCGCGTCCGTTTTCAATGGCTTTTGGGAAGACGCCCTCCCTCTTTTAACGCCCTCATTCGTGAGGATCTTTAACGAGGCGCACGGCGAGGAGTTGAGCCACCTACCCTCTAGCAAATGCACTCGGATACCAATCGCACCAGAAGTTGAGATGCATGACCTGGTTGCTGAGTTTGCGTACTGCGCCGCCGAGGCATCGTATAGCTCCGGTTTAACTGTCAATGCGCTATCCAAGGACGACAATCGAGTCAAGGAATTATATGAAAAAGCTGTTCAATTTTTGAGTCGGTATCAAAGCGACGACGACTCCATCTTGCTGAATCCCGTTGAACTCGACGAGGGATTCAGGCTGGCGGAACAGTACCATTACTTTTTTGACCACTTAGGTCCGCGTCATCCGACCTTGGAGTTTCGACCGAAGATTAAAGGCGCTGGGTTTTTAGGCAATTGTTTCGCAGATCTAAGCGCAGGCGACACTCTCTATGAGGTGAAAACAATAAGCCGTAATATTTCGGGTCGCGATATCAGGCAGCTGCTCATCTATCTTGGATTGAGGTATGCATCAAATGAGCCGCAATGGGAGTTTGCCGGATTTTTCAATCCTCGCAGAGCGTTGCATTATCGATTCTCTGTCGAACATCTAATCTTTCGAACATCCGGTGGAAAGTCAAAAGCAGAGGTCTTCGACCGGTTGTTAAGATTCTTGGACGCTAGAGGAATTGAGCTAGACACGCCGTTCTAGGAGGAAAGAGAAAACACACGAGAGGAAACCCATCTTTTGCTTTGCGTCGCGGGATGCGGCGTTCACTGGGCGCACTATACGGGGTCGGCCCGCACGGCCTAGAGTCAGACCAAGCCCTTCCCTTGTGGAGAAGGGAGGGAACGAACAAGGTCTGACCGTATTCCTATCTCTTACCCATTCACTGAACGGCGCGCACCGCGCCGAACATGCAAAACAGAATCTGTTGAATTTTTATAGTAGAACATTACAAAATGCCGAAAACCATGTTTCTTGATTATGCAATCAGGCTTGCCCTCCGACGCCCAGCGCCGCCTATGATCCCCTTGACCGGGGAACGGTCTGCGCAAAACGATTTTTTTTCAGTGCACCTAGAAGACAAAAATAGGACCAATAGTTTTCTTGTCAAGAGCGCTAATCACTCAGCCTACTGCGGACTAATATGGACGACGAATGCAGAAGGACTTCGCGCTAGAATAAAGAAATATAATATCAGAAGAAAAGACATCCAAATAGTCATAGATCATTACTACCGAGGTTGGCAAATACGGTACACGAAGCCTCTCTCTTTTGTGCTAGCGAGAGGTATACGGTGGCATCGCCTACTTGAGTTATACGAAACAGTATCGGCATACCAGTTCGCTCGCCGAACATTGACTCGGTTTCAAAGGATCGAACTTTTACAGCTTCTTATAGAAAAGAACTTACACAACCCTAACATCGCCCTTAATCCTGTACTTTTGGGTGTTGAGATTAGGTCGACGAAATGGTTTCGCCATCCTCGACACACCGAAGACAAGAATCATTTAACCATGCTATTTGAGTCTCTTGTAGAAAGCGGAGACCTTAGCAAGAACACAAGCCAAGCGTATAAGGTAGAACCCAAGGCTCTTATTACGCTGTCAGAACACGAGAAAGATGAAGAGAAACACAATGATAGCCAAAAAACACAAAGAAATGGAAATAGAATAGCGATAGCGATTGTCGCCGTTGGCCTGATAGGGGCAATCACCTCAGGTATTTTTTGTTAGAGCGCGTAGACAATAAGGGGACGGACCTTGGTGAGCGACCGGAGCGATGTAGAGCGAAGAAGAGGACACCCACTTTCTTCCCTGCCGTTGTACGCGGCCGGGAAAGAGGACACCCATCTCCTCGCAGTCCTGCTGCTGTGACGCATCACGGGCAGTGGCCCGGCGTGATCATTCCCCCACCAAAGAGCACGGGCAGTCTTCAGGCCCGTCGCACTACGGCGATGAAACGCGCGGGATAGTGACCTTAGATGTCCCGCTTTGGGTACATCACGATCATGTAAGCCAGCAGCACCAGGGCCCCCAGCACGATCAGCGATGCTGAGGCCAGTACCGGTTCCAGCACATCCATCGCGCGACAGCAGTGAGGACACCCACTTTCTTCGATCCTGGGTTCGTGCGCCAGGCGTTGCGTATTGCGCAATCTGCCACACTCAAGACATGATCAAGTCGTTTCGGCACAAGGGACTGCGCCGCTTCTACGAGTCGGGCAGCGTTACTGGCATCCAACCTCGACATGCAGGACGTCTGAGGATGCAACTGGCGGCCCTGGATACCGCGTCCACGATCGAAGACATGGATATCCCCGGGTTCCACCTGCACCGACTCAAGGGCACCGCACAGGATCGCTGGAGCATCCGGGTCAGTGGCAACTGGCGCCTGACCTTTGAGTTCCGCGACGGCAATGTCCAGATTCCAGGGAGACACTCACTCAATAGCGCGGTTGCGCTCGAGTCGCTTTTGCGTGCGAACAAGGCGCGGTGACTGCCGTGCAGTCATTCTGCACAAGGGAGCCGCAACGCAGTGCGCGCGCAAAAGCGGCCGAGCCCCTTCGGGGTTGGTACCCCCTGTTCCCCGATCCTGCGTTGCGCTGCTTACAGGTAGAACCACTACCTGCTGCGCGGCGCGCCTGGTCTCGGAAAACAGGGGGCACCAACGCAAGCGCGTTATTGAGTGAGCGTCTCCCTCGACTACGAGGATTATCACTGATGACCATGCACAAGCCTCCGCACCCGGGCGAGTTCATTCGCGAGGTCTACCTGGAGCCGTTTGGACTGAGTGCCCGCCAGCTTGCCAGCAAGCTCGATGTGTCGCCTTCCACCCTGGGGCGCGTCCTGCAGGGACGCAGCGGGGTCAGCCCGGAGATGGCGCTACGTCTGTCCAAAACGCTCGGCCGTTCGCCGGAAAGCTGGCTGGCCATGCAGGACCAGCACGACCTCTGGTGTGCACGGAAGAGCGTGAAGCTGGACGCCGTACAAAAGATGCGGTTCGATGGGCACAGAGAAAACGGGCAGCCAGCTGCGTAGCTCCGGGAAACGCGCGCTAACGGCACGAACACACCCACGTTACCTGCGTCCAGCGCGGCAGTCTTAGGTGTCTGACCGACCAAGAAGAGCCATGATCGATACGACAATCAATATGTACAGTGACGCAAATGGGGGCGATCCGGATGTCACCAGCCCCACACTGCGAACCTACCACAAGCTTCTCTGGAGCAAGCCTTTACCAAGTGGCGACCTGTTCGACTTAAGCATCGATAAGCCTGGTTACTACCTATACCATCACTCTGCGTTGGGCGAATTTTCATTAGGGAGTGACGCTATCACCCACTCCTACAGCAAGCAGAAAAAGAAGAAATGGCTGACGACACAATTACCGACGGAGGTGCAGGAGCTTCTCGATCGCGGGTCAACAATTGGTGCATACACTATTTTCCCAAACAGGCAGATTGACCGGAAGCAGACAATTAATCAGGCTAGAGGAATACTGCGGCTAATCGATGACCGATTTGACTTACCATTGGAGTGCATCCGACGCTTCTACATCGGCGAGCCAAACCCGTTAGAGGATACCCTTAGGCGATATTCTTCGTTTTTTCAGTTGTTCGATACATTCAATGGCTACATCGACTTCTTCCTTCTCAACGATCTGGTGGATGAAAATGGGGGCGTGAAGTTCTACTTGCCGTTCGACGATTTTAAATCGCCACCAGATTTTAGGAATGTCGAGGACTACCTCCTCTACAAGAAGAGAGTTGAGTCGTTCATCGAATCTCGTAACCAACGGATTTCAGACTACTCGGGCCAGATTAACACCTAACAATTCGTGGGGCATAGGGGTCAGACCTTGCCTTTTGCCTCCCTGCCACGACAGGGGCAAAAGGCAAGACCTGACCCCTTCGGTGTCCCTACTCGTTCGTCAAGGCCAGCCGCCCCCTCACCTGACGGCAGACGAACCAGATCAATAGGAGCGGCAGGACCATCCACTAAATGAGTGGCAGCAGCCCCGTGCCCAGGATCGGCGGGGTGGGATGGTGTCGGCGCAGTGCCAGCGGTCGTCTTCGCTTACGCGGGGTTAGAACGAGATTCAGTTGTTGCAGAAAATGCAACAACTGCTGCGAGAAAAATGCTAATCACTACGAGGTCGGACCTCGATAAGTGTGCTGGCGAGTTTGTCACTACGGGGTCGGACCTCGATATGTGTCTGAAACACAGGACGTGAATGTGCTCTGCTCGCCCAGATATAGCCTTAGACGTGCAGTTTCATGGGCAAAAACGGAAGACTAGGACACCCACGTTCCCTGCCGCGTTATGGCGAGGCCCCGCCGGGGCCGTGGCCATCTCCGAACGCGACCCCAGACGTCCGCCTCGATCAGCGCCAAGGACATCCACAGAGATCGCCACGGCGCTACGCGCCTCGCGATGACGGTGTTTGCTTCTCCGTCGTGATGAAACCTCAGAGGGGCGACGAAGACGAGGAGACCCATCGTTTCCGTTCCGCAACGTGCGGTCAGCGCCCGGGGTTGCTTGCGGACGGGTGGCCAGACTGTATGCTCGGGCGCTCAGCAAACAATGCCAGCGAGAACCACCGCCATGAACTCCCCAGACCAAGAACCGCCCGAAGGGCCGAGCCAAGCCGATCAGGAGGGCTTTGCGGCGTTCGAACGGGGCGACTATCGGACCGCCGGGGAGCTCTGGTCGGCCAGCGCCGAGGCGGGCTCCGCCTGGGCCCAGTTGGGCATGGGGATTCTGTATGCCGACGGTCTGGGCCTTGAGGCCGATACCGAGCGTGCGCGCGGGTACTGGGAACAGGCCGCGGCGCAGGGGCTGAGCGATGCCAGCTTTAACCTGGGTGTGATGGCGGAGAAGGCGGACCCGGCCGATACCGAGGCCGCCCGACACTGGTATGGCCACGCGGCCGAGGCGGGTCACGTCGTGGCGCAGAACAACCTGGCCGTGCTGCTGCAGAACGCGGGCGACGAGGCCGCCGCCACCGAGGCCGTCCATTGGTGGAAACGCGCCGCGGAGCACGGCGACCCCGACGCCCTGAACAGTCTCGGCGTCGCGCATCAGCAAGGCAGCGGATGCGCGCGCGACCGGGCTGCGGCAGCCGAGTACTACGCCCGGGCCGCCGAGGCGGGACACCGTGACGCGGCCTTCAACCTCGCCCTGGCCCTGGAACAGGGCGACGGTGTGGCAACGGACATGGCCGGGGCCGCCCACTGGTATCGGCAAGCCGCCGAGGCCGGAGACCCGGACGCCGCCGCCCGCCTGGGCAACCTCTGCCGCGACGGCAACGGCACGCAGGAAGACCTGACGGCGGCGGCCCACTGGTATCGCGCCGCGGCCGAAGCCGGCCATCCCCAGGCCCAGGCGAACCTGGGTGTCCTCCTGGAACGGGGGCTTGGAGTGACTCAGGACGAGTCGGCCGCGGCCGCCTGGTACCTGGCCTCGGCGCGGCAGGGGCTGGCCCCGGCCCAGTACAATATGGGCATCGTGCTCGCCGAGGGCCGTGGCGTGGAGGCCGACCTGCCCGGCGCCTGGGTCTGGTTCGCGCGCGCCGCCGATCAGGGCCACAAGCCGGCCGCGGCGGCCCGCGACTACGTCCACCAGCAGCTCACCCCGGAGCAACGCCGCGACGCCGAGGCGCGCAAGGCCGAGATCTCCCGCTAGACCACCAGCGCGGGCAGCCGAAGCGCAGCAAGCAGAGGCCGACCAGCTCGCCCCCCCGCCCCGTCATGGCGATGCCCCGCAGGGGCCGTGGCCATCTCCAAACGCAGCCCCCGACGTCCGCCTCGGCCAGCGCCCGGGCATCCCGTCAGCGATCGCCACGGCGCTGCGCGCCTCGCGATGACGGTGTCGGCCTGCGAAGGGGACACCCATCTTGACCCTATCCAGTCTTCAGCTCGCGGCCTTGTCCGGATGGGCCTGCCGGGCATCCAGGTCCGTGCCGGCAAAGAAGAGCCTGCGATAACGCCCCGGGGTGGTGCCCGTCAGCCGCCGGAACAGCTCCCGACAAAAAGATACGTCCTCGTATCCGACAGCAAAGCTGATCTCCTCGATGGACATCGTCGTAGTCTCGAGCAGGTGTTTGGCCCTTTCGATACGCAGGTTCTGCAGGTAATGCACCAGGGATACGCCGGTGGCCTGCTTGAAACGCCGCTTCAGGGTGCGTTCGGCCAGGCCGGATTCCTCGGTGAGCAAGCGGATCGCGGAGTGTTCGGCAAAATGCTGGCCCAGCCAGTCCTCGCACTGCCGCATTCGGGCGTCGGTATGGTCGGATTTCAGCACCAGCGGGGTATAAGGCCCCTGGCCTTCATCGTGCCACTTGAGTAGATACACCTTGGCGATGCGGATGGCCTCCACCGGGCCCAGATGGCGCGCGATGATATGCAAGGCCAGATCGTGCCAGGACGTGGTACCCCCGGCACTGACCATCCGCCCCGATGGGTCCGCCAGGACCAGATTGGGTTCGGGCAGGAATCGTACTTCCGGATAGTCGCGCCGGAACAGGTCCTGATACCCCCAGTGCGAGGTGGCGGCACACCCGGCCAACAGACCCGTTTCGGCCAGCATGATGGTGCCGGAACAGGCCGAGTAGATCGATTTCCCGCCCTCGTAACAGTCGCGAACCCAGCGCATCAGTTCCGGGTACCGGCCATGGAAGGATTCATCCGGGCCCAGCCACAGCTCGGGCAGGATCACGATGGACGCCTCCGGCTGGTCGCGAATCGCGCAATGCGGCTGCACCGGAATGTCGTTTCCGCACAGAAAAGGCTTGCGTTCGCGGGCGACGATGCGCACCCGAAACCCGGCCTGGCTGACGGGCTCATGGCGAAGGCGTTGCCAGAGATTCCCGGCGGCCGACAGCACGTCCACCATGCCGTACAGCGCGGAACCTGCGGTTTCGGGGACGGCAACGATCAGCACCTCGACAGGCATGTCCGAGCGGCTCATCTGCGTCCTCCGGTGGCACGAACGCCACGCTTCTGGCTCGTCTGCCGCTTATGCGGTCGATTCCCCGGTTATAGCCTAAAGCTGCGTCACCATCCGATGGCGCGCAATGGTCCCTTCTCAAACGGAGAACAGCCATGAACACGCAGAACACGATGAACGGCCTGAACGTGGATCAGATGACCACGACCGTGCAGGCCCTGCAGGACAACCGCGAACTCGCGCAGTTCGAGTTCCGCGCCCGCAACACCTGGATCAGCGGAGGCGAGAATCGATCGACCATCAAGGACTTCTATGGTGCGGGTGCCGAAGACGCCTCGCGGGATACCGGGTGGGAATTCACCAACGGGGAACCGCCGGTACTACTCGGCAAAAACGAGGGCGCCAACCCGGTTGAATACCTGCTCCATGCACTGGCGGGATGCGTGACCACGACGACCGTGCTGCACGCCACCGCCCGGGGTATTCGTATCCATTCGCTTTCGACCGAGCTGAAAGGAACGATCAATCTGGAAGGTCTTCTGGCGCTTAATGACGAGGTCCCTGCGGGCTACCAGGACATCGCCATCCAGATGCAGATCGACGCGGACTGCAGCGAGCAAGAACTGGACGACCTGCTCGGGTTTGCGCAGGACCACTCGCCGGTCTGCAACACGGTCTGCCGACCGGTCCCCGTCAGGATCGAACGGGTCTCTCATGCCGGGCGGTCGGCGGCCTGACGTCAGCGCCTGGGTGAACGCGCCCCTTGCAAGCGACCCGGTTTACAGGGTGACGGCGGCGCCAGCAGTACGCGCCGCCGTCTGCTGCGAAGGCCAAGGCTGGACCAGGGACGGTCCAGCGCTATAGCGAAGGCGCGAACGTGAGACCCATCTTCGCTCCCCACCGTTATTCGAGGCTGGCGCGATCCGCAGAATCAACGGGTCCGACCTTGCCTTTCGCTTCATGCCAACCCATTGAGGCTCTGGCCCCTGCTACATCCAGCACGGGCAGGAGCTTCGCCTGCAAGCAGGCTCCCACGGGCAACCGGGGGGGCAGACCTTGGCTCTTGTGCCCGCAACACGGGACGGGCAAAAGGCATGGTCTGACCCCTTCGGTACGGCCCCCTCGGTGCGCGCGTACGGAACCACTGCCGCAGTAGCGAAGGTGCGACGTGGTAACCGCAACATCCGCTCCCCCGCCGCAAGATTGTGGAAGCCACCCCGACCGGGCCAAGCCAGAATCCTGGATAAAGGCCGCGCGCACGCATCCCTGTGGCGGGGCCCATGACGGAGAAAAGGCTACGCCCGGCCCGCGGCCGGCCAAGCCATGGACCCCAGGAGGTGCCTCATGTACGACCACTCGACCCGCCCCACGGGAGCGCTTCGCCACCTGGCCACGGCTGCCGCCGCGCTCGCACTGGCCGCCCCCTTGGCGAGCCTGGCGGCCGACGACGGCCAGGCCTTCATCTGGGAGCCGGACGCCCCCGACCTCGAATGGAACCCCTGCCCGGCCTTCATGCCCGACGACTGCCGCCTGGCCGTCCTCCAGGGCGACCCGGCCGAGCCCAACGCCGATGTGTTCTTCCTGCTGCCCGGCAACAGCACCGCGCCCCATCACTGGCACACCAGCGCCGAGCGCATGGTGCTGGTCCAGGGCGAGATGCAGGTGGACTATGACGATCAGGAACCGGTAGTGCTTCGGCCCGGGACCTACGCCTATGGCCCTGCGCGACTGGCGCATACCACCCACTGCATCTCGGACGAGGACTGCATCCTGTTCATCGCGTTCGAAGAACCGGTGGACGCGCACGAGACACACGGTCACTGAGGCCAGCCGATCCCTGCCATCCGGGCTTGACGCCCCGGGCTCGTTCCAACGGGCGGGCAGAACGACAAGCCTTTGCGCAATGCGCCGAGAGCCGGCGCATTGCCAGCAACGAGGCAGGGAGGCGAGTACGCGCCTTATTCGGTAGCGGCGTCGCGGGGCCACTCGCGAAAGCCTTCGCGAACGGAAAGGCAGCGGGTATACCCAAGATCCCGCAGCAGTTCGGCGGCGCGCAGGCTGCGCCGGCCGCTGTTGCACAGGCACAGCAGGATCTGGTCCTGGGTGACGTGATGCCGGTTAATCAGGGAGATGAAGTGCTGGAAGTCGCGATCATCCGGCTCGTCCGCGTCCAGCAGCTCCTGCTCTTCCTCCGACAGGCCCCGACCCAGTAGCTGCTTCAGGCGGAACAGGGGCACCGGGACCGCCCCTTCCACCTCGCCCTCCAGTTCCAGCTCGAAGGGCTGACGGATATCCAGCAGCACCGCCAGACCAATATCCACCAGCTCGCGGGCCGCGTTGACGCTGATCTCCAGCTTTGGATCGTCCGTCTCGTTCACCATGCAGGCTCCTTTTGCGTCGGGGTTGTGAGGGCGCACGGGGTTCGCTTCAGCAGGCGCCCCTGGTTCCGATAGATTTCGCGAAACACCGCATGATTGCAAAAGGCCCGAAGCCCGACGCGCACGCGCGCTGGCCCTGCAGCGCCTCCACACACCAGTCCATGCCGCATGCATTGGGCCCCGTGGTTGTACGCGCCGGCCGAATCACCGGTCTCTCGCCTGCTCGAAGCGATTTTCGGGCACTATCGCAAGGGCAATCGTCCCCCATGGAGGCCCCCTTGACCGACGAGACGACCGGTGGAACCGAAGGCACGCTTCCCCTGCAGCGGCTGGCCGGCTGGGCGCTTCGCGGCATCGCCGCCCTGACGGGCCTCGGCGGACTGCTGGCCTCGCTGGCCTTCTGGATGCTGGCGCAGGAGACACCGGAGCTCCCGTGGCCGCTCGTCTCCCTGATCCTGCTGCAGATCCTGTTCGGGATGGCCGTAGTCGCCTGGGTCGCGTTGTTGTGGCGCCGCGCCCGGGCACTGGGAGCATTGGATACCCGGGACTATCCCGCCATCACCTGCGTTGTCGTCTGCATGCGGCTGGCGGGCGAATTGCTGGCAACCGGCGTGGTCCTGTTCGCGGTGGCCCTGTCGGTGATCTCCCTGACGGCCGCAGAACCCTTCGCGGGCGCGGCCGTTGCCGCGTTCGGGCTTGAAGCGGAACAGGTGGAAGCAATCGGCTGGGCACTGGCCGTGCTTGCAGCCCTCCTGTGGCCGCTGGCCGGGCTGTTTGCGGCCGGAATGATCCTGTTCGGGGCCTACCTGTTCGCCGACGCCATGATGGCCATGCTGGAGTACGTGCGCGATCTACGGCGGATCCGCGAGACACTGGCATCGACCAGCGGGCGCGACCCGGAATGAGATGGCGGCCGGGCCAGGACCGCGGGTACCGATCCAACCGGCGACCCGCCACCTTGGGCGACCCTCGGCACGGTTGATGTGGCTCAAGGTTTGGCGCGCGGGGCCGTTTAATCTGTCATCAGGGTAATGCCGCCGCCGGTGGCGTCCGCTGCCATGCGCGCGAACAAGGCGCGGCACCTGCCGGTAACACCGCAGCCGTCCGCGCACGACGCCAGCACCCGGAATACCGGGGCACGGACGCCTGCATGGATCGGCATTTCCCGGCCCGGTACCTCGGGCTTACCCCTTCCAGGCCATACAAGGACCCGTGCATGAACCGCCGCTCGCTCTCCGTTCGCTCCAAACTGGTGATCACCATCGTGGTACCCGTGGCCGCGCTCCTGCTGCTGGCCGCCCTGGCGGCCCGCGGCACGGCCAATATCGAAGAAGGCGTGCAGAACATCTACCACGACCGGGTCGTGCCCCTGCAGCAGTTGAAGACCATCGCGGACAACTACGCGGTGCTGGTTATCGATGCCGTGAACAAGGCCGATGCCGGGCGCATGACCGCGGAAGAGGCCCTGGCCGACGTGCGCGAGGCGCGCACGGAGATCGCCACGATCTGGGAGGCCTACCTGGCCACGACGCTGACGCCCCGGGAACAGGAACTCGCCGATGGCGCCCGCTCCCTGTTCCGCGCGGCCAACGCCGACCTGGATCGCCTGGAGGCGGCGCTGGGCGGGATGTCCGGCAATGTGCAGGGCGAGCTCGACGCCTTCAACGGCCCGCTGTACGACAGCATCGACCCGATCAGCGACCAGATCACCGAGCTGGTCGACCTGCAGATCGAGGTCGCCGGCGCGGAGGCCGAACGGGTATCGGAGTTCTACACCCAGGTGCTGGTGCGCAGCGGCGCCCTGATGCTGGTGGTATTGATCGGGGTCGTGATTACCGGGGTGTGGACCTATCGCTCGGTAGCGCTCCCGATCGCGCACATGCGCCAGACGCTGGAGGGGATTGCTGGCGACCATGACCTGTCGCGCCGGGTGAATGTCACCGCGAACGACGAGATCGGTGCGACCGCGACCGCCCTGAACAGCATGCTCGACCAGTTCCAGGATTCCATCCGCGAGCTGCGTACCCTGACCGACCAGATGGCCTCGGCCGCCGAGCAGTTGTCCGCGGTCAGCGCGCAGACCGACGGCAACATCGACCAGCAGCGTTCGCAGACCGAGCAGGTCTCGACCGCGATGAACGAGATGGCCGCGACGGTTCAGGAGGTCGCGCGCAACGCCTCCGATGCCGCCTCCTCCAGCCAGGAAGCCGACCAGGAGTCCCGCTCGGGGGGCGAGGTCGTGCGTACGGTGGTCAGCGACATCGGTCGCCTGTCCGGCGAGGTCGCCACCATCGAAGAGACCGTGCGCAACCTGGACGAGAAGGGACAGCAGATCGGCTCGGTGCTGGACGTGATCCGCGGGATCGCCGAGCAGACCAACCTGCTGGCCCTGAACGCGGCGATCGAGGCCGCCCGGGCCGGCGAACAGGGTCGTGGCTTTGCGGTGGTCGCCGACGAGGTCCGCACCCTAGCCTCGCGCACCCAGGACTCCACCGCCGACATCCAGGCGATGATCGAGGCCCTGCAGGCCGGTACCCGCAACGCGGTCACCGCGATGGGTCGCGGACGCGAGATGGCCGAGGCCACCAGCAACGATGCCGAGCGCGCCGGCCAGGCGCTGGAATCCATCGTCCAGGCCATCGGTCGGATCAGCGACATGACCACGCAGATCGCCAGCGCCGCGGAAGAGCAGAACGCCGTGGCCGAGGAGATCAACCGCAACATCTACGCGATCAACGACATCACCGGCGACACCGCCAATGGCTCGCGCCAGACCGCGACCGCCAGCCAGGAGGTCGCGGATATCGCGTCGCGGGTACGCGACCTGGCCTCCGCCTACCGCATCGCCTGATCCCCACGCAGGCGACCCAGGCGCGGCCCGCGCCACGGCGGCCACCGGACCCGGCTTCCGGGCACAACGACCGCGGCGGTATAGTCGTCCGGCGTTTTCCCGGGAGGTCGCATGAGACTCTGGTCGAAGTGGAAAAAGGGCGGCACGCTGCTGGCCGACGTGCTCAAGCGCAACGGGGTCGACCCCAGGGCGGCCGCTGCCAGGGAGGTCTTTCGCCAGATCCTGGACGACGCGGAGGCGGCGGCCGATGCCCGCCTGAAAGACGAGCAGGCCGACGGCTCGCTCTCCCCGGACGAACGCAACACCCGCTGGGAGGCGCTGTTCTTCGAGGAGATCCGCGCCCGGGCCAAGGACTACGCACAATCCGCGCGCAACCAGCGCAAGGACTAACCCGACCACACTGCCGGGTCCATTTCGTGGCGCCCGTCGCGCTTCGTGCTACCCTCCGCCGCGTTTCCCGACCCACCGGTCCCGCCTATGAAATTCTTCCGCCTGATCAGCGTTCTCGAGGGTTTGTCGCTCATTACCCTGCTGTTTATCGCGATGCCGCTGCGCACCTATGCGGACATGCCCCTGGCCGTCACCTATGTCGGCTGGGTCCACGGCATCCTGTTCATCGTCTACGGCGCGGCGTCGGTGATGGCCAGCCACCTTAGCGGCTGGCCGGTTTGGAAATGGCTGCTGGTGCTGTTCCTCGGCGTGGTGCCCTTCGGCTTCCTCTACGTGGACTACCTGATCCGCCGCGAAACCACCCCCACCGGCAACGCCGAGACGGCCTGACACGCACCTGCCGCCGCTCAAGCGCGACCGACCGGCACAGAGCCCCACACGACGTCATCCCGGCCTCAGCGGAGCGTAGAGCCGGGAGCGCCCACGCCGGCCTTGCCACCGACCGCGCCCGCCCCACCGGCGGAGATCCCGGATCACCGCTGCGCGGCGTCCGGGACGACGGAGCGCAGGAGACCCGACGTCAGGCTTTGTGCCTTGCCCTGCACGTCTGGTGGCGCAAGGGCGTCGGGCGCACCCCTTCCACGGCCGAGAGTGTCGACACCAGACGAGTCCGGGTCTGAGCGCACGTGGTGCCGATCCGTGCCGGCTCAGTCTGCGTCGCGCAGGAGCTGCTGCTCCATGTCGACGATGAAGCCCGGCAGGGTGTCGAGATCGTGCTGATCACGCACGCCCTGCTCGCCCTCGCGCACCAGCGCGCCGCCCGGGTGGTCGTCGCTGTGCAGGAACTGATAGGTGATCTGACCCGGGTAGAACACCTCCACCTCGGTCCATTCCAGGTCGGCTTCGTCCAGATTCCCATCGACACGGCGAGCGACGATGTCGGCCTCCCCGTCTTCCAGCCCCAGGGTCATCGGCAGCGAGACCAGGTGCCAGCGCGCGCCCGCGGCACTGTGAACCGCGAAGGCGACGTTGTAGGACTCGCCATGTTCCAGGGTCTTGCTGTCCCGGGCGTTGGGGGCCTCCAGCGTGCGGGTGAGTGCAATCCGCCAGGCGCCGTCTTCGTAGCCACCATCGGCACGGATCGCGCCGCGGCTGCCGCTCGGCTCCCGCAGGAACCGCTGCGGGATCACATCGCCTTCCTGCCAGTCGTGGTCCGGATCAAAGGCAACCGCGTTGCCCTCGTGGATGTAATAGGCATCGTCCTGCCCGTACTCGCGGGCGATCAGGGCCTCCCACTCCAGGGCGGGGGCTCCGACCTGCTCCGCATCGAACATCCAGGCAGGCTGATCGGCGTCGTCATCCCAGTTGGTCGTGAACATGCTGGTGCCCTCGGACGACAGGCGGTAGTGCAGTACGTAGTTGTTGTCCGCATAGCCCATCGGGTGGCTGCGGTGGGAGCGCCACTGCCACAGGTCGAGGAACACACCGTCGGACTGCAACTGTTCCAGGGCCTCGTCATCGATGACCTGATCCCAGGAGGCCTCTTCCGGATCCTCCGTGACGCGGGTCTGCGGGAGGTACTTGCGCACGTCGCTGCGCCCGAGGTCGCCGCCCAGCTTGGGATGCTCGCGAACGGCATCCGCGTCCACCTCGGAGGTCAGGCTGCGCATACCGTCGTGCGCGGTCATCCACCCGCCCATGCGGTCGAAGCCCTCCACCTTGCCGTCGTCCAGCATCATGGAGATCCGGTCCTCGTACAGGCCGTGCTCGTCCGGCCCCGGTCCGCCGGATCCGTAGCGCACCCACTCGCCATCCTCGTAGCGCCAGACCTGGTGATACCAGCTGGGGGTGTCGGTCTCGTACTCGTAATGGATGCGGAAGTCTTCGTCGTTATAGACCGCGGCGACACGCAGAACCGCGCGGGCATCCTCTTCGGTGGGAATAAAGACATTACGATCGGTGTCCACGACACGGGGTTCGGCCAGCGCCAGAGCCGGGCAGGCGGCGGCGACCGCAAGGGCCATCAGTGATTTCTTCATTTGGCTCTCCCTATATATGGCTATGAAGATATGCTGAACTCCCTACGACCACAAGGGAATTAGTAGGTTCCTCCCGGGTGTCCCGACAGAAATCACGGCCAGAGGCCGTGCAACGCTGGCACCCGCACCCGGCGGGAGCCGCACACCCTCAACGAAGGAGACCTGGATGAATCACCACGATGAAGCGTTTCTCCGACGCGCACAGGCCGCGCGCGAGCGCATCGATGAAATTGAGCCGAAACAGGTAGACGGCCACCTGGCATCCGGTGCCATTGCCATTGATGTGCGCGAACCGGAGGAGTACCAGAAGGGTAGCCTTCCGAACGCCCGCAACGTTGCGCTGGATTCCATCACCCGCCAGATCGAAGGGGTGGTGCCTGACAAGGGCGCGCCCCTGGTCTGCTTCTGCAATGGTGGCAACCGCGGGGCACTGGCGGCGGCCCAGCTGGTGGATATGGGCTATACCAATGTCCAGTCCATCGCGGGCGGACTGCGCGCCTATCAGGACCCGGATGACACCACGGAAAAATGAGAAAGCCCCCTGATCGATGACAGGCCGTGCGCCCGAGCCTCCGCGGGCGGGCGCAGCTTCCACCTTGCGCCTGCGCGCATGGTTAAATCGGCCCTCGTCTTTCTGATAGCGAAACCGCCATGATTGCCGTGATCTTTGAAGTCGAGCCCCATTCCGAACGCAAGCAGGATTACCTGGATGCGGCAGCGAGCCTGCGCGAACACCTGAAGGACATCGACGGATTCATCTCCATCGAACGTTTTCGGGGAGAGACTGATTAATGTACTCGCTCGCGCTCGAGTCGATTTTGCGTGCTGACAAGGCGCGGTGAGCGAAGTTTAGCCGAGCTAAATGAGCGAACCGCAACGCAGTCACCGCGCAAAATCGGCCGAGCCCCTGCATTCAATCGCTTGTGGGGTTGGTACCCCAGGTTCCCCGATCCTGCGTTGCGCCGCTTGCGGGTAGAACCACTACCCGCTGCACGACGCGCCTTGTCTCGGAAAACCTGGGGTACCAACGCGAGCGAGTACATTAATCAGTCTCTCCCTGAAGCCTCAGCACGGCCGGCAAGGTGCTGTCGCTGTCCTTCTGGCGGGACGAGGCCGCGGTGCGGGAATGGCGCAACCTCGAGGAACACCGTCAGGTGCAGGCGGCCGGGCGCGCCGGCATCTTCGCCGACTACCGCCTGCGCGTGGCCGAAGTCGTGCGCGACTACGGCATGCACGAGCGCGACCAGGCCCCGCGCGACTCGCGCCGCGCACACGGAAACTGACGCTCTCCGCCCTGCCCGTCGCGCAACTACCCCCGTGCTGGACTATAGCTTCAGGGTTACCCACTGAAGGGAGATAGGGCATGGGCATCGTGAGCGAATTCAGGCAGTTTGTGGCGCGCGGCAACGTGGTGGATATGGCCGTGGGCGTGATCATCGGGCTGGCGTTCGGCCAGATCGTGTCGTCGCTGGTATCGGATGTGGTGATGCCGCCGATCGGCCTGCTGATTGGCGGGGTCGACTTTTCCGATCTGGTGATCGTGCTGCGCGAGGCCGACAATGGCGTGGCGGCGGTCACCATCAATTACGGGGTGTTCATCAAGCGCGTGGTGGACTTCCTGATCATTGCGGCCGTGGTATTCGCCGCCATCAAGATGATCGCGCGCCTCCAGCACAAGGAGGAGGCCAGGCCCGCGGAACCCCCGGCCCCCAGTAACGAGGAGAAGCTGCTGGCCGAGATCCGGGACCTGCTGAAGGCGCGCCAGGACGGCTAAGGGAAAAATCTGGGGTGCCAACCCCGCGGGACTGTCCGGCGGAACCCGGTCGCCCCGCCCGCGTCCGAGCGTGGAGAGCCGATCAGGAGACAGGTTTGGAGAACGCCATCGAGGTACAGGGACTGGTACGGGACTTCGCCGCCACGCGGGCCGTGGACGGCGTCGATCTGCGGGTACCAACCGGGCAAGTCCTGGGCCTGCTGGGGCCGAACGGCGCCGGCAAGACCACCGTGGTGCGCATGCTGGCCACCCTGCTCGCGCCCACCGCCGGCACGGCCCGCGTGGGCGGGTTCGATGTGGCCCGCGAGGCCGCGCAGGTTCGCGAGATCATCGGCCTGACCGGCCAGTACGCCTCGGTGGACGAAAAGCTGACCGGCCGCGAGAACCTGATCCTGATCGCCCGCCTGCTGGGCCTCAAGCGGGCCGATGCCCGGCTCCGTGCGGACGCGCTGCTCGCGGACTTCTCGCTGCAGGAGGCCGGGCGACGCCCCGCGCAGACCTACTCCGGGGGTATGCGCCGACGTCTGGACCTGGCCGCCAGCCTGGTTGGACGGCCGCGTATCCTGTTCCTGGACGAGCCGTCCACCGGCCTCGACCCGCGCGCCCGCCGCGACCTGTGGGAACGGGTGCGCCAGTTGCAGGCGGCGGGTACCACCGTCCTGCTGACCACCCAGTACCTGGAGGAGGCCGACGCCCTGGCCGACTCCATCGTGGTGCTGGACCAGGGCCGCGTGATCGCCGAGGGCACGGCCGCCGAACTGAAGGCCCGGGTCGGGGCGCGCAGCCTCTATGTGACAGTGGCGGACCCGGCGACCAGCGACCGCGCAGCCGGGATCGTCACCGGGCTCGCGGGACGCGCGGCCCAGGTCGAGGGGGCGCAAATCAGCGCGCCGGTGCAGGATGCCGGGCTGCTTCCCGCCGTGTTGCGGCGCCTGGACGACGCCGGGATCGAGGTGGTCGATCTGGGGCTGCGCGGCGCCAGCCTGGATGATGTGTTCCTGTCCCTGACCGGGCGCAGTGGCACCGGCCACGCGGAACCGGACGCCGGGGAGGACGCGGCATGAACGCCATTGACCAGACCCTGGCGCTGGCCTGGCGCAGCCTGGTGCAGGTACGTCGCAATCCCTGGGAACTCGGCGACTACTCGATCCAGCCGATCCTGTTCCTGGTGCTGTTCCTGTTCGTGTTCGGCGGGGCCATTGCCGGTTCGCCCGAGAACTATCTGGCGTTCGTGCTGCCCGGCGTGATCGTGATGAACATGCTGTTTGTCACCGTGTACGTTGGCCACGGCCTGAACACCGACCTGACCCGCGGCGTATTCGATCGCTTTCGTGCCCTGCCCATCCCGCGCTGGGCGCCGCTGGCCGGACGCATCCTGGCGGACGTGGTCAAGCAACTGCTGTGTATTGCCTTGTTGCTGATCGTCGGGTTTCTGCTCGGCTTCCGCCTGGAGACCTCGTGGGCGCACCTGCTGGCGATGGTCGCGCTGGTGCTGAGCTTCGCGGTGGCGTTTTCCTGGGTGATGGTGCTGGTCGGCGTGATCGCGCGCGACCCGGAGCATGTGCAGCTGTTTGGCTTTACCGCGCTGTTCCCGGTCACCTTCGTCAGCTCCGCGTTCGTGCCCGTGGACACGATGCCGACCTGGCTGCAGGGCTTCGTACAGGCCAACCCCGTCTCGCTGCTGGCGGAGGCCGCCCGCGCCCTGATGAACGCCAACGGACCGGCCCTGCAGCCGGCCCTGTGGTCGCTGGCCTGGGCCCTGGGCATTGCCGGGGTGTTCGCGCCGCTGTCGGTCTATGCGCTCAACCGCCGACTGGCGCGCGGCTGAGCGTGGCACCCCGTCGGCTGACCCAAAAAGGCCGCCGCTTCCCGCGACGGCCCCGCAGGCCCCGTGTGAGAGGGTTCCGGGATCAGTAGACCGGCACCAGCGCGTAGCCCTGGTTCTGATAGCCCATCACCGCGATGAAGCCGCTGCGCACCGGCTGGATCGGATCCAGGATGGTGTCGTTGTCCACACCATAGGCCTGCGTCGCGGCGGCGCAGACCTCCATCTTCACGCCCAGCTCGTCCAGGCGATCCACCGCCTTCGCGATCGCCTCCAGGGTGTCGGCGTGATCGATCGCGACCTCGGGCTCGGGGTCGGTATTGATGAACTTGACCGCCTCGGCGATAAAGACCATGCGCAGATCGGGCTCCACGCCCTCCTTGAGCAGGTTCTCGTGGTTGGTGGCGATGCCGCGCAGGTAGGCCAGCATCACGTTGGGGTCGGACTTGCGCATGTCGTAGACCGCGCGCATGGTCTCGATGCCCTGGGTGGCCTCGCGATTGTCCAGGCCCTCGGCGCTCGCCGTGGAGGCCAGGCCAAACGGCAACAGGACGGCCAGCAACAGGATCAGCATTCGATTTCGCATGGTGGTTCTCCTCCTTTCATGGTGAAGGCCCGGGTGTTGCGTCCCCGGGCTCGATACCCGAACCCTAAAGACTCAATAGATCGGGATGACCGCGTAGCCCTGGGCCTGGTAACCGGTCAGGGACACGAAGGTATTGCGCACCGGCTCGATGCCGGGCAGCAGCTCGCCGTGCTCGACGCCGAACAGGCGGGTGGCCACGGCGCAGGATTCCATGCGCACGCCCTTCTCCTTCAGTGCCGCCACGTGCTCCTCGATCGCGTCCAGATGGTCGAAGTCGGTCAGGTCGAAGCGCTCGCGATCCTCGGAGACCATGGTCACGGCCCGCCCGCGAAAGGCGAGGATCATGTCCGGGTCCACGCCCTGATCGGTCAGGTCTTCAAAGGTCTCGCGGATCACCATCAGATACAGCGCGAGCATCTCCGGGTCGTTGTTGTTCAGGTCGAACACGACGCGGCCCTGCTCGACGCCGTCCAGGGCGCGGGCGTCGGTGGGGGTTTCGGCCTGGACGCTCAGGGTGGTCAGCGACAGGGTCAGCAGCAGGAACAGGGATGCAACGATCTTCATCGGGGATTCTCCTTTGGGGCCATCGATAGCAGAACGGGTTACGGGCAGTTAGCCGAGGGCATCGCGATGGCGCGCCAGGCGGCCTCCTGGGTCTCGGGCAGGTAGTGCGCCAGGGGTTTCTCGAGCACGCCGTCGAGGTACAGGTGCAACAGGCGGATGGCGCCACCGAACGCGACGGTGGCCGCCACCGGGATCTCCATGGGCCGGACCTCGCCGGCGGCCATGCCCTGTTCGATGCACTCGCGCATGCGCTGGAACGGCTGCGAGGAGCACACCGGCGGCTCGTCCGGAAGAAACTCGCGGTGCCGCGCCTCGAGCACGAAACGCATCGTCTGCGGCGCCTCGGTGGCGGCCCGGAACAGGAACGCGATGATCCCGTCGCAGCGTGCGCGGCAACCGCTCTCGCGCTCCATCACCTCGGCCAGGCCCGCATCCATGCGTTGCAGCAGCTCGTCGTACAGCGCCTTGGCCAGCGCCTCCTTGTTGCCGAAGTGGTGATAGATCGAGCCGATGGAGACACCGGCCTGACGCCGGATGTCATGGATGGAGGTATTGAAATAGCCATCCTGACTGAACCGCTCGAGCGCGGTATCCAGTACCAGTTTGCGCAGCGCGGCGCCGCGCACGGATTGCTTCGGGTTCTCTGTCATCGCGAATACCGAACCGAACGTTCGTTCTAATTTAGCGCGAAGATATGGGAAATGCCACATGCGACCCGGCACTGCCTTCTCGCCAGGACCCATTCTCCGCACAACCGACCTTCGCGTACGCGGTGTACTTCCCAGGGAAATGCTGATCCACGTACACCCTCGCCCTTACAAGAGCCCGGGTTTCCGGCCGATTGCGGTTTTGCAAGCGCCCCATCGGCCAGGGGGCTGGCCTCCTACAAACGCTGGCTCCAGACCAGCGCCCCATCGGCCAGGGGGCTGGCCTCCTGCAAACGCTGGCTCCAGACCAGTAGGAGCCGAGCCCTCTCGGCGATTGAGGCCTTGCCCACGCCCTACCGGCAGGGGCTGGCTTCCCGCAGGCGAGGGACCCGGACGGTCCGCATTGGGATTCAGAAGTCCTCGAACTCCATGGCGCGGAACACGCGGCCGGCGTTCTGGCGATGCAGCTCGCCGTAGGTGTCCAGGTGGCGGTAGGCGGTCTGGTCGATGTTGTAGGCATCGTTCAGCGTGCCGCCCTCGTCGAGGATGCGCTGGACCTCCTCGCGCAGGTACACGAGATAATCGTGGGTGTAGCGGCGCAACACGTCGAAGTCGTTCACCGGGTCGCCGTGGCCGGGGATGATGTACTCGGCCTCCAGGGCCTCCAGTTCGTGCCAGGTCTCGATCCAGCCGGCGGTATCGGTGTACTCGAAGATCGGCAGCATGCGCTGATGGAAGGCCAGGTCCCCGGTGATCAGGACCTTGCGCTCCGGCGCCCAGAGGGCGATATCGCCCGGCGCGTGGCCCGGCCCGAGGTAGCGGATCTGAATGGTTTCACCACCCATCTCCAGGTCCAGGCGGGTGGCGAAGGTGACGTCCGGCGTGCCCAGCTCGGTCATGAACGCCTTGTCGCGGGTGCGGGTGGCGGCCGCTTCCAGGCTCGCCTGACCATTGGCCTCGATCTCGCGCCAGGCATCGTTGTGCGCGATGACCGTGGCGCCCTGCTCCTGCCAATAGGTCATGCCGAGCATCGCGTGGCCCTGGGCATTCTCCAGTACCACGTATTTCACGGGCTGGTCGGTGATTTCCTTGATCTCCTGATGCAGCGACTTGGCCAGCAGGTAGTTGTCGCCGGCGTTCATCACCACCACGCCATCATCGGTGATGATGAACGACAGGTTGTTGTTGTGGCCGGAGTTCTCGTAGGTGGAGGGCTGGGTCGCGCCGATCGCGGACCAGACGCCGTCGGTCACCTCCTGCGGGCGGTCGTAGAGGAACGAGTCGCGGGCCTTGTCCAGCACATACAGCGGCAGCCCGGCGTCTTTCCACTCGAAAAAGCCGCCGGGGTAGTTGTACACATTGGTGTAGCCCATCTGCTGCAGGGTCTGCGCGGCGGCCACACTGCGCAGGTTCTGGCCGCAGTAGACGACGATCGGCGTGTCCTTGTCCGGGATCTCGCCGGGCACCTCGAACTCGATCCAGCCACGCGGGATATTCAGCGTCTCGCTGGAGCGGATCTGCCCGCCGGTGTGATCAATCTCGGTACGTGTGCGCACATCAATCACCACGTGGTCGGGCTCGCTGGCGATCAGGTCCTGCAGGCCCTCCTGGTCGATGTTGGTGATCTCCGCGTTCGCCGCCTCCAGCAGCGTGTCGCCCGTCAGCACATCGGCCTGCGCGGCACTGCTGCCCACCGCGGCAAGGGCCAGCCCCAGCCAGATCGCTCGCATGGTGATTCTCCGGTTCGTATCCATCCCTTCACCATAGCCCTCCGCGGCGGCGGCAGCCAGGCACGGTGCTTGAGCCGCCTCCGGCAGCGTCTATATTCATGTTGTAGGCACACGGCCCCGCGGCCGAAGGAGCCCGCAATGAGCACCCATATGGCGGATGTCACCATCCACATCGACGAAGACACCGACCACGCGGCCCGCGAACGCATCCAGGACGCCCTGCGCGAACTCCCGGGCGTGATGGCCGCGTCCAGCCACGATGAACGCCCGCACCTGATGGTGGTGGAGTACGACCCGCAACGCATCAACAGCCGCAAGCTGCTGGACACGGTCACAGCCTCCGGTGTGCATGCCGAACTGATCGGCCTTTAAGGAGACGCTGATTGAATCGCACGTCCGCGTTGGCGCCCCCTGTTTTCCGAGACAAGGCGCGTCGTGCAGCGGGTAGTGGTTCTACCCGCAAGCGGCGCAACGCAGGATCGGGGAACAGGGGGCACCAACCCCACAAGCCAGTGAAAGCAGGGGCTCGGCCGCTTTTGCGCGCGCACAGCGTTGCGGTTCCCTTGTGCAGAATGACTGCACGGCAGTCACCGCGCCTTGTTCGCGCGCAAAAGCGACTCGAGCGCGGACGTGCGATTCAATCAGCGTCTCCTTAAGGCCCCCCCCCTGCGGAGGGAGCCGCGCGCCGCCGCGGAGGCGGGACAATCCTGCATCGGTCTGTCACCATACGGCCGATGGGGGAATCGGCCGACATCCAGCGTGGCAGCACGCATGCCGCAAGCAGGGACGCCCGCCGCACCGCGCGACGGCCGCGCCCGGAGGGCTGGAGCGTACTGCTGGGCATCGGCCTGGTGCTGGCCATGGCCTATGTCGCCCTGCCCCATGGCCCGCTGGCCAGCGCCCTCTACGTCATCACGACCGCCGGCGCCGCGGTGGCAGTTGCCCTCGCCACCCTGCGCCCTCAACGCCCGTTCGCCGCCTCGTCCTGGGCCCTGATCGCCGCCGCGCTGGCACTGGCCGCCACGGGGCACGGCATCTGGTACTGGCTGGACCTGCAGGGCCTGGAGCCCTTCCCTTCGGCCGCGGATGTCTTCTACCTCGCCGTGTACCCGCTGTTCGCCGTGGCGTTGTGGCGCTTGGGGGCCCAGGCCGCGCGGAACGATGGCGCCTTCGTGGATGCGCTGATCGTGGGGATCTCGGCCGCGGTCCTCGGCTGGGCCCTGCTGATCGCCCCCTACACCTACGACCCCGGACTCGGCTGGCTGCAACTGCTGGTCTCCACGGGCTACCCCGTTGCCGATCTCATCCTGCTGGTGCTGGTGCTGCGCCTGGTGTTCCTGCAGCGTACGGGCATCACTGCCCACAGCTTCCTGCTGCTGGGGATGCTGGCCTATCTGGCCGCCGACCTGCTGTATGCCCACGGCAACTCTGCGGGCTGGTACCGGGCAGGCGGGCTGACCGACGCCCTCTGGCTCGTGGCCTATGCGCTGATCGCGGCGGCCGCATGGCACCCGTCCGCGAGGGTGGAACCGCGAACCCATACCTCGCCTGCCGAGCTCTCCGGGCGGCGCCTGCTGATCCTGGGGGCGGCCTCGGTGCTGGTCCCCATGGTGATCCTGGCCACCGCCGGCGGCGAGACGGAGACCATCCGCGTGGCCGCGATCGCGTCCATCCTGCTGTTCCTGCTGGTGATGTACCGCATGGCAGGCCTGCTCCGCGAAACCCACGTACTGGCGCAGCGACTGGAACACCTCTCCCGCAGCGACGCACTGACCGGGGTCGGCAACCGTCGCCACCTGGAGGAGCAACTGGACCGCGAAATCGCGCGGGCCGAGCGTAATGCCGGACCACTGACCCTGGCCTTCCTGGATATCGATCACTTCAAGCGCTACAACGACACCCACGGCCATGCCGCCGGCGACGCCCTGCTCCGCGACATGGTCCGCGCCTGGCGCCCGAGCCTGCGCCCCACGGACCTGCTGGCGCGCTTCGGCGGGGAGGAGTTCGTGATCGTGTTTCCGCATACGGATGCCCGGCAGACGCGCCATATCCTGGAGCGCCTGCGCGCGGCGATGCCCAGCGGCCAGACCTGCTCCGGCGGCATTGCCAGCTTCCGCCCCGGGGATACGGCCGATTCGCTGCTGGGCCGCGCCGACCAGGCCCTGTACGCCGCCAAGAACAGCGGACGCGACCGCATTATCATCGCCAGCACCGACGCCCTGCCCCAGTCGGGCACGGCAGCAACCGATCAAGGAAACATCGATTCATGACCGCATCCACCCGCGCCACGCTGCGCGCCGCCATCGGACCCGGCCTGCTGATGGCCGGCGCGGCGGTGGGCGTCTCGCATCTGGTCCAGGCCACCCGTGGCGGCGCCGAATACGGGCTGCTGCTGATCCCGATCGTGCTCCTGGCCTGCCTGTTCAAGTACCCCTTTCTGGAATTCGGGCCACGCTACGCGGCCGCCACCGGGCACAACCTGCTGACCGGCTATCACCGGCTAGGCAACTGGGCCCTGGGCTTGTACATCGCGGTGACGCTGGGCACGCTGTTCATCATCCAGGCCGTGGTGACACTGACCACCGCGGGGCTGTTCGCCCTGGTCTTCGGGCTGGACCTGTCGATGGTCGTACTCTCCGCCCTGATCCTGGCCGCCTGCATCGCTTTCCTGATGGTCGAGGCCTACAAGGGGCTCGATCTGGGCATGAAGATCATCATGGCCGCGCTGAGTGTCTCCACCGTGGTCGCGGTCGCCCTGGCGTTCCAGGAGGCCCCCGACTGGCATGCGCTCTCCGGCGCCCGGGAATGGTCGAATCTGTGGACCCTGGCCGGCTTCGCCTTCGTGCTGGCGTTGCTGGGATGGATGCCGATCCCGCTGGATGTGGCGGCCTGGCACTCGGTCTGGACCCAGGAACGCGCACGCATGACCGGGCATCACCCCAGTGTGCGCGAGGCCGTGTTCGACTTCCGGCTGGGCTTCTTCGGTGCCACCGCGCTGGCACTCGTGTTCATGCTCCTGGGGGCCCTGCTGATGTACGGCAGCGGTGTCGGCTTCGCCCCGGGGGCGGCCGCCTTCTCGGCGCAGCTGGTGGATCTCTACGCCCAGAGCCTGGGCGAGTGGAGTCGCTCCCTGATCGCGATCGCGGCGCTGACCACGATGTTCTCCACCACCCTGGCCGTGACCGACGCCTACCCTCGAGTGATCATGGCCACCCTGCGCGCGCTGCGCGAGAACAGCCACCAGCCCCGGGGCAGCGACCCGGACACGGGCGCCGAGGGCCGGCTGGAATGGTGGGGCTATCGCATCGCCCTGCTGATCGTCGCCACCGGGGCGTTGACCCTGATCTGGCTCGCCGGCGAGCAGTTCACACGCTTCGTCGATATCGCGACCACCCTGTCATTCCTCTCGGCCCCGATCCTCGCCTGGATCACTTTCCGAGCGGTGATGTCACCAGATATGCCGGCGGATGCCCGACCCGGGCCCGGCCTGCGTGCCCTGGCCTGGGCCGGCATCATCTTCCTGGCCGGGTTTTCGCTGGCCTGGCTGGTCTGGCGCTTCGTGCTCTGACCCCTCAGGAAGCGGGTTCGCTGGCGCGCACGCAGAAGCGGGCGAGGATCGACACATCATGCCGGGCCTGCCCGGCCTCAAGCGCTGCATCCACGGCCTCGCGCACCGGCTTGAGCCCATCGGTCGCGAGCCCAAGGTCCCGGCTCAGATCGGCGATGATGCCCAGGTCCTTGTGATACAGCCCGACCTGGAACCCCGGCTCGAAGTCCCCGTCCAGCAGGCGCTGGCCATGCACCTCCAGGATGCGCGAGCTGGCAAAGCCGCCCATCAGCGCCTCGCGGACCCGGGCCGGATCCACACCCGACTGCTCCGCCAGCGCGAAGGCCTCGCCCACCGCGACCAGCGTCTCGCCCACCACCAGCTGGTTGCAGGCCTTGGCGATCTGTCCCGCCCCGCTTTCACCGACGTGCGTCAGGGTGGACCCCACGACCTCGAAGATCGGGCGCAGCGACTCGACCACCGCGGCGGGGCCGCCTACCATCAGGCTCAGTGAACCGGCGCGGGCACCCGGCTCGCCCCCCGAGACCGGGGCATCCACGAAGGTCACTTCGCGTTCGGCGGCCGCGCGCGCGATGGCGCGCGTCCGCATCGGGTCGATGGTGCTGTGGTCGATCACGATCAGGCCGGGACGGGCGTGCTCCAGGATGCCGTCCGGGCCCAGCATCAGCGCCTCGACATCCGGCGTATCGGACACATTCAGCACCAGAACCCGCACGCCGCGAACCAGCTCCGGGAGGCTCGCGCACGACTGCGCCCCCTCCTGCGCGAGTGCCTCCGCCGTCTCCGGCCGGCGTGCCCAGACACGAACTTCGGCCCCGGCGGCCAGGAGGTTGCGGTTCATGGGCGCGCCCATGATGCCGAGGCCAATGGCCCCGATCGGCTGCAGTTCGGGCGGGATGGGGGATGCGGACATAGGGCACTCCGAAAACGGTACCCACGCACTGTAACAACCCCGCTGGAAAAGCGGCACATGGAGGGTGACCCGAATCATGCAACGCGAACACCTGCACGGCTCGCTGCTCGCCTTCACCGGTGTGATGGCGCTCAGCTTCGACGGGCTGCTGGTGCGCCTGGCCGACACTCAGGGCATGAACATCGTCTTCTGGCGCGGGCTGCTGATGGCGCTTGCCCTGACCCTGTTGCTGCGTGTCCTCGACGGGCGCTGGGCCTGGACCCACCTGCGCCTGGGCGGCGCGGATGCCGGCTGGGTCTCGGCAGGCTTTGCCGCCACCACCATCCTTTTCGTGCTGGCCATCCTGCACACCACGGTCGCCAACGTGGTCGTGATCCTGGCCGCCTCGCCGCTGTTCGCCGCCGTGTTTTCCGGGGTACTGCTGCGCGAGTGGGTGCCCCCGCGGACCTGGGTCGCGATGCTGGTCTGCCTCGGCGGGATCATCGGCGTATTTGCCGGGTCGCTGGAGGCCGGGGGCTGGCTGGGGGACGGGCTTGCGCTGCTGGCCGCTCTGGTGATCGGCATTAACCTGACGTTGCTGCGGCGGTCGCCACGGGTGGATCGCCTAGGGAAACACTGATCAATGTGCACGCTCGCGCTCGAGTCGCTTTTGCGTGCGAACAAGGCGCGGTGACTGCCGTGCAGTCATTCTGCACAAGGGAGCCGCAACGCTGTGCGCGCACAAAAGCGGCCGAGCCCCTGCATTGAATGATTTGTGGGGTTGGCACCCCAGGTTCCCCGATCCTGCGTTGCGCCACTTGCGGGTAGAACCACTACCCGCTGCGCACCGCGCCTTGTCTCGGAAAACCTGGGGTGCCAACGCGAGCGTGAACATTGATCAGTGTTTCCCTAGCCGTGATCGCGGCGGGCGGGCTGCTGGCGGCCGTGATCGCCTGGCCGCTGGCCTCGCCGCTTGCGATCACGCTCGACAGCTTCGCGGTACTCGCCGTGATGGGGCTGGTCCAGCTCCCTCTGGCACTCGCGCTGATCGCCCTGTCGACCCGTTTCCTGCCGGCCGGCGAGGTCGCGCTGTTCCTGGTCCTGGAGGCGGTGTTCGGAACGCTCTGGGTCTGGCTGTTCCTGGCCGAGGCCCCGGGCCGCTTCACGCTGCTGGCCGGTGGCCTGGTACTCCTGACCCTGGCCCTGCACGCCACCTGGGGCATACGAAACAACATCCCCTAATGTTCTACTTTTCTACATATGATCAGGCAGTTATCTAGATTCTGATCGGAATAATCGCGGATAGTTCCCGTCCTACCTGTAACCGGAAACGAAAGGCATGGAAGCCCGCCACCGGATCCGGTCAGCTGCTTGCAGCGCGACATACGCCCCGGGCGTATCGACAACGAACACACGGGAACACAAGCAGGAGCCCGATCATGAAAAAACGCTACATCCTTCCGCTGGCCCTGGCCGCTGCCGCATTCGTCCTGCCGGGCACCGCCCTGGCCAACGACAACGGCTACTCCGAACAGAAAGTGGTCTACCACGTAAACCACGACAACGAACAGCGTCAGATCGGCGCGATGCGCAACATCCAGAACCACATCAACGCCGTTGGCGCCGACCGCATGAGCATCAAGGTAGTGATGCATGGAAACGGGCTCAGCCTGCTGCAGCACGCCAAGTCGAACGAAGACCTGAAGGCCTTCGTCGACCAGCTGAAGATGCAGGACGTGGACTTCCAGGTGTGCAACAACACCGTGGTCGGCCGGAACATCGATATCGCCAATGATCTCTACGACGCCTCCGCGGACGACATCATCCCGAGCGGCGTGGCCCACCTGTCGCATCTGCAGCAGCAGGGCTACACCTACGTGCGCCCGTAGGCGTTTCAGGCAAGTTCCCCCCGCGGCGGCCGCCATCTCCCGGTCGTCGCTTCGGGCCCGGGCCTTCCCGGGCCCTTTTCTTTGCTCCCATCCGAACCGAAGAACACCCCTTCAAGCCCGCCCGGACGGGAATAGGCGCATGCCCGGTGCGTCTTATAAACAGCCGCCGACCGCCTTCCCAGTGAAGCCCCCGGTCGCGGCGCGCCAACCCCGGCGCAAGGCCCCGTGGCGTACCCAAGACCCGCCCGGGTTCGTGATTGTTTCAGGAGAGGAACCTGTGCAATGAACGCAATGAAACTGATCCTTCCCGCCCTGCTCGCGATGGTGCTGAGCCTCCCCGGCCTGGCCGCCGCGGGCGACTTCGACTATGGCTATCACAAGGTCGTCTACCACGTGAACTACGATGACGAACGGCGCTACATGGCGGCGATGGGCAACATCCAGAACCACATCAACGCGGTCGGCGCCGAGAACATGGACATCAAGGTCGTCATGCATGGCGATGGCCTCGGCCTGCTCCAGACCGCGATGACCAACGAGAACCTGCGCGGGCGCATCGAGAACCTGAAGATGCAGGACGTGGAGTTCCAGGTCTGCGCGAACACCCTGCGCGGGCGCAACATCGCACTGGACGAGCTGTTCGATGCCTCCGAGGACGACGTGATCCCCAGCGGCGTGGCCCATATTTCCTGGTTGCAGCACCAGGGTTATACCTACAGCCGTCCGTAACGTCGGCAGCGGTATCAGAACGACCGGCCCGGATCAGACGATCCGGGCCTTTTTGATGGCGCGGCCCCGGGCCATTGGGAGCAGGCCCCCGAACCGGTATGGTATGCGCACCCCTTCGCCGCGAGCCCCGCCATGTCCGCGATCCGTATCGACCAGCTCCGCAAGACCTACGACGGCATCCACGTGGTCGACGGCGTGGACCTCGAGATCGCTCCGGGCGAATTCTTCGGGCTGCTGGGTCCCAACGGGGCCGGCAAGACCACCACCCTGCGCATGCTGCTCGGCATGACCCCGATCGACGGTGGCCGGGTCGAGGTCCTGGGCCTGCCGATGCCCGAGGGCGAACGCGCCGTGCGCGAACGACTGGGCATCGTGCCGCAGTTCGACACCCTCGACCCCGACTTCACCGTGATCGAGAACATGCGCACCTACGCTGCCTACTTCGGCCTGGCCGGACCAACGGTGGAGGCGCGCATTGACCGGCTGCTGGAGCAGGTCAACCTGAACGACAAGCGCGGCGCGCGTATCGACGCCCTGTCCGGCGGCATGAAGCGACGCCTGACCCTGGCACGCGCCCTGATCAACGAGCCGGAGGTGGTCGTCCTGGACGAACCCACCACCGGGCTGGACCCGCAGGCCCGCCATCACCTGTGGCGCCAGCTGCGGGCGCTGCGCGCCTCCGGGGTAACGTTGGTGCTGACCACGCACTACATGGAGGAGGCCCAGGAGCTGTGCGATCGCATCGCGATCATCGACCACGGCCGCATCATCGCCTGTGACGCCCCCAGCCGTCTGATCGCCGAGCACATCGAACCCTGGGTGCTGACCGTCGGCGGGGCCGGGGCCGGCGATGTGCTGCAGCGCGAACTGGGGGCGAAGGACCGCGCCCACCAGGTGGCCGATACCTGGCTGGTCTACACGACCGAGCCGGACCGCCTGCGCGAACGCCTGCGCGCGCTCGGCCACGAGCCCACCCTGCGCGAGGCCGACCTGGAAGACGTCTTTCTGAAACTCACCGGACACGAGCTGCGCGACTGATGGCCCATCCCGCGATGCCCCTGCTGCCCCGTCCCAGCCTGCGCTTCGTCGCCGTCTGGCGGCGCAATGCGCTGGTCTGGCGCAAGCTGATCGTGCCGTCGATGCTCGGCAACTTCGGCGAGCCGATCCTGTACCTGCTGGCGTTTGGCTACGGTTTCGGCCGCCTGGTGGGCGACCTCGATGGTATGAGTTATATGGTGTTCATCGCCTCCGGGATTATCTGCTCCTCCGCGATGTTCACCGCCAGCTTCGAGGGCATGTACTCCGCCTACACCCGCATGGCGGAGCAGAACACCTGGCTGGGCATGCTCGCCACCCCACTCACGCTTGACGACATCGTCTTCGCCGAGGCCGTCTGGGCGGCGACCAAGGGCCTGATCAGCGCCATCACCATTCTGGTCGTCGCCAGCCTGCTGGGGCTGGTCAGCGATGCCCGCGCACTGCTCGCGCTGCCGGTGATCTTCCTGGCCGCATTCACCTTCGGCGCGCTGGCGCTGGTGATCACCGCGCTGGCGCGCAGCTACGACTTCTTCCTCTACTACTTCACTCTGGCGGTAACCCCCATGCTCCTGCTCTCCGGTGTGTTCTTCCCGCTCACCGAGCTGCCCGGCTGGGTGCAGGGCCTGGCGCTGGCCCTGCCGCTGGCGCATGTGCTCGAGATCGTCCGCCCGCTGATGACCGGCGCCTGGCCGGACGCCTGGCTGCCGCATCTGACGGTGATCGCCGCCTACGGCGGCGGCGCCATCGTCCTCGCGACCTTCCTGATCCGCCGCCGCCTGCTGCGCTGAGGGGCCGAACGCGCCGCCGGGTGTGCCAGAATAAGCGGCCTTCCCGCCCTGCCTGTCCGAGCCCGCAATGACCGACACCCCTGCCGACGACACGATCCTGCCCTACGACCCGGCGGCCACAACCCGCACGTATCTCGCAACCGCCGCCGGCGGGCTGGCCCCGCTGGTCGCGCGGGAGCTGGAGGGCTTCGGCGCGACGGATCTGCGCGAGGACCGCGCCGGCATCCACTTCCGGGCGGACCTTGCCACGCTGTACCGCTGCCTGCTCGGCAGCCGGGTGGCCAGCCGCATCCTGCTGCCCCTGGCCCGTTTCGACGAACCCGACGGCGATGCCTGCCACGCCGCCAGCCGGGCCCTGGACTGGCCCGCCCTGTTCGGTCTCGAGGCCACCTTCGCGGTGGACGTGACGGGCAAGAGCTCGCACATCCGGCATACTCATTTCGCCGGGGTGCGGGTGAAGGACGGCATCGCCGACGCCTTTCGCGCCGTTACCGGCGAACGCCCCGACGTGGACGCGGCCGACCCGGACGTACGCGTACTGCTGCAACTGCAGGGCCGGCAGGCGCAGCTGAGCCTGGACATCGGTAACGGGGGCCTGCACCGACGCGGCTATCGCGGCGCGGGCGGCCAGGCCCCGCTGCGCGAGAACCTGGCCGCCGCGCTGCTGATTCGCGCCGGCTGGCCGGAGCACCTGGAGGCCCATCCGGACGCGCCGTTCCTCGACCCGTTCTGCGGCAGCGGGACGCTGGTGATCGAAGCGGCGCTGATGGCGACCCGTACCGCACCGGGGCTGCTGCGCACGGGATTCCGGGCCCGGGGCTGGTCCGGCCATGATGCGGAGCTCTGGGACCGCTGCCTGGCCGAGGCCCGCGATACCGTACGCCCCTGGCAGGGCCCGCCCCTGCTGGGCAGCGACCGCGACCGGGGCGCGGTGGCCGCCGCCCGCAAGGCGGCCCGGGCCGCGGGTGTGGACGACTGCACGCGCTTCGATCAGGCCGATGCCCTGACCCTGGAGCCCCCGGCCGATCACGGCATGCTGGTCAGCAACCCGCCCTACGGCGAACGCATCGGCAACACACCGGAGCTGATCAAGCTCTACAGCCTGCTGGGCGAGCGCCTGCGCAGCGCGTTTGGCGGCTGGCACGTCGCCCTGCTGGTCGCGGATACCACCGACTCGCAGCGGCTGGGCCTGCGTGCCAGCCACAAGCACCGCTTCTACAACGGCACCCTCGCCTGCCACCTGCTCCAGTTCGAGATCCATCGCCGCGAGGAACCGCCGGCTGCCCCGGCGCCGGACTTCGCCAACCGGCTGCAGAAGAACCTGCGTCACCTGACCCGCTGGGCGCGGCGCCAGGGCATCACCTGCTACCGCATCTACGATTCCGACCTGGCCGAATATCCCCTGCAGATCGACCGCTACGAGGCGGAAGACGGGACACTGCATCTGCATGTGCAGGAGTTCGCCGCCCCCGCCAGCGTCGAGCCCGCCCGAGCCGAGGCCCGCCTGCGCGGCGCACTGGCCGCCACCCTGGAGGTCACCGGCGTCGAACCCGCGCACCTGCACTACAAGCAACGCCGGGCCCAGAAGGGGCGCTCGCAGTACCAGCGCGCCGAGGCCGCCGAAGCCGCGCCCTTCACGGTGGTCGAACACGGTTGCCGCCTGCGGGTGGACCTGGATGCCTATCTGGATTCCGGGCTGTTCCTGGACCACCGCCCGATGCGCCTGCGACTGCAGCAGGAATGCCGCGGCCTGCGCCTGCTGAACCTGTTCTGCTACACCGCCGCGGTCAGCGTGCATGCCGCGGTGGGCAGCGCACGCCAGACCGTGTCCGTGGACCTGTCCAATACCTACCTGGAATGGGCCGAGGCGAACTTCCGCGCCAATGGCCTGGAGGCCGAAATCCGCGATGGCCGCAGCCGTCGCCTTCCGGGCACCCACACGCTGCTGCGCGAGG
Source organism: Thioalkalivibrio sp. ALE28 (assembly GCF_000377425.1). NCBI lineage: Bacteria > Pseudomonadati > Pseudomonadota > Gammaproteobacteria > Chromatiales > Ectothiorhodospiraceae > Thioalkalivibrio > Thioalkalivibrio sp. ALE28. Next base: position 130,336 of record NZ_KB898097.1, on the reverse strand, counting down.
ACGTGGTGCGCTGGCTGGAGGGCGCCACCGACATGCCCGGCATGGTCTTCGAGCGGATCTTTCTGGACCCGCCCACCTTCTCCAACTCCAAGCGCACCGAGGATGACTTCGAGGTCCAGCGCGATCATGTGCCGCTGATCCTTGCGGCGGCGCGCCTGCTCACCCCGGATGGCGTGCTGTACTTCTCCACCAACCGCCGCCGCTTCGAGCTGGACCACGCGGCGCTGACCGGGCTCGATGCCCGCGACATCACCCGCGAGACCCTGGACGAGGATTTCCGCCGTCCGCCGCCTCCCCATCGCTGCTGGGCGATCACACCCGCCAACGCCGGATAGCCGAATCGCCGAGGCGCTTCCGCCGACCCGCGCGACGCCCTGCCAACATGCAGTGAGGCCCCAAAAAAACGCCCCGGACCAGCCGGGGCGTTTCGTCATCACCGTGTCAGGATCAACGCGGTGGGTAGTAGGTTTCCAGATAGTCCAGGATCTCTTCCTCCACTTCGGGAGCGAATTCCCAGAGCCCCTGGGTGTCCTGCATCCAGCGGATCTGTTCCAGCCAGATCTTGCGGGTGTACCCGCGGCTCGTGAACAGCCGGGCCGAGTGGCAAACCGTGCAATTATTCTTGACGGTATCGAAACCCGGGGCCTTGAGCAGGCCGGTTTCCGGATCGGTCTCGTACTCCTCGGCGGCCTCGACGTGGTCGCCCGCGATCGCGGGCGCCACCCAGAGGAGGCCGAGGATGGCCGGCAACAACAGGACCATCTTCGACTTCATTCGTGCTCCTTACGCTTTGACTCGGACATCGATGTGGTGGGCCTTGTTGTTGCCGTAACCGCGCGGGTTCCAGCCCGGCAGCACCATCGGCTGACGGTCGCCCTTGCTGTTGGTGGCCACGGCCCACACCTGATAGAAACCCTGCTCGGGGAACTCGATGTCCACCTCCCAGGTTTGCCAGGCAAACTTGTTGACCGGCCGCTTCAAGTCGGCTTTCTGCCAGGTTACCCCGTAGTCGGTCGACACGTGGAGCTCCTCGACATCGCCGTAGCCATCCCACGCCTTGCCCGCGACCTTCAGCGTGCTGCCAGCGGTGGTCTCGACGCCGGTCTGCGGATACGTGATCAGCGACTTCACCGGCATTTCCTCGAGGACGACCATGTCCTCGTTCGGCACGTCAGCACCCGGCTCCACCGGATGACGCGGCATGCGGTAGCTGTGGCCGGTCATGCCCTGACCGTCATGCTCGCGGTCGCGCACCAGGATCTCGGTCAGCCACTTGCCGCTGGCGGAACCCGGGAAGCCAGGCGTAATCAGGCGCAGCGGGTAGCCGTGCTGTTCCGGGATGTCTTCGCCATTCATCGCCCAGGCAATGATGGTCTCGTCCTCCAGGGCCTTGCGCATCGGGCAGCCACGGGACAGGGCGTCCAGGTCGTCGCGACCGCTGAGGTGGGCATCGCCCGCCTTGTAACCGATGTACACGGCCTTGTCCGCGTCGTAGCCGACGTCTTCCAGCACGTCGCGCAGGCGCACCCCGGTCCAGGTCGGGCAGCCGACCGCACCCAGATCCCACTGGTTGCCACGCGGGGACGGCTCGAATGCGGCACGGCCGTTGCCGCCACACTCGATCCAGATCTGCAGGGTATGGTGCTCGAACTTCTCCTTGAGATCGGCGATCGTATAGGACTTCTCCTGATTTGCCGCCTCACCGTGCACGGTGAGGGTCCAGGCCGCGGCATCGATGCCGGCCTTTTCCGGCGGGACGCCGTTGTTACGGATGAACATGTTGGGGAACGGGGTGACCTCGTCGTGCAGCAGGTGCGGCGGCAGCTCGCCGTTGATCGGGCGATCATTCAGCCAGATGAACCCGTCCACCTTGCCTTCCACGTGGAAGCCCTCGATGCCGGCGGCGACGGCGCTCGACAGGGTGCTGCGGTTGAACATGGTCTGCATGGCGGTCTCCGCCCCCATGCCGAACACGGCCAGGGCGGCGCCGCCCTTGCCCAGTTTGCCCAGGAAGCTACGACGGGCCGCGCCCGTCTCGGTCAGCTCCCCGGTTTCCTTGATCGCTTCTTCGGATTTGTTTTCCAGCTCGGTATGATCGTTCTTGTGGTCTGTCATTTGCCAGCCTCCGGCTTGTACTTCGGATCGAAATCGCATGTGCTGCCCCTCTCTCCCTGAGACAGCCGAGTGAATTTTTAGTACATGTTCTAAAAACCTGCAATAAAATATCGGGATTTTTTACGGGTTCCAGAATGCCTCCTCTAACACCTGTATTCGGGGCCCGGAATACGGTATAGAATGCCGACCACAAATAAACCGCAAGCCACTGACAATAAAGACTTATCACAAATGTTTAATATTAGTGGAATCTACATAATGAAGAACCGAATTCATCAGTTCGTATATACCCCTATTGTTATGTTTTCGGCTGCGCTGGTTGCGGCCCTGATGGTCACAGGAACCGCCAGTGCGGAATCCGAGCCTTCCATCGAAATCCACGAGGTGGAACGCGGGGAGGGTCCAGAGATCGTTCGCCACGACACGGCGATCCTGCATTACACCGGCACCCTCGAAGACGACGGCAGCGTGTTCGACTCCAGTCGCGAGACCGATAGACCGTTCGCGCTGACCCTCGGCCGGGGCCAGGTCATCCCCGGCTTCGAACAGGGGGTGATGGGCATGCGCGAGGGTGGCAAGCGCGAGATCGTGATCCCGCCGGAGCTTGGCTACGGCGAACGCGGCGCGGGCAACATCATCCCGTCCAACGCCACGCTGCGCTTCGAGGTCGAGGTGCTGGAGGTCGAGCGGGCGCCCTTCAGTGGCCTGGACAACGAGGGACTGGCGGAGAAGATCGAGGAAGGCGCGACAATCGTCGACATCCGCCGGCCGGACGAGTGGGCGGAGACCGGCGTGATCGAGGGCAGCCATCGCATTACCGCTTTCGACGAGAACGGCGACCTGCATCCGGAGTTCGGGCAACGCTTCACCGACCTGGTGGACCCGGACGAAGAGGTCGTGCTGATCTGCCGCGTGGGCAACCGGACCAGCGCCCTCGCCCGCGCGCTGGCGGACGGTCTCGGCTACGACAACCTCTACAACGTGACCGACGGCATCATGGAGTGGTTGGCCGAGAACCGTCTGGTGCAGCACGACTGCCCCGAGGCGGCCGAAACGGCCCAGTGCTAACTATGGGCTGAGCCGGACCGGGAGTCCGGTTCCGGCTCGGCGTCTGCGACGTCGAAATCCAGCCGCTGGTTCGTGCCCGGGCCAGTGTCTTCTTCCGCTTCCGGCGGTGCCAGGCTCAGCCCCGCGTCCGACGCCACGTCGGCCAGATCGCGGATCTGGTCCAGCGGCGGCAGCTCCTCCAGGCGCTTGAGCCCCAGGTCGTCCAGAAAGCCGCGCGTGGTCGCATACAGCGCCGGGCGTCCGGGGACCTCCTTGTGACCCACCACGCGCACCCATTCGCGCTCCTGCAGCGTGCGCATGATGCCCGAGCTGACCGCCACCCCGCGCACGGCCTCGATCTCGGCGCGCGTGACCGGCTGGCGGTAGGCGATAATCGCCAGCGTCTCCAGCAGCGCCCGCGACAGGCGCGCCGGGCGTTCGGGCTGAGCCGCCTGTACGGTGGCGGAGAAACGCGAGCGCACGCGGAAGCGATAGCCCCCGGCGGACCGAACCAGTTCAATGGCGCGGTCCCGGTAGCGCTCCTCAAGACGGCCCAGCGCCTGTTCGAGTAACGCCTGATCGATCTCGCCGAGGTCCTCGCAGGCCGCCTTCAGGTCGCGGGGGGCGACGGGCTCGGCGGCCGCGAACAGCACCGCCTCCACCGCCAGCTCGACGGCCCGCAGCTGATCGTCATCTGCGGCCGCCACGGGTGCGTGGATCGTTGAATCCATCGTGTCGCTCACGCCGGCACTCCCCCCTCATCGTCTACGGCCGCCCCGCGCCGGCGCAGCCGGATGGGGCTGTAGGGCTCGCTCTGGCCCCATTCGACCAGGCCCGCCTTGGTCAGCTCCAGCACCGCCAGAAACGATACCACCACGCCCTGGCGCCCCTCGGCAGCCAGCAGCAGGGCCACGAAATCGGTGAAGCGCTCGGGGTGCAGGCTGTCGAGGATGCTGGACATACGCTCGCGCACCGACAACTGTTCGGTGGAGACATGGTGGTGCGCCATCAGACTGGCGCGGTGCATCACCGCGGCCAGGGCCTCCATCAGCTCGTCCATGCTCGGGGCCGGGGGCGGCGGACCCTCCAGTGCCTCGACGCTGGCGCCCGCGGCGAACACGTCACGGTCCATGCGCGGCAGTGCATCCAGGCGCTCGGCCGCGGTCTTGAACTGTTCGTACTCCTGCAACTGACGGATCAGGGCCATGCGCGGGTCGGCGTCCTCGTCCGCCTCGGCCTCCTTCGGCCGCGGCAGCAGCATGCGCGACTTGATCTCGGCCAGCAGCGCGGCCATCACCAGGTATTCGCCGGCCAGCTCCAGGCGCAGGGCCCGCATCACCTCGATGTAGGCCATGTACTGGCGGGTTATCTCGGCGATGGGGATCGCCAGGATGTCGAGGTTCTGCCGCCGGATCAGATACAGCAGCAGATCCAGCGGCCCCTCGAAGGAGTCAAGAAAGACCTCCAGGGCATCGGGCGGGATGTAGAGATCGGCCGGCAGTTCGGCCACCGGCTCGCCGTGCACGCGATAAAGCACCTCGCCGTCCGCGCCGGTCTCGACCGTCGCGGGGCGCTCGAGGTCGTCGTTCGCGTCAGCGTGCGGATCCATGCCCCGGGCTCATCGCAGGTAGTCCAGCCCCATGGCCCGGCGCACCTCTTCCAGGGTCTCGCGCGCCTCCTCGCGGGCCGCCTCGGAGCCCTCGACGATGATGGACCGGACCAGCGCGGGGTCCTCGGCGTATTCCTTCGCGCGCTGCTGGATCGGCTCCAGCTCCGCCTGCACCGCCTCGATCAGGGGCCGCTTGCAGTCCAGACAGCCGATACCGGCCGTGGTGCAGCCGGTGTAGAGTTCCTCACGCTGACTCTCGCTGGTGTAGACCTTGTGCAGATCCCACACCGGGCACTTGGCCGGATCGCCGGGGTCCGTGCGCCGCACCCGCGCAGGGTCGGTGGGCATGGTGCGAATCAGGCTCTCCACCTCGGCCGGCTCAGTGCGCAGGCTGATGGTATTGCCGTAGCTCTTGGACATCTTGCGCCCGTCCAGCCCCGGCATCTTCGAGGCCGGAGTCAGGCGCGCCTGCGGTTCCGGCAGGATGATCTTGCCGCCCCCCTCGAGGTAGCCGAACAGGCGCTCGCGGTCGCCCAGCGAGATGTTCTGCTGCGACTCGAGCATCGCCCGCGCCACCTCCAGGGCCTCGTCCTCGCCCTGCTCCTGGTAGCGCTTGCGCAGGTCGCGGTAACGCTTGGCGGCCTTCTTGCCCATCTTGTCGGCGGCGGCCTCCGCCTTCTCGGCGAAGCCCGGCTCGCGGCCGTAGAGGTGGTTGAAGCGCCGCGCGATCTCGCGCGTGACTTCCAGGTGCGACACCTGGTCCTCGCCCACCGGGACCATGCCGGCGCGATAGGCCAGCACGTCCGCGCTTTGCAGTACCGGATAGCCGAGGAAGCCGTAGGTCGCCAGATCCTTCTCGCGCAGCTGCTCCTGCTGGTCTTTCCAGGTCGGTACCCGTTCCAGCCAGCCCAGCGGCGTGATCATCGACAGCAGCAGATGCAGCTCGGCATGCTCGGGCACGCGCGACTGCACGAACAGTGTCGCGGACCCGGGGCTCACACCCGCCGCCAGCCAGTCGATGACCATCTCGGTCACATGCTGCTGCAGGTCACCGGGGTCCTCGTAGTGGGTGGTCAGCGCATGCCAGTCGGCGACGAAGAAGAAGCACTCGTAGTTGTGCTGCAACTCGATCCAGTTCTTCAGCACACCGTGATAATGGCCCAGATGCAGGCGCCCGGTGGGGCGCATGCCGGAGAGCACACGCTGGTTGCTACCCTGATTGCTGCTCACGGAATCAATCCCTTCCTGTCAGGAAACGGGCGCATCCACGCCCGGTCAGTCGTCTCAGAACATGCCGCCGGAAAAGGCGAACAGCATCGCCAGCAGCATGGCCGTGCGATCCACGTCGTTGATATGCACCCGGCCGTCCGCCATGGCCAGCGTGCTGTGCCAGTACCCGGCCTCGGCATCGCGGCGGAGCCAGCCGTCAGCCGCCAGGGCGTGCAGCTGTGCATCCAGGTCGATATCGGGATAGGCGGCGTCGAATTCGGCCACCCATTCCAGCCCGAGACGCAGTTCGCTGTCCAGCCGCAGCGTCTCCAGCGGACGGGTAGCGAAGGTCTGTTGCGTGCCGTACAGCCCCAGTTCGGTGTCCAGCGCGACCTGACGCGCCGGCTCCTCGTTCAGGGAGGCCTTGAGCTCGACCACCGGGCGGTGCTCGATCATCCCGCCGACGGCGTCGATCATCGCCGCGCCGATCAGGGCAGTGCGCTGCTCGCCCTCGATGCCACGCGCCTCGATCGATTCCAGTTCGCCGAGCAACTGCAGCAGGCTGGGACGGTCCCAGCGCAGGATGCCCGCCTGCAGGTCCAGGGCGCTCAGCGTCAGCGCATCCCCAGCGCCGTCGTCCATGCGCGCCTGCTCGACCTGCAGGCGCAGGCGCGAGTCCATGCGGTCGTTGCTGGTCTGCTGGAAGGCATCCAGACGCGGGCGCTCGATCCGCAGCCGACTCGCCTCGCCCTCGCGCAGCTCCACCACGGACGCCGCCAGGCCGCCCTCGTAGTCCGGCAGGCGTCCGAAGACCCCGTCGGCGTCGGCCTCGAACACCGTGGCATAGCGGGCGTCCTGCGCCTCCCAGACGAAGGTGTCGTCCGACAGCCTCAGCTCCGGCAGATCCAGGCTCACCAGGATCTGCTCGGCCGACCAGGCGAACCGACCCTGGCCGGCCGCCAGATCCAGCCACAGCGGGCCACCCACCGTGGCGGCATGCTCGGCCACCTCGGGCACGCTCATCAGGTCCATGCGCAGGTCGTCGAACGCAACGCGGGTCGTCACGCCACCGCCGATCCCCGAGCGCGAATGCACCTGCAGATCCAGCGAGCGCAGCAGATGGCCGAGCAGGGAATCGTCCGGCGCTGCCAGGGTATCGAGATCCACGAACGAATCGCCGCGCGCCCCGAGCAGACCGTGACGGATATCGTGCACCAGCGGGATCTCGAAGCGCCCGTCGGGGTCTTCCAGGATCAGCTGGCTGCGGCCGCTGGCGCCCAGGTAGCCGCGTTCGTATTCAAGCATCTCGTGGCGCAACTGCACCTCGCCCAGCTGGGCCTCGTGCGTTCCGGCAACGGTACCCTCCACCTGCTTGCCGACCACGACCGGCCACACAGCGGCCACCGCCAGCACGACCACGGCCAGAACCACCCACTTACGCATTGCGCCTCCCTGCGGCCGTGCCGCGCCGTACCCCCGGTATGCGGCCGGGGCTATTCATCCAGAAATCCCACATCGCCCATCCCGTGACGGATCACCTCGGGCACATCGCCGGTCAGGTCCAGCACACTGGTCGCCTCCAGGGTCCCGGCCCCGCCATCGACCACCAGGTCCACCACCTTGCCCAGCCGATCCTCGATCTCCCAGGGTTCGCTCAGCGGGTTCTCGTCCCCGGGGAGCTGCAGGGTCGCCGACATCAGCGGTGATCCGAGCTCCGCCAGCAACGCCGAGAGGATCGGACTAGCCGGCACACGCAGCCCGATGGTGCGCCGCTTGGGGTGCTGCAGGCGCCGCGGCACCTCGCGGGTGGCGGGCAGGATAAAGGTGTAGGGCCCCGGCGTTAGCGCCTTCATCAGGCGAAACGCGGTGTTGTCCACCTTCGCGTACACGCCCAGCTCGGAGAGATCGCGACACAGCAGGGTCAGATGATGGGTCTCGTCCACCTGGCGGATACGGCGGATCCGGTCCGCCCCGGTCTTGTCCCCCGGCAGGCAGGCCAGGGCATAGCAGGCATCCGTCGGCAGGGCGATCACGGCCCCGTCCTGGAGCCGGTCCAGGACCTGCCGGATCAGCCGGGGCTGGGGGTTTTCGGGGTGGATCGAGATCATGGATCGATTCGACGCGGGGATCGGCTGCGCAGTGTAGCGCATCCGCCGCCACGCCCATAAGAACGCGCACGGGCCGGCCCTGAGGAAACACTGATTCATGTACACGCCCGCGCTCGAGTCGCTTTTGCGTGCGAACAAGGCGCGGTGACTGCCGTGCAGTCACTCTGCACAAGGGAACCGCAACGCAGTGCGCACGCAAAAGCGGCCGAGCCCCTTCGGGGTTGGCACCCCAGGTTCCCCGATCCTGCGTTGCGCCGCTTGCGGGTAGAACCACTACCCGCTGCACGACGCGCCTTGTCTCGGAAAGCCTGGGGTGCCAACGCGGGTGTGTACATGAATCAGTGTTTCCTTAGCGGGAAAACTGCGAACCCGGAGCGCGAGGCGCGGCCAGTGATCGGTTACGATGCACCCAAAATCAAGGAGAACACCCCATGCTGTACATGATCCAGGGCCAGGACGCCCCCGACTCGCTGGATGCCCGCCTCGCCGCGCGGCCCGAACACGTCGCCCGGCTGCAGGCCCTGCGCGACGACGGCCGGCTGGTCCTGGCCGGCCCGTTTCCCGCCATCGACAGCAACGACCCCGGCCCGGCCGGCTTCACCGGCAGCCTGATCGTCGCGGAATTCCCGTCCCTGGAAGCCGCCCGTACGTGGGCCGACGCCGACCCTTATGTGGCTGCCGGCGTGTATACCGCGGTCGACGTACGCCCGTTCAAGCAGGTGTTCTGATGCGACTTCGTCCCCTTGCCACCGCGCTCGCCACCCTGGCCTTCGCCGGTGTGCTGGTCGCCTGCGACGCACAGGAGGCGCCCGCACCGGATGCCGAAACGGACGCGATCACCACCGATACCGACGACGTCGACACCGTCGCCCTCGTCAACGGCGAGCCCATCACCCGGGCCGACCTGTTTACCTACTCCGGCATGGACGAGGACCCGGGCCTGGCCGAGGGTGATGGCACGCTGGAAGAGCTGATCAGCCTGGAGCTGTTGCGCCAGGAGGCGGTCAACCGCGGCCTGGATACCGATGCCGAGACCCGGCGGATCCTGCGCATGGTGGAGACCAACCTGCTGGCCTCGCTTTTGATGGAACGCATCACCGCAGAGCTGGAGATCACCCGCGACGACCTCGAGGCGGAGTACGAACGCCAGGTTGAGCAGATGCGCGGCACCGAGTACCGCGCCCGCCATATCCTGGTCGAAGAGGAACAGCAGGCCCGCGAACTCCTCGCGGAGCTGGACGACGGCGCGGACTTCGGCGAACTGGCCGAGGCCCATTCCATCGACCCCGGCTCGGCCGCCCGCGGCGGCGAGCTGGGCTGGTTCTCTCCGGAACAGATGGTCCCCGCGTTCAGCGACGCCACCGTGGCCCTGGAGCCGGGTGAAACCACCGCGGAGCCGGTCGAAAGCCGCTTTGGCTGGCACCTCATCCGTCTGGAGGAGACCCGCGAAATCGAGGTGCCGGAACTGAATGCCGTGCGCGCCGAACTGGTCGAGATCCTCGAAAGCCGCGCCATCCAGGAATTCCTGGAGACGCTGCGCGCGGATGCCGACATCCAGATCCCGAACCGGCCCGCCAATCAGTAGTCGGGCAAGCCCCGGGCCTCAGTGCCCGTGGTGTCCGCCTTCGGCACCCATGCCGGGGGCGTCACCCTCCATCATGTGGCCACCCGAATGGCCGCCACTGGCACCCTCGCCACGCTGTACGCGGGCATGGATCTCCATGGTCTCGCCATCCGCGAACTCCAGGGTCACCGGGATCCAGTCGCCGGCCGTCAGCGGCTCGTGCAGCCCGATGAACATCAGGTGCAGGCCACCGGGCTCCAGCACCAGGGTCTCGCCCGCCGGGAGGTCCAGCCCCTCGACCTGGCGCATGCGCATCACCCCGTCCACGTGGGCATGCTCGTGCAGTTCCACCACCTCGGAGATCGGCGCCTGCGCGGCGACGATCCGGAGGTCCTGTTCGCCATGGTTGCGCAGGACGAAGTAGCCGCCGGTCATGTCACCCGGCATCAGCCGAATCCAGGGCGTCCCCTCCATCTCGAGGCCCGCCCGGCACTCGCAGACCTCGGGCGCGTCGGCCAGCGCCGGTGCGACCGCGCCGCCCGCCAGAAGGGTGGTCGTCAGCAACACTGCCGGAAACAGCCTGGATCCTTTCATGACCTTTCACCTCATTTAAGCAAAACGTAATATTGACACACAAGGGAAACACTGATGAATGTGCACGCTCGCGTTGGCACCCCAGGTTTTCCGAGACCAGGCGCGTCGTGCAGCGGGTAGTGGTTCTACCTGCTAGCGGCGCAACGCAGGATCGGGGAACCTGGGGCGCCAACCCCGGAGGGGCTCGGCCTCTTTTGCGTGGGAACGGCGTTGCGGCTCCCTTGTGCAGAATGACTGCACGGCAGTCACCGCGCCTTGTTCGCACGCAAAAGCGACTCGAGCGCGAGCGTGTACATTCATCAGTGTTTCCCTGGGGACCGACCGCAACCGCGGGGGTTCCCCCACAAACCGCGGTGGTACGATAACGCCCGCGAAGGGAACCTCCGGCCCGCAGGTGCCTCCAAGCGACGGGCCGCACCCGCCCCACCGAACTGCCAAGCCACAAACGAGACGTCCATGCCGCGCGCCCTCCGCCGAGCCCTTCTTCCCGTCCTGATCCTCGCCGTCGCCGTGGTGGGCTTCATGGTCCTGCGCGCGACCGGGCCCGAGGCGCCGCCGCCGGAGGCCAGCGAGCGCACCTGGCCGGTACAGGGCGTGACCGCCGAGCCCGGGACGCACCGGCCGGGGGTGATCCTCAACGGGCGCAGCCGCTCCGCCCGCGATGCCCAGCTGCGCGCCGCGGTGGAGGGCGAGATCGAAGCCGTGCCGGCGCGCGCCGGCCAGCGCGTGGCCGCCGGCGACACGCTGGTGCAGATCGACCCGCGCGAGGCCCGGCTGCTGCTGGACCAGCGCGAGGCCGAGCGCCGCGAGCTGGAGGGCGCGGTCGAAAGCGAGGAACTGCGTGCCCGCTTCGACCGCGAGGCCCTGCAGCGCGAGCGCGAACTCCTGGCGATCGCCGAACGCGGCCTGGAGCGCGCCCGCGACCTGCGCGAGCGCAACCTTGGCTCGGAATCGGATCTCGATGCCGCCCGCGAGCGGCTGCAGCAGGCCAGCATCACCGTGGACAACCGCGAGCAGGCCGTGGCCGACGCCCCGATGCGCAGGGCCCAGGCCGAGGCCCGCCTGGCACGTGCCCGCGCCGCCGAGTCCCAGGCCGAGATCGACCTGGAACGCACGACCATTCGCGCGCCCTTCGACGCACGTATCGTGGAGGTCGACGTCGCCGCGGGCGAGCGCGCCCGACCAGGAGACCCGTTGCTGCGCCTGTTCGCGGTGGATGACCTGGAGATCCGCGCCAGCCTCCCGGAACACCTGATCGCCCGGGTCGAACGCCTGCTGCAGGGGGACACACCCCTGCCCGCCCGCGCACAGGTCGCCGGCCACACGGTCGAGACCGAACTGGTACGCCTGGAGGGCGAGACCCGTGCCGGCGACGCCGGGATGCGCGGGGTGTTCGAGGTGCGCTCCGGCGGCGAACAACTCCCGCTGAACCGCTTTGTCGAACTGCGCCTGCAACTGCCGGAGGAACCCGACAGTCTTGCGGTGCCATTCGAGTCCCTGTTCGGGCGTGACCGCGTGTTCCGAGTGGTGGACGGGCGCCTGGAGTCGCTGCAGGTCGAGCGCCTGGGCGATTTCATCGATGCGGACGGCAATACCCTCGCGCTGATCCGCAGTGACGCCATCGCCGCCGGCGACACCCTGATCGCCACGCGCCTGCCGAATGCCGTGGATGGCCTGCGGGTCGAGGTGGAACAGCAGGATTCCGGTCGATGAGCGAAGCGGAACCCGGCAACTCGCCGGCATCCGGGCAGCCGATGCCCGGGGGCGGCGCGCAGGACCCTGACCGGCCCCCGCGCGGGCCGATCCAGCTGTTCCTGGAACACCGCCTCGCGGCCAATCTGCTGATCGCGCTGATGCTGCTGGCCGGGGCCTTTGCCCTGACCAAGCTCAACACCCAGTTCTTCCCCAACTTCGAGCTCGACTTCATCACCGTGGAGGTGCCCTGGACCGGGGCCAGCGCGGAGGATGTCGAGCGCGCCATCGTCGACCCGCTGGAGCAGGACCTGCGCACGGTGGACGGCCTGCGCAACATGACCTCCACCTCGGCATTGGGCATCGGCGTGGTGACCATGGAGTTCGAGGCCGGGACCGACATGACCCTGGCGCTGGAGCAGGTCAACGACCGCGTGAACCAGCAGCGCAACCTGCCGGAAGCGGCCGAGACCCCGGTGGTCACCCGTGTGATCCGCTACGAGCCGGTGGCACGGCTGCTGCTGACCGGCCCCGAAGACCCCCAGCAGCTGCGCATCCTCGCGCGTCAGTTCGAGCGCGAGCTGCTGGATGCCGGCATCGCGCGCATCGAGTTCACCGGCCTGACCGAAGACGAGATGGCCATCCAGGTGCCCTCGGCGACGCTCAATCGCCTGGACATGACGCTGGCTGACATCGCCGAGCAGATCCGCGCGATGGCGCAGGACCTGCCGGCCGGCTCGGTGGGCCGCGACGACACCGCGCGCCAGATCCGCAGCCTGGAACAGGCCCGCGACATCGTCAGCTTCGAGCGGCTGGTCCTGCGCGGCGACGGCGAACTGGGACGCCTGACCCTGGGCGACATTGCCACCCTCGACCTGCGCCACCGCGACGGCCAGGTGCGCGCCCGCGCCAACGGCCAGCGCGCGATCGAGATGCAGCTGCTGCGCTCGGAGACCGGCGACTCGCTGGAGGCCGCGCAGGTCCTGGAGGACTGGCTGGCGCAGACCCGCCCGGCCCTGCCGCCGGGGGTCGAGCTGCAGGTGACCGACGCCTTCTGGGAGCTGCTCTCCGAACGCATCACCCTGCTGCTGAAGAACGGCCTGGGCGGCCTGCTGCTGGTGCTGGGGATCCTGTTCCTGTTCCTCAATCGGCATATCGCCCTGCGCGTGGCGCTGGGCATCCCGATCGCCTTTACCGCCGCGTTCGTGGTGCTGTGGGTGGTCGGCGGCTCCATCAACATGATCTCGCTGTTCGGCTTCATCATGTCGCTGGGGATCATCGTCGACAACGCGATCGTGGTCTCCGAGCACGCCTACAGCCTGCACCAGCGCGGGCTCTCGGCCAGCCGTGCCGCGCGCGACGGCGCCCGGCGCATGGTCGGGCCGGTGATCGCCGCCTCGCTGACCACGGTGGCCGCCTTCCTGCCGCTGATGCTGATCGGCGGCATCATCGGCAACATCCTGTTCGACATCCCGCTGGTGGTGATCTGCGTGATCGTCGCCACGCTCCTGATCGCCTTCCTGATCCTGCCCGCGCACCTGAAGGGCGTGATGCACCGGCTCCAGCCGCCGCGCGCCGGCAGCCTGCGCGAGCGCTTCGACAACGGCTTCGAGACCTTCCGCAACGGCGCCTTCCGCCGCGCGGTGACCGTGTCGGTCAACCACTCGGGCACCACCCTGGCGCTGGCGGTCGGCGCGCTGATCCTCGCCATCGGCCTGGCGGCCAGCGGACGCATCGGCTTCACCTTCTTCCCGTCGCCCGAGGGCACCATCGTCAACGCCGGGGTCAACTTTGTCGCCGGCACACCGCCGGAGCGGGTCGAGGCCTTCCTGATCCACGTCGAGGAGGCCCTGGCCGAGACCGAGGAGGCCCTGGGCGGCGACCTGGTGCGCGCCTCCGTCACCCGGCTCGGCCGCGGCATCGATCCCGGAGACGGCAACGCCCCGCGCGGCGACCAGTTCGGCAACATCCAGGTGGAGCTGGTCTCGCCCGAACAGCGCGAAGTGCGTAACCGCGAGTTCATCCAGGCCTGGGAGGCACGCGTGCGCCAGGCCCCGGGCATCGAGAACTTCAGCATCGACGAACGCCAGACCGGGCCGCCCGGGCGCGACCTGGAGGTGCGCCTGACCGGCGACGACCCGCACGTATTGAAGAACGCGGCACTGGAACTGGCGGATATCTTCGACGACTTTGCGGGCACCTTCGCGACCCAGGACGACACCCCGTTCGGGCGCGAACAACTGGTATTCCAGGTCAAGCCGGAGGGTCGCGCCCTGGGCCTGACCACCGAATCGGTCGGCGCCCAGCTGCGCGATGCCTATGATGGCCACCTCGCCCAGCTCTACCAGGACGGGCTGGAAGAGGTGGAGGTGCGCGTGCGCCTGCCGGATGCCGAGCGCCATTCCAGCGAGAGCCTGGAGCGCCTGAATCTGCGCCTGCCCAGCGGCGAGTTCGTGCCGCTGGGCAGCGTGGTGGACCTGCGCTCGCGTCAGGGCTTCGAGACCCTGCGCCATGCCGACACCCGTCTGGCGATCCAGGTCTCCACCGAGGTCGACCGCAGCGTGAACAACGCCGCGCGCATCCGTGCGGCGCTGGAAGACGGCCCGCTGGACGACCTCGCGACGCGCTACGGCATCGAATACTCGTTCGAGGGGCGCGCGGCCGACCAGGCCGAGACCTTCGCCGACATGCGCACGGGCCTGGTCCTGGCGCTGGGGCTGATGTACATCACCCTGGCCTGGGTGTTCGGGTCCTGGGGCTGGCCGTTGATCGTGATGGCGATCATCCCGTTCGGCATCCTCGGCGCCCTGCTGGGCCACTGGATCCTTAACGTGGAGCTGACCATCCTGTCGCTGTTCGGCCTGTTCGGCCTGACCGGGATCGTGGTCAACAACTCCATCATCCTGGTCAGCTTCTATCAGGGCCTGCGCGAGGCCGGTCTGGCCCTGCAGGAGGCGATCGTCGAGGCCGCCTGCCAGCGCCTGCGCTCGGTGATCCTGACCTCGGTCACCACCATCGCCGGCCTGACTCCGCTGCTGTTCGAGCGCTCGGTCCAGGCCCAGTTCCTGATCCCGATGGCCATCTCCATCGTGTTCGGCCTGGCCATCGCCACCGTGCTGGTACTGTTCGTGATCCCGGCCCTGCTGCGCCTCTACGAAGGCCGCTTCGACCGCGGCGCCACCCTTACCCACCACGCCACCGACTAACACTTGCATGTGGCCCACCGCTAAGAGGGCCAGATCAAGAGCGATTTACAGGAAGGTTCGAAGATGGGAAGGATGATTTGGGTGTGGACAGCGTGATCTGGCCAGCACCCTGACACTCCCGCACCCCTGCCACACCAGCTACGGCCAAACCCAATCCCTCTTCCTGTCTTCACATCTTCCTGTATACCGCTTTTGACCTTCACCCTCAGTGGCGGGAGCGATCGGCTAGGTGGACGGGGATGGAGGCGAGCAGCGCGGCGAGGAACAGGAACAGGCAGAACAGGATGGCGTTGGCCAGCCCCAGCCAGGCCTGCAGCAGGCCGATCCCGGCCAGCCCGAAGATCGCGGCGGCACGCGCCGACAGGGCCCAGAATCCGAACCAGCGCCCGGCCTCGCGCACCGGCACCATCATCCCGACCAGCGCGCGCCCGGCCGACTGCGCCGACCCCAGGCACAGCCCGGCGACTATCCCCACGCCGAGGAACACCATCTGCGCCTCCACCGGTCGGCCCAGCAGTGCGCTCAGCCACTGCGCGATGGTCGTGGTGCCGAAGATCGCCAGCACCGCCAGCGCCCATAGCGCCAGGGTCAGCCGATAGATCCGCACCGGCCCGGCACGGTCCTGCAGGAAGCCGAAACCGATCGCCCCGATGATCGCGGTGACCTGGGTGATCACGAACATCGCGATGCGCACCGGCTCGTCCCACTGGATCACCTGCGAGCCGTAGATGAAGGTGAAGGAGATGATGATGTAGATCCCGGCCATCATGAAGAAGATGGAGACATACAGCGCGCGCAGCTCACGGCGCTGCCCCAGCGTGACCAGCGCCTCGCGCACCCGCCGCCAGCCGAGCCCCAGCTGCATCCGCCGGCGCATCCGCCGACGCGTGCCGCGCTCCTTCAGGAACAGGAAGGTCGGGATCGCCGAGATCAGGAAAAACACCGCGGCAAACGGCCCCACCCAGCGAATACGCTCGAAGTTCTCGGCGCTGACCTCGCCCAGCAGGCCCAGGGCAAAGGCGGTGGCGATCAGCCCGCCGATATAGCCCATGCCCCAGCCCAGCCCCGAGATCCAGCCGAGCTTCTCCGGCGGCCCGAGGCTCGGCAGGAAGCTGGCGATGAAGGATTCGCCGATCGCATAGCCGAAGTTGGAGGCGATGATCAGCGCCATGCCGAACAGCACCAGCCCCGGCTCGACGAAATACAAAAGCCCCGTCGTCACCACCGTCAGGATCCACGAGGCCATCAGGAAGCGCTTGCGCGAGGCCGTTGCATCCATCACCGCCCCGGCGAACGGGGCCGCGATCACCACCATGGCGTAGCTGATCGCCAGCGCCAGGCTCCACAGCAGGTTGCCCAGGCGGTAGTCCGGGGCATCCCCGACGATGATGCGGGTAAACAGATCGCCGAAGATCACCGTGATGATCAGCAGCGTGTAGGCCTGGTTGGCGAAGTCGAACATCGCCCAGCCGAAGATCTCGCGGCGCGGGGCGGGGGCGTCCTCGGGGTGGCGCCGAATCAGCGGCATGCAGGCATCCTGGTGGGCGTGACGGCCGCCATGCTAACGCAGCTCGGGGAAACACTGATCCATGCTGCCCTCAGCGATCCCGGATCACCAGCGCGTCGCCATCGCGCTCGACCGCGAAGTGTTCGAGGAAGCTGCGCCCCAGACGCGAGCGCGGCAGGTCGCCGTCCGGCAGCACGATCGCGCTGACCCCCGCACGCCGCAGCCCCCCCACCTGGAGCTGGTCGATGCGCACCCGCTGGCCATGCCGTGTGCCGAGCTCGTCACGAAAGCGCACCGAGCGCCCCTGGTCGGGATCAATCCCGACGCGCCCGGCATCCGAAGCGCGCAGCAGCACGGAGTCGGCCTGCGGGTCGACCACCAGGGTCACCGCCGTGCCGTTCAGGCCAGCAGTAACGGCGTGATCCCCCCGCGAATCGCGGTGCACCCGAACCGCTCCAGCCTCCCCCGCCGAGGGATCCGGGCGTGCCGGCGCGGGCCGCGGCTGCACCCGCAGCTCGCGCTGCTCGCCGCGATACTCCACCAGGGCCATCCCGGGGCCGGTGCGCAGGACCCGCACGCCACCGGGCCCCGTATCCCCGGTCGACACCACCGCTCGCTCGTCGCCCACGGACACCACGGCACGTTCGCCGAACACCGCGTGCAGCCGAAGCTCCTCCGCGGCAACCCCCAGAGGCAGCCAGAGGGCCAGGAGCCCGACGAGCCAGAACCGGCGCCCCGTCAAAGCCCAGGCCGAAACCATTGCATGCGCTGTACGATCCATGGGCCGGTTATACCGGGTTCGGCTGAACGAAGCCCGAACGTCCGCAATGGCACCACGGACACACCACGGCCCGGGCCCGCGCGCCTGCTACCATCGGGGCATTCCCCTTCGCGTGGAGCTGCCGTGTCCCGCCAACCGTCTGACGATTCCGCCCGCCCCGGCCCGACCACCCATGTCGCGCTGCGGCATGCCTTTACCGTAACCGTACTGGTGATCGGGCTGTGGCTGATGCACATGAACCTGCGGGTCCTGCCGGAGGCCGGCGTGGTGGTGCTGTGGATCGCCGTGACCCTGCTGATCGCCCATGGCGGCTTCCGCCGTCATCGGGTGCGGCGCGCGGCGTTCCTGCGCGGCTACCTGGAGCCCACCAGCCAGTGGCCCCGGCGCTTGCGCGGCGGCCCGTTGATGGCCCTGCGCCACCTGGTCATCGGTGCCCTGCTGGGCGGCCTGCTGCTGATCACACTCGCGCGCATCCCGACACAGGAGGTCTGGGCCGTGCTCCTCGTCGCCGGTTTCGTGCTGGTGATCGGCGAGGCCCTGTTCGCCCGACTGCTGCGCGGGCACGCCCACCCCCGGTTCGCCCCGGAGCTGGCCCGCCGCGGGGCCCTGCGTCTGACCGGACTCCTGCTGATCATCGCCCTGCTGGCGCTGGCACTGCAGGCGCACTATCCCGACCTGACCGGTGCCACGCTGGAACAGGCGGTCTGGTTCCTGGTGCATCACGAGGCCGCGCGCAGCCACCTGCTGGAGGCCGGGCTGCAGCTCGCCGCGGCGCAGGACGGCCTGCGCCTGTGGCTGGGACAGCAGTGGTTCCCGCAGGGAGTGGAGTCCCTGCCGGCCCTGCTCGGCTGGCTGCTGGTGCTTGCGGAACAGGCCTTCCTCGCGGCCGGGTTCCTGCTGCTGGCCAACGGCCTGCTGCCGCTGCGACCGGCCACCGACACCCTGGGCGATCCGCGCAACGCGCCCGTGATCGAGTAGTCGGGTCCGGAGCCACCGACCCATGACCACGCCGGCAGCGCACACCACCTCCAGCTCAGCCCGCGCCGGCCTGTGGCTCTGCATGACCCTGCTGGCGAGTCTCGCCCTGCTCTGGCTCGCCAGTCAGCACGAGCCGCGCGACTGGGACGCGGACGGCGCGCTGACCCTGCAACTCGGCGAGCAGCGCTACCAGCTCGACCACCAGCGCCTCACCGCGCTCGAGCGCTACACACTGGAGTGGCTGGAGGCCGGCGACACCGCCGCCCGCGAGCACTGGCAGACCCGCGTGGACGCGGAACTCGAGGCCCGCTTCGCCGCCCTCCATGACCGTGTCCCCGAGGTCGTGGACGGGTACTACTCCCTCGGCGCGGAATACACCCGGCTGTGGCGGCGCGGCGTACAGTGGCTGGGCGACGCTGCCCCGGATGCCGGGGCCCGCATGCTGCGCGAACAGCTGCTACCGGACGCCCTCTGGGACGAACCCCTGCGGGAACTCGCGACCCGCGTCGAGTGGGGACTGGACGAACAGCAGCGCCAGGTCCGCGATGCCTGGCGCCTGGAACTGATCGACCGCCTGGCGGATGCCCGTATCCCCAACCCGCCACCCCGCGCCACGGCCACCTCGGCCGCCGAGATCGAACGCGGCCACGCCCTGCATACGGCCCTGGACATCGACCTGGAGCGCTTCGATCAACGCACCGGCCTGGCCGCGACGGCCGCCGCCGGCAGCGGCCTGGCCACGCCCCTGATCGCCCGCGCCGTGCAGGCCCGTCTGGCCGCCCGCACCACCCAGGCGGGGCTGGCCCGCAGCCTGGGGCGCGCCGGACGCGCCGGGGCCCTGGGCGCCGGGGTCTGCGCCTGGAGCGGACCGTTCTCGCTGGGCTGCGGCATCACGGCGGCCGGGGCCACCATCATCGGTGTCGACTGGCTGCTGCTGCGACTCGACGAGGCCCGCCATCGCGAGGCCCTGGAACAGGCCCTGCACGAGGCCCTGGACGCACTGGAGGCCGAGACCCGCCAGGCGCTGCAGCAGGCGATCGCCGAGCGCGTGGAGGCCCGCCACGCGGCCAGTCGCAGCGCGGTGGAGAACACCTTCCAGCCCTGGCGCGGACCAGGACCAACGTCGGGGGTTGCGTCCGGAGATGGCCACGGCCCCTCCGGGGCCTCGCCATGACGGGAAGTGGACACCCCGGCGACAGTGTCCCTGGCGATCGGCCTTACGCCCCTCCCCAAGACCACGGGGACCTGCCCATTGGGTTCAAATGGAACTTTACGACAGGGATTCTCGGCAGTCGGGCGGTGCTGCGTTACACTCCGCGCACCGTTTCCCCGCGCCCGCGTAGCTCAACATGAACACGACCCCAACCCGCCACAAGACCGTCCCCGTCCGCGTCGGCAATGTCACCGTCGGTGGCGATTCTCCGGTGATGGTGCAGTCGATGACCAACACCGACACCGCCGATGCGCTGCGCACCGCCGTGCAGGTGGCGGAGCTGGCGCGCGCCGGCTCCGAGGTCGTGCGCATTACCGTGAACTCCGAGGACGCGGCCAGGGCCGTGCCGGAGATCCGCGAGCGGCTGGAGGCCATGGGGATGGACGTGCCGCTGGTCGGGGACTTCCACTTCAACGGGCACAAGCTGCTGACCAAGTACCCGGAGTGCGCCGAGGCGCTGGCCAAGCTGCGCATCAATCCCGGGAATGTCGGCCGTGGTTCGAAGCGCGACGCCCAGTACGCCGCGATGATCGAGACCGCGATCCGCTACGACAAGCCGGTGCGCATTGGCGTGAACTGGGGCAGCCTGGATCAGGCCCTGCTCGCGCGGATGATGGACGACAACAGCCAGCGCGCCGAGCCGGCCGCGCCCGAGGCGGTGATGCAGGAGGCGCTGATCGCCTCGGCACTGGAGAGTGCGGCCGAGGCCGAACGCATCGGTCTGGCCCACGACCGCATCATCCTCTCGGCCAAGGTCAGCGGCGTGCAGCCGCTGATCAGCGTCTACCAGGACCTGGCCGCCCGCTGCGATTACCCGCTGCACCTCGGGCTGACCGAGGCCGGCATGGGCGCGAAGGGCATCGTCGCCTCCACCGCCGCGCTGGCCGTGTTGCTGCAGCAGGGCATCGGCGACACCATCCGCATCTCGCTGACCCCGGAACCCGGCGGCGACCGTACCCAGGAGGTCCTGGTCGCCCAGGAGATCCTGCAGAGCATGGGGCTGCGCAGCTTCCTGCCGTCAGTGGTCGCCTGCCCCGGTTGCGGGCGCACCTCCAGCGAGTACTTCCAGCACCTGGCGCAGGACATCCAGTCCTACATCCGCCAGCAGATGCCGAACTGGAAGCAGCAGTACCCGGGTGTGGAGGAGATGACCGTCGCGGTGATGGGCTGCGTGGTCAACGGGCCCGGCGAGAGCAAGCACGCCAACATCGGCATCTCCCTGCCCGGCACCGGCGAACAGCCGGTGGCCCCGGTGTACGAGGACGGCGAGAAGACCGTGACGCTCAAGGGCGAGCATATTGCCGAAGAATTCCAGGCCCGCGTCGAGGCCTACATCGAACGCCGCTACGGCTAGAAAAATCCATAATCACCACGAAGCACACGAAGGCACGAAGAAAAGCGATCGCACCACAGAGGGCACGGAGAACACAGAGAAATCCAAAGAAGGTTTGGATGGGGCTCAAACCCGCCGAGCACAGCGAAACGGTTCAACCCCCTATCGACCTTTCTCCGTGCACTCTGTGGTGCAAAAGCCCTTGACCTTGATCTCCTTCGTGCCTTCGTGGGCTTCGTGGTGAAAAACCAACCCGCGCCGGACCGACGCGGGCGGTGGGTCAGAAGTTGTAGGTGTAGCCGCCGACCAGCAGGTCCTGAGCGCCGCTCTCGTCGCGCGAGCCGTAGGTCAGCGAGAAGGTGCCAAAGTCGGTCGCGTGGGCCGCGCCCAGTTCCCAGAACACGGCATTGTCGTCATCGGCGGGACGATCCTGGCCCACCTCGGCGAAAAGCTCGGTACGCGGGGCCACCTCGAATGCCGTACCCGCGAAGAATTCCCGGCTGCCCCGGGCGTCGCGATCATGGGCATGGGCCAGGTAGTTCACCCCCGTGTACACCGGCCCCCAGTCCACCACCACAAAGGTCTCGCCCTCGTAGCGCTCGTCGAGCTCGGTGTAGTGAAAGTGCTCGTAGCCGAACTCGATACCCACCGAACCGACGTCGAAGCCGTAGCCAACGAACGGCACGATCTCGCTGCCGCGACCACTGCCAAGTGTGGAGGCCTGCACGCCGGTGAACACGCCATTATCAAAGCCCAGCTCGAAGCCGCCCTGCACCACCGGGTCGTTGTCGGACTTGGACGCACCGTCATCGATGTAGTCGGTGAACACGCCGATGTTGAATTCGGCCTCGGCGGCCTGGATAGTCGGGATGCCAAATGCGAACACCCCAGCCACGGCTGCGGCCAGCACGCCGCGCTGGAAGTTGCGATGGTTCATGTCGATTCCTCTTCTATCAAACGTTCTTTGCAGGCGTGTTGCCGGATTCTGTCTCCGGCAACACGGTTCGGGTTCCCCGGCATTCAGGCCGGCATGTGCGCGCTCAGCAGCCAGGCGGCCATGCCGAAGTACACAGCCAGGCCGGTGAAATCCTTGATGGTGGTGATGAACGGGTCCGCCCCCGGCGCATGGTCCACCCCGATCTTCAACAGGACCCACGGCAGCAGGAAGCCCAGGATCGAGGCGGTGAACACCGAGAAGAACAGCGCCGTGCCAACCACGAAACCCAGCTGCGGGATGTCATTCGGCGCACCCTGCCAGAAGTAGGCGATCGTCCCGGCGAGCACCGCCATGATTACCCCCATGGCCAGGCCCACGCCCCCCTCGCGCACCAGATGGTTGCGGAAGAAGCGACCCAGGTTGATATGCCCCAGGGCAAGCCCGCGGGCGAAGATCGTGGTCGACTGCGTGCCGACGTTGCCGCCCATGTCCATCACCAGCGGGATGAAGATGGCCAGCGCGACCACCGCCGCCAGGGTGTCCTCGAAGAAGTCGATCACCCCGCCCACGGCCAAGCCGCCGGCCAGCGTCACCATCAGGAAGGCCATGCGCACCTTGACCGCATAGCCGATCCCGCCGGAGGTCAACTTCTCCGAGCGCACGACATCCCTGTGGTGCAGCAGGTCACCAATCCCCGCCTTCTTGTAGAAGTCCTCCGGGGTGTCTTCTTCCGGGGGGAACGCGGATCAATGAACACGCTCGCGCTCGAGTCGCTTTTGCGTGCGAACAAGGCGCGGTGACTGCCGTGCAGTCTTTCTGCACAAGGGAGCCGCAACGCCGTGCGCGCGCAAAAGCGGCCGAGCCCCTTGGGGTTGGCACCCCAGGTTCCCCGATCCTGCGTTGCGCCGCTTGCGGGTAGAACCACTACCCGCTGCACGACGCGCCTTGCCTCGGAAAACCTGGGATACCAACGCGAGCGTGTTCATTGATCCGCGTTCCCCCAGCACGTCCATCGCGTCATCGATGCGCAGCACGCCCACCAGCACCCCGTCGGCATCCACCACCGGCAGGTACGGCAGATCCGTGCGCTGCAGCAGGCGAGCGGCCTCCACCTTGTCACCGTCGGGCGTGGTGCAGAAGTCCTCCAGCTCGATCAGCTCGCCGACCGCCTGGCCAGGCTCCGCGCGGAACATGCGGCCCAGGCGCACCAGCCCCTGATAGTGGTGGTCACGATCGGTAATCAGCAGCGCCGCCCCGACATCGTCCGGCATATTGCGATCCCCGCGCAGGCGGGCAGTGACCTCGGCAACGGTCTCCTCCGGGGTCACCCAGAACACCGGGCGCCGCATCACGCGGGCCACGGTGTCCTCGTCCTGCCGCCACAGCGCACGCACCTTGTCGCGCTTGGCGCCCGGCAGAGCACTCAGCAGATCGGCCGCGAGCGGCTTGCCCACCAGGGTCAGAGCGCGCGCCAGGGTATAGGCCGGCAGGCCCTGAACCAGCTCACGCGCCTCCGGCTCGGGCGTGTGCTCGAACAGGATCGCCTGCTCTTCGTCGTCCATCGCCAGGAAGATGGCGCGGCGCTCGTTGGTATCCACGCCCTCCAGAATCACCCAGCGCGAACGCGGGTCCAGCTCGGACAGGCGATTGGCGGTGATGGCCGGCACCGGATGGATCATCTCGTCGCGGGCAGCGCCCACGTCGCCGGCATGAATCATTTCCAGGATCTTGTCGTTCATTGCAATGCTCCTTGTGCTTAAAAAACAAAAACGCACGCGGAGCATCACAAAAGGCAAAAGAATCCCGTGACCGCTGGTGGCGGTCTTTTACAAACCCCCCATCAGCGAGCCGAACACACTTTTACTTTGCTCACTGCCCCGCAGTGAATTTCCGGGCTAGACCCGGGGTCGTCGTCTTCAGGCGCTGGCATGGCGGCCTCCTGCTGGGTGTTCATGGGTGTGATCCATATCCGTTACGCGCACAGCAATGCACGCACCGGCCCGGTATCCGGGCAGAGGCAGGACAAATCGAATGGCATGGGAGCCCACGCGCCGCGCACACGGGCGGGCGCAGGGAAAGGCTTCGGGGCTGGGGAGGCGCCCGCGAGGGGCGTTAGGGGAAAGGCGTTCTGTCACCCCCCCGGAGTCACGCATATCGCTGACACCGGGGAGACACCACCGCATTACCGGGTGGCGGGACCCCGCTGGCAACGATATGCACGCTCGTACCGGCCACCGGCCCCACGTTCATGCATCCATCGACAACAGTCCATTGACAGACCTCTGCTACTCAAGATGGGCGAGATTGTAATTGCGCATATTCAATGGCGCAACCCGGAAAAGTAAAATTCTAGCCAGCCTTTTGTTCAAACCGCTGGATCAGCGCTTTCAGCTCGGCGGCCTCGGCCTGCATCCGTGCGCTGGCGTCGCGCGCGTGCACCGAGACCGATCCGGTTTCGCTGGCCACATCACGGATGGAGGTGACGTTGCGGTTGATCTCCTCGGAGACCGCGCTTTGTTCTTCGACGGCCGTGGCGATCTGGGTATTCATCTCGGTGATCTGGGCCACGGCCTCGCGGATCGTGGTCAGCGAGTCGCCCGCCGCCTGCGCCTTTTCCACCCCGTCGGCGGCCTGCTCCTGACTGGCCCGCATCGCGGACATCGCCTCGCGCGCACCGTTTTGCAGGGTCTCGATCATGTTGCGGATGGTCACGGTGGACTCGTCGGTGCGCTGCGACAGCGAGCGCACCTCGTCGGCCACCACCGCGAAACCGCGGCCGTGCTCGCCGGCGCGCGCGGCCTCGATCGCGGCGTTCAGCGCCAGCAGGTTGGTCTGCTCGGCGATCTCGCGGATCACGCTCAGGATCTTGTCGATCTCCTCGGTGCTGGCCTCGAGCTTGCCCAGCTTCTCGGCGGTGGATTCCACCTCCGCCGCCATGCGATTGATCACGGACACTGTACCGTTCACGACATCCTGCCCGGCGCCGGTCTCCTTCTCGGCGTTGTTGGCGGCCTCGGCCGCGCGCGCGGAATTGCTCGCCATCTCCTGGATGGTCGAGGTCATCTCGTTCATCGCGGTGGCGACCTGGTCGATCTCGTTTTGCTGGCGCTCCACGCCGGAGGCGGTCTGCTCCACGCTGCTGGCCATGGCATGGGCATCGTCGTTCACCGCGTCGGCCTTGTCCTCGATCCGGCCCAGCACGGTGCGCAGCTTCGCCTCCCCGAACTGCTGCACCAGCTCCAGCGAAGCGCTGTCGTCGCGGCGCCCAGTGTAGATCGCCTCCATTACCGGGTTGTCGAACTGCTCCCGGGCCCGATTGACCGCCTGGCGGATACCGGACGTGAACGCCAGCGACGCGATGCCGCCGGCGGCAAAGATCAATACCAGCAGGCCCGCCTGCACCGCTGGCGAGGACGCCAAAAACACCACCGCCAGCGCCAACAGGAAGCCGACGATCCAGGTCCCGGCGAGGCGGCAGGTGAGGCCGTGGTACCAGCGCCGAGCGAAGCTCCGGCCCCGGTTGATCGCGGCATACACCTTCTCCGCACGGGCGACATGCTCGCGCTCGGGGATCGCGCGCACCGACTCGTAGCCGGTCTTGCGGCCGTGCTCGTAGGCGGGGGTCACAAAGGCGTCCACCCAGTAGTGGTCCCCGTTCTTGCGGCGGTTCTTGACGATGCCCATCCAGGCCCGGTCGGCCTTCAGGGTCTCCCACATGTTCGCGTAGGCGGCCTCGGGCATATCCGGGTGGCGGACGATGTTATGGGCGGCACCCTCCAGTTCCTCGCAGACGAACCCGCTGACCTCGACGAAATCACTGTTGGCGTAGCGAATACGCCCCTTCTCGTCGGTGGCCGAGATCAGGTCGCCGTGCTGATCAATCGAGTACTCCGTCTGGGTGACGGGCAGGTTCTTGCGCATGTCGTACGTCCTTTTGATTGTTCCACGGGCTCGGGGCCCGTGGGATCAGCCATACGCCGTGGCCAACCCCTCGCGAATGCTGCGGATTATGATCGCCTATATACGACCCTGTACATGTATCGACCACCCCGCGAAAGACTTGAGCCACCGACCCGGCCCGGGGAAGCGCTCAGTGTTCCCCTGAGGAGCCGAAAGGACGCTCGGCCGCCGCCAGCACGCGGCGAAACCCCTCGAAGGCCACCGGGGTCAGGTCCAGATCGTGCGCACGCCGGTCGGCATAGACCATGCCCAGTACGCGGTCGCCATCGCACAACCGGGCGACCAGACAGTCCACCCCGCCGGTCAGGCGGCGGACAGCCGCCGGCATCTCGTCATGGATGCGTCGGCGATCCCACCACTGGGCGGCGTCCTCCTCCAGGACCCGACCCAGCGGTCCGAGCGCGGACCGGTTGATCACGAAGTGGCTGAACTCCGGTTCGTGCAGGGTCCCGACCAGGTGCTCGGCGCGCAGGCTCTCCCCATCGCGGGACAGACGGGCGAACACCACCCGGTTCAACCCCACGCCGAACTGCATCACTCGCAGCATCCGGCGTATCCGGGCCTCGCGATTCGTTTCCTGTTCGAGGGCGTGGAGCCCGGTCTCCAGGAGGTCGGCCCGCGGCATCAGGGCCAGGCGCGGACGATAGCGCTCGCCCAGCCAGACACGACCGGGGATCTGCGGGTCCAGCGGCGCCCGCTGATACACGGCGACATCCTCGTTGAAACGCTCGATGACCGCGCCCACGCGGTCCGCGGCCTCCTTGTCCGTCAGCCCCATCAGGCCGGCCAGCAGCCCGAGGTCGCGATCGCCGCGCGCGGTGTCCATGCCGCGGAAGACCTGCCAGGCCACGGCGCTCGCAACCATGACCTCATAGGCCCGGTGGTGGGCCGCGTTGACCGCACGCAGCGTGCCCTGCACCAGTTCCGGCAGGGCCATCTGCTCCGCCATGGCACGTGACAGGTCGTCCGTCGCATACCCCAGCGCGGCGTAGCTGGCCTCGTCCGGCAGGGCGCTGAGCTCCAGCATCTCCAGCAGCCGATCCAGGCGCGGCTCGCCCTCGGCCAGCAACGCCAGAAGGCCCAGCTGGTTCAGCAGGGCCGCCAGCGCCACCTCGCCGGGCTCGGTGTCGTGGCGCTTGTGCGCAATCTCGCCTGCGATCATTGCCGCCAGCCGCGACTGCGCCGCCAGCTCGCGATAGGCCTGGGGTCTTGTGACCACATCCGCGACGCGCGGGGCCTCGGCCGCCTCCCGGTGCACGTTCTCCAGGCCCAGCATGGAAATCGCGTCGCCCACCGCGTGCACCTCCTGGCGCAGACCGCGACGCGAGGCGTTGGCCCGCCGCACCAGGCGCAGGCTCAGGCCGGGATCGCGCTCGGCGTAGCGCGCCAGTTCGCGCAGGGAACGATTCACCAGGGCATCCGGGTCCGCAAACACCGCATCGCTGGCTTCGAGAATCGGCCATTCCAGCGCCGCCAGGCGCGCGGCCTCTTCCATGTAGGGCGCGTCCTTGTCCAGGGACATGCTGTACCTCGCGCAGGGGAGTCGTTATCGTAAAGCCCGTCAACTATAGCAACGCATGCGGGCGGATACCCTGTCCGGCATGGCGCTTCAGCAATGTGGGGTCGCGGTCCGTGAAGTATTTTCTGGGTATCGTCATCGTTTTTTCTTCGGTCTTCGGTGGATACTACTTTCATGGCGGCGACCTCCGGGTCATGTGGCAACCCTACGAGTACTGGATCATCGGGGGCGCGGCGCTCGGGGCATTTCTGATCGCCAACCCGCCCCGCGTCGTCTTCACCGTCTTCAAGTCCATCCCCAGCCTGATGAAGGGCAGCAAGTACAAGTCGGACGACTATCTCGACCTGCTGGCCATGATGTACAAGCTGTTCACCAAGGCCCGGAAAGAGGGCCTGATGGCGGTGGAAGCCGACATCGAGGAGCCGGAAGAAAGCGAGGTCTTCAAGGCCCATCCCCGGATCCTGCAGGATCACCACGCGATGGAGTTCATCACCGACTACATGCGCCTGATCATCTCCGGCAGCATGAACCCGCATGAACTCGATGCCCTGATGGACCTGGACCTCGAGACCCACCATGAGGAATCGCACAAGCCCGCCCATGCGGTTCACCGCGTGGCCGAGGCCCTCCCCGGCTTCGGTATCGTGGCGGCGGTCCTGGGCATCGTGATGACAATGGGCAAACTCGACGGCTCCATCGCGGAGATCGGCTCGAGCGTGGCGGCTGCCCTGGTCGGCTCGTTCCTCGGGATTCTGCTGGCCTACGGCTTTGCCGGGCCGACCTCGACCGCCCTCGAGTCCCGTGCCCAGGAGGAGGCCAAGTTCCTGCAGTGCATCAAGGCCTGCATCCTCGCCAATGTCCAGGGCTACAGCCCCCAGGTCGCGGTGGAGTTCGGTCGCAAGACCATGGAAAGCGCGATGCGCCCGAGCTTTACCGAACTGGAAGAGTACGTGAAGGGGGCCTGACGGCCTCCGGATCACTACCATGGGAGTCGAGGACAAGACCCAGCCGATCATCGTCAAGAAGAAGGTGGTCCAGGGCGGCCACCACGGCGGCGCGTGGAAGATCGCCTTTGCCGACTTCACGCTCGCGATGATGGGCTTCTTCCTGGTGATGTGGCTGCTCGTTGCGCTGGACGACGACCAGCGCGCCGGGATCTCCGAGTACTTCCAGAACCCCTCCGCCTTCGTGGGCGAAGCCGCTGCGCCGGGCCAGGCGCCCGGCGACGGAACCGGCGTGGACCCATCAATCATCGACTTCGAGGGTATGCCGGAGCTCATCCAGGACCCGGAGGCCATGGAGGCCCCGACAGGGATCGATGAAGAAACCCTCGACGAGCTGGCCGAGGCGCGCGACCGCGAGGCCCTGGAGACCCTGCAGGAGGCGCTGGAGGAGGCCCTGGACCAGAGCCAGGCGCTGGAGCCCTTCAAGGACCAGCTGCTGCTGGATATCACGCCGGAGGGCCTGCGCATCCAGATCATCGATCGCGAAAACCGGCCGATGTTCGACAGCGCCAGCGCCCGTCCGCTGGATCACGCGGACGCGATCCTGCGCGAGCTGGCCGGCTTGATCAATCAGGTCCCCAACCGCGTCTCGATCACCGGCCACACCGACGCCCGCCCGCTGCTGCGTCCGGACTACACCAACTGGGAGCTCTCGGCCGATCGCGCCAACGCCGCCCGCCGCGCGCTGGTCGCCGGCGGCACCGAGTCCGACCAGATCGCCCGCGTCGTGGGGCTGGCCGCCAGCGTACCCTTTAACCGCGAAGACCCAGAAGCCGCGATCAACCGGCGGATCACCCTGATCGTGCTGAACCAGGAGGCGGAAGAGGCGATGTACCGCAGCCTCGAGAGCGAAGGGAGCGGCCCAGAGGCGCTCCAAGACGACCCGGAGGCCTCCGGCGACGGAGCTGGCTAGCATGCAGCGGCACCACGACATCCCGCTCAACCTGATCACCGGGTTTCTCGGCGTCGGCAAGACCACCGCCATCCGCCACCTGCTCGCGCGGCGCCCGGAGGGCGAACACTGGGCCGTGCTGGTCAACGAGTTCGGCGAGATCGGGGTGGACGGCGGCCTGCTGGCCGATACCGGCGTCGCGCTGGAGGAGATCCCCGGCGGCTGTCTGTGCTGCGTCTCCGCGCAGATGTTCACCGTCGGACTCAACCGGCTGATCCGCAGCCAGCGCCCCGATCGCATCCTGATCGAGCCCACCGGGCTCGGCCACCCGGCCCAGATCATCCGCACCCTGACCGAGCCGCCCTACGCCGGCGTGCTGGACCTGCGCGCCACGGTCACCCTGATGGACGCCCGCCACCTCGCCTCGCCGCGCCATCGCGAACACGCGAACTGGCGCGACCAGATCGCCCTGGCCGACGTGCTGCTGGCCAACAAGGCCGACCTCTACAGCAAAGAGGACCGCGAGGCGTTGCACGACTTCGTCGCGGCGATGCCACCCCCGCGCCCCCTGGTCGTGGAGACCACGCAGGGCCGCATCGAACGCGACTGGCTGGACCGCCCGCGACTGGATCGGGGCGGCGCCCTGTTCCCGGAGGCCCGCGACTTTCTCGCGTCCACGAGCGCGGATGCGCACGCCGACCACGACCACGACCACGACCACGACCACGACCACGACCACGACCACCAGCATGATGACGCGACTCATGCAGCCGACGAGTGGGTCACCATCGACACCCGCGGTGACGGCTACACCGGCCGCAGCTGGCTGCTGCCCGAGGGCCAGCTCATCGACCATGCCGCCCTCGCGGGCCTGGTCGCGGATTTCAGCGGTGATCGGCTGAAGGGCCTGGTCGAGACCGACCGCGGCTGGCACCGCCTCAACCGGGTGGACGGCCACGGCGCCCTGGAACCGATGACCGCCCCGGAGGCCCGGCTGCGCCCTCGCATCGAGGCCATCCTGCCGGAATCCGCGACCGCCACGCTGGACGACCTCGCCCGCCGCCTCGAAACCGCCGTCACGCCAAGTCGCTGATCGGTACCCGCTGGCCGCGCCCCGCCGCCTACAGACGTGGCAGCAGCCAGGCGGGTTCGAGGAAGAACAGGGCGGTGACCGCAGCACCGATCAGGGTCACCACCTGGCGGTAGCCCGACTCGGGCAGCCGGCGCACCAGGATGATCCCGACACGCGCGCCCAGGATCGCGCCCGCCCCGACCGCCAGCAGCCCGGTCGCCACCACCTGCCCGCCCGCGATGTAGACGGCCACCGCCATCAGCGTCAGCACCGAGGACAGAAGATTCTTCAGGGCATTGGCCCGCGCCAGATCCGCGATGCCCTGGCCCCGCAGGATCGCCAGCAGCAGGATGCCGACGCCGCCGTTGAAGTAGCCCCCATAGGCACAGCCCAGCCCCGCCCCCAGGGCGCGCAGCGGCCCCGGATGCGGCCGCGCGGCCAGACGCCGCAGCCAGGGTCCCAGCGCAAACAGCAATGTCGCGACCAGCAGCAGCCAGGGGATCAGGACACGGAAAGCGGCGTCTCCGGTCAGCAGCAAGGCGCCCGCGCCAACGGCCCCGCCGAGCACGCCCGCCAGCAGCAGCCCCCCGGCCAGCGCCGGGCCGAGGTCGCGCCAGGCGGCGCGCAGCCCGTGCCGATCCGCCAGCACGCTGGCCAGATAGCCGGGCAACAGGGCCGCCGTCCCGGTGGCATTGGCGGCCACCGGCGGGACGCCCACACTCATCAGCGCCGGGAGGGTCAGGAAGCTGCCACCGCCGGCCACCGCATTCAGCAACCCGGCGAAGAAGCCGGCGGCCAGGAGCAGCAGCGCAACACCGGAGGGCGCGAGATCCATGCCGGTCGGGCAGAAGCGCGGCTCAGATCACCCGGCGGTCGCTGAACTCGGCGCGATAGAACCACTCGTTGCCCGGCAGCGAGTTGGGGTTGGGGAACACGATGAACCCGGGTTCCGGTGCCCGCACCTCGGTCCCGTCGGCGCGCACGCCGATCAGGTCACCCGCTTCCAGCGGGTCGAAGCTCTTCCACTCGCACGCGAAACGGTCGTCGGGGTGATCCCGGTCGATCACCTCGACCAGACGCAGGACCTCCGGGTCATCCTGCCCCGGCGTGGCCGACTCCGGCAGCATGCCCAGGTGCGCCAGGGTGTTGATGATCGCGTTGTAGGCCACCACCGGGGCCTGCGGGTCATCGTGCTGCCCGCACTCCAGGGTCACGCCGTAGCCGCCCTGGCTGCGCATGTACTCGGTGGTCCCGACCCCGTAGCTGGGATCGGTGCTCAGGATCTGCGCCCGGTGGCTCGCGTTCGGGTTCTTCATCCGCGCCGCCACGCCCCGGGCATAGGTATCCAGCCAGCCCTCGACCATGCGCCGCGGGCCCAGGCAGGCCGCCAGTGCCTCTTCCTCGCGCGCCTGCGCGAAGCCTTCCAGCGGGCCTTCGTTATTGCGTGGGCCGAGCATGATGAACGGCTGCCCGCCGGTGTGAAACGAGTGCAGGTCCAGCAGCACGTCGTGCGCCGCCAGCAGCGGGCACAGCACGTTGGCGATGCGGTCCTCGAAATCCTGCGGATCCTCGGTCACCCGGAGGTTGCGGTTCAGGTTGCGTTCGCCCATGCGCTGTCCGAGGTCATAGGCCAGCGGATTGGTGCGCGGCACCAGCGTCAGGCTGCCACGCAGCAGATCCCGTTCGCGCGCCTCCAGCTCGGCATGGACCCGCTCGGCGGCCTGGGTCCCGCAAGTCTCGTTGCCATGCACCGCGCCCAGTACGATCAGGCGCGGCCCCGGCTCCAGCCCGTGAAAGGTGATCGAACGCAGCGCAGTGGGACGGGAGGGATCGGCCATCGGGGAAACTCCGGGCAAGGGGTAACGGATATCCTGCGGCGCAAAGGCTACCGGAGCCATCCGTCCGGCGCCACGGGAAGGCCGTCAGTCCACCGGTAGCGCGCCATGCTCGGTCATCCAGCCCTGCAGCACGTCGAGTTCCAGCGGCCGGCTGTAGAGGTATCCCTGCCCCAGGGCGCAACCGCGTTCGTGCAGGAAGGCGGCCTGCTCGGCGGTCTCCACGCCCTCGGCGATGACCTGCATGTTCAGGTTGCGCCCCATGGCGATGATGGTGGCGGCAATCTCGCGATCGGCGCTCTCGCTGGCCACCCCGTCGACAAAGCTGCGGTCGATCTTCAGCACGTCCAGCGGATAGGTCCGCAGCGCGGCCAGCGAGGAATAACCGGTGCCGAAGTCGTCGATGGCCAGGCGCACGCCCAGCTCCTTCAGTGCCGCGAGCCGCGCGATGGCCTGCTCGCCCTGCTGCATGATCGCGGTCTCGGTGATCTCCAGTTCCAGCTGCACGGCGGGGAAGCCGGTCAGCGCCAGGATCTCCGCCACCCGGTTCACGAAATCGCCACGCTGCAGCTGCACCGGCGACAGATTGACCGCGAGACTGAAATCCGCGGCCCCCAGATCCAGCAGACGCTTGGCGGCGTCGCAGGCCTCGCGCAACACCCATTCGCCCAGCGCGACGATCAGGCCGGTGTCCTCGGCGATCGGGATGAACCGATCCGGCGGGATCATCGGCCCGTCCTCCGGCTGCCAGCGCAGCAGCGCCTCCATGCCGAAGGGCTGTCCATCCTCCAGGCGGACTTGCGGCTGGAAGTGCAGGCGAAGCTCGCCGTTCTCGGTCTCCAGGGCCTTCCGCAGGCGGTTCTCGAGTTCCAGGCGTTCGTCCGCCGCGCGGGTCAGGGCCTGGGTGTAGACGCTCCAGGTCTGGCGCCCGGAGGCCTTGGCCTGGTACATGGCCGCATCGGCATGCTGGATCAGTTCCGTCACCGAGTCGCCATGCTCGGGGTAGAGGCTGATGCCAATGCTAGCGTTCAGGTACACCGAACGCCCATCGTCCAGCACCAGCGGGCGCTCCAGGCTGGCCAGCAGGTCGCGGGCACAACGGGCCACGGTCTCGTCACTGGCCGGATTCTCCGCCACGATCAGGAACTCGTCACCACCCAGGCGGCCCAGTGCGTGGGAGGGCCCGACCGCCTCGCGCAGCCGCCGCGCAACCTCCACCAGCACCCGGTCGCCGACCGGGTGGCCCATGGAGTCGTTGACGTTCTTGAAGCGGTCGAGATCCAGATTCAGCACCGCGACGCGATAGCCGTGGGCCCGGGCGCGTTCCAGCGCCTGGCCCAGTATCACCTGCAGCTGCGTGCGGTTGGGCAGATCGGTCAGCGCATCATGCCGGGCCAGGTACTGGAGCTCTTCCTCCGAGCGGCGCAGCTCCGACATATCCGTCAGCACCCCGGCGTAGTGCAGGGCCTGACCCTGCTCGTCGTAGACCGTGTTGAGGCTCAGCCACTGCGGGGCCACCTCGCTGTTGCGCCGGCGGTTCCAGATCTCGCCCTGCCAGTGCCCCTCATGCTGGAGAGCGTCCCACATGCGCTGGAAGAACGCGGCATCGTGACGCCCGGACTGCAGGAAACTCGGGTTGCGCCCCAGCGCCTCCATCTCGGAGAAGCCTGTGATATCGACGAAGGCCGGGTTCACCGCAATGATCCGCGGGGTCAGGTCCGTGATGATGATCCCGTCCCGGGTGCTCTCGAAGACCGCCGCCATGCGCCGCAGCCCCAGCAAGGCCTGACGCCGCTCCAGCGCGGCCCCCAGGCTGGACGCGACGATGCGCGCCAGGCTCTGGTCCGCCGCGGTCCAGCGTTGCGCGCGCCGCACCCGATCGAGGGCCAGGAAGCCACGGTATTCGCCCTCCACGTACAGCGGGACCAGCAAAGCCGCCTGGCTTTGCGCGGCCTCCAGGATCTCGCGTTCGGCATCCGGCAGCTCCCGGGTCAGCACCTCGACCGCACCACCGCCCTGCAGGATCTCGTGCCAGCGCGGCAGGACCGATTCCAGACTCAGGTTGCGCAGCGGCGGCGGACGCACTACCTGATCGGTGTCCGTGCGCACCCAGTAGTAGCGATGGACATCCAGGGCCTCGCGCACCCCATGGTCCAGCTCGGCCACCAGCACGTAGGCCCGATCGGCATGCGCCTCCTGCCCCAGTTCGGCCAGCAGCCGGTGGATTACGCTCGCGGGGTTGTCCTCGCGCAGCAACTCCACGGTTAGCTCGGCCGCGGTGCGCAGCGCCCGCTCGCGCTCGCCCAGCGCCTGCGACACGCGCAGCTTCTGTGCCGCCAGGCCGGCGATCTGGGTGAACTCGTCGATCAGCACGCGCTCGCCGGCATGCGGACCGCGGGCCCCCGCTACATAGATCCCCAGCGTGCCCAGCACGCTGCCATCGGCATCGCGGAAGGGGAACGACCAGCAGGCCCGGAACCCCGCGCCATGCGCGAGATCGCAGAACCCGACCCAGTTGGGGTGGGCACTGCAATCCTCGATGATCACCGGCTCGCCGCTCCAGGCGGCCTCGCCGCAGGAACCCAGACCCTGCTCGGCGCGGATGCGGCGGGTGGCGCTGCGCAACGGATCCGGCACCCGCGGGGCGGCCACACCGTGCAGCTCCCGGGTGTCGCCGTCCAGCAGCATGATGCACCCGTGCAGCTCCGGGGCCAGGGCCTCCAGCCCCTTGACCACGTCCTCCAGCAGGCGCGGGTCACGCTCGCCGGTGGCCAGGCGCCCGAGCACGTTCGCGCGGACCTCCTGGATCCGCTGGTCCAGGACCCGCCGGGTCACGTCCACCAGGCTGCCGGACAACCCGATCGGCCGCCCCTCGGCATCCAGATTGGCCTGGCCACGCAGCTCCAGCCAGCAAAGGGACCCATCCGCCGTGCGCAGGCGGATCTCGGTCTCCAGCCGTCCGTCGTCGGACTCCGCGGCACGGGCCAGCAGCCGCGCCGCCATCGCGCGATCCTCCAGTGGCATGAAGGCCAGCATCTCTTCGCCGAGCGCGGACTCCACCGCATGACCGGTGATCGCCGTCCAGGCGGGATTCAGGAAGCGCCAGCAACCGGCGGCATCGGTCTCGAAGACGATGTCGCCGGCGCGCTCGATCACCTCGCGGTACCGGCGCTCGGAGGCCGCCAGGGCGGCCTGTTCCCGGCGCAGGCGGGCGCGCGTATGGACCTGGTCCAGCAGCACCGGGAGCATCTTCAGATACCCCTCGCGCTTGACCGCGTAGTCGTCCACGCCCATGCGCAGGGCGCGGGCCGCCAGGTCCTCGGTGCCCTGCCCGGTCACCAGAACGGTGGGGAGATCCAGCCCGCGTTCCTCGCGCACCAGCCGCGCCAGCTCCAGGCCGTCGAACCCCGGCAGGCGGTAGTCCACCAGCAGCAGGTCGAAGCCGACAGCGCCGGTTGCATCCGGCGTCAGCGCCGCCAGGGCCTCCTCCGCGGTGTGCACCGTCTCCAGCTGGATGTGGGGGGCGGTATGCGCGAGCTCGCGGCGCGTCAGCCCCACATCGAAGGCATTATGCTCGGCATACAGCACCCGCAGCGGCTCGTGCCCGTTGGCCACGCTCAGTTCCCGGCGAGCACGGGCATCGACCACGCGCGCCGGCAGACGCTCCAGGTAGTCATCGGACTTGGTCAGGTAGTCGTCGGCACCGGCCCGGAAAGCCGCGACCACGGTCTCCTGTTCGCCGTGGCCCGTCAGCACCAGCACCGCCTCGTCGCGCCCGGCGGCCTGCAGCTCGCCGATCAGTTCGAGGCCGCTCCCGTCCGGCAGGCGCAAGTCCTCCACCACACAGTCGAATCCCGCAGCGCCGGCCAGCGCGCCCCGGGCCTCGGCCAGCGACGCCGCCAGGTGCACCTCGGCACCCGGCACCTCGCGCTCCAGCACCCGGCGCTGCAGATCGGCATCCGCCGGGTTGTCTTCCACGAGCAGGATTCGCATCAGGTCTCTTTCGGGGGCAGCCGCAGGTTCAACTCGGCGGGTGATTGAGCAGGCACCAGTACAGCTCCACCTGCTCGGCGACATCGACAAACTTGGCGAAGTCCACCGGCTTGACGATGTAGGAATTGGCCCCGCAGTCGTAGGCGGTCGCGATGTCGCGATCCTCGCTGGAGGAGGTCAGCATGACCACCGGAATGCGGCGGAAACGCTCGTGTTCGCGGATCCGGCGCAGCACCTCCAGCCCGTCCACCTTGGGCAGCTTGATATCCAGCAGGATCACCGCCGGCAGCGCCAGTTCGCCCCGCTCCCAGCACTCGAGGAACGCCAGGGCCTCCACTCCATCGCGCGCGATCTCCAGGGGGTTGGTGAGGTTGCGCCGCTCGAAGGCGCGCCGCATCAGGTCGATATCCACCGGGTTGTCCTCGACCACCAGGATGGACGGTTGACGCGCGGCCGTGCTCATCGCGGGAACTCCACGTGGAAGCGGGCGCCCACGCCCGGCGTACCCTCGGCGCGGATCTCCCCGCCCAGGCGGTTGACCGCTCGCCGCACGAGCGCAAGGCCGACACCGGTTCCCGGGTAGGCCTCGGCGCGGTTCAGGCGCTGGAAGATATCGAAGATGCGATCCTGAAACGCCATGTCGAAGCCGATCCCGTTATCCTGTACCGAGATCCCGAGTGTAGCGCTGCGGGATTCGGCCTGCACCGTCACCTGCGGTGTCTCGCGCTCGGCACTGAACTTGAAGGCATTTTCCAGCAGATTGCGCAGGATCAGCGCAACGCCATCGGGGTCGCTCTGGAACACCAGATCGGGATCGATCTCCAGCGTCACCTCGGCGCGGCTGCGCAGCTTCGGGTCCACCGACTCGAGCACCTCCTCCACCAGCGCGCGCACACGAACCTCCCGTTCCTCCAGCGGCCGGCGCTCCATACGTGAATAGGCCAGCAGATCGGAGATCAACTCGTTCATCTGCGCCACGCCCTGGCGGATGTTGCGCACGAACGTACGCCCCTCGCCCTCCAGCTGCTCGCCGTAGTCCGCCTCCAGTAGCTGGCTGTAGCCCTCGATTCCGCGCAACGGGGCCTTCAGGTCGTGCGAGACCGCGTAGGAGAACGATTCCAGTTCCTGGTTCAGGGCCTGCAGAGCCGCCGTGCGCTCCGTCACCCGCTGTTCCAGGGTGGCATTCAGGTCGCGCAGTTCCAGTTCGCTGCGCTTGAGTTCGGTGACCTCCAGCACCGTGCCCTGCACGTAGTGCATGCCGTCGGCCCGCTCGAGCGGGGCCTCCATGGTGATGCTGAACCACGCCTCCGCGCGAACCTCCGGGCGCGCCTTCAGCAACAGCCGCCGCGGCCCGGGATGTCCGCCGGCGATCAGCGTTTCCATGGCATCGGAAAAGCTCTTCCCGTCCGCGGAGTCGAGATCGAAGAAATCCCGGGCGAAGGCCTCCAGCGTCGGGGTGCCATAGCGGGCATCGCACCCGAGCAGGGCATACAGCCGATCCGACCACCACAGCTCGCGGGTCTCCAGCATGAACTCCCAACTGCCCAGCCCCGCATGGCGTTCCGCCTGGCTCAATCGGTCCACCTGGCGCGCCAGCGCCGCCTCGGCCTGCTTGCGCGCCTCGATGTTGCGCAGAGTCACCAGCAGCAGCCGCTCGCCGGCGATTTCGGTGGCCTGCAGGTTGGCCTCCACCCAGAAGCCGTGGCCGTCACGGTGGCGCGCCCGCCACTCGAAGACCAGTTGTTCCCCGCGCCGGGCCCGTTCCATCAGCGCCTTCTGCCGCTGTACGTCGTAGCCGCCTTCGTCCGCGCTCAGGTCATCCACACTGCAGGCGAGCAGTTCGGCCCGGCTGTACCCGTACATCCGCTCGGCGGCGGCATTCACCCCGATCAGGCCCTCGGTATCCAGATCCTGCAGCAGGATCGCCTCCTGCACGTTGTCGAAGATCGCGCGGAAGCGGGTCTCCGAGTCACGCAGGTCCCGCTCGGCGCGCAGGCGCTCGGTCACATCCAGCAGCAGGCCGTGGATGCGCGTCACCCGCCCGACCTCGTCGCGGGTCAGCCAGGTCCGGTCTTCCACCCAAAGCCAGTTACCCTCGCCGCTGCGCAGGCGGTAGAGCTGGGTATAGCGATCCGGGCCGTGCTCAATGTGCGCGGCCACATCCGCCACGATCCGGTCGATGTCTTCGGGATGAATCAGCTCGGCGTAATTCACGTCGCCCTGCAACAGGGCATGGCGATCGATCCCCCAGCGCGCGATGTTCGGCGACACGAAGGTGACCGGCCAACCGGGCGTGGTCGCCCATTCAATCGCGACCACCGGCGAGCGCTCGACAATCGCGGTCAGCCGCCGCGCCTCGCGCGAGGCGCGGTCGCGCGCCCGCAGCGGGTAATACACCAGCAGGAACAGGCCCGCGGCGGTGACCGCCACGTAACCCCATCCCTTCAGGGTCTGCAACTGCGCCAGCACGGCCACGTCGTCGACCATCAGCAGCAGGGCACGGTCGGACAACCCGATCCACGCCAGCCCGAAGACCAGATACACCACGGCGATGATCGCCGCGGTGCGCCCCGCGCTGGGCCTGCGCGCCCTCTGCCTGTCCTGCTCCATCTAGCCTCCCGGCTGCCGTGGAGATCCGCCTGGCTTACCTGCCTGCCTCGAGCATCGACCACCCGGGGCCGCCGCGCAAGACCCGTACCCACCGCGCCCCTGCGCGGGCTTCGGGAGGCCCCGGGAAAATGCTATTCTTCGCCGCTCCCGCAAGCGGACGCAGCGATGTTCAAGCAACTCGAAAGCGAGCCCCGTGGCGAGCGCCACCCGGTCCCCGACGTCCTGGACCGCCTGAAGCTCAACGCCGACGGCCTGATCCCCGCGATCGCCCAGCAGCACGATAGCGGCGAGGTCCTGATGCTGGCGTGGATGAACCGCGAGGCGCTCGACGAGACCCTGGCCACGGGCCGCGTGTGCTACTACTCGCGCTCGCGCCAGGCACTGTGGCGCAAGGGCGAACAGTCGGGCCAGGTCCAGCAACTGCACTCCCTGCACCTGGACTGCGACGGCGACACCCTGCTGCTGAAGGTCGACCAGACCGGGCCGGCCTGCCACACCGGGCGCCGCAGCTGCTTCTACCTGCAGGTCGAGAACGACAGTGTGGTGGTCACCAGCGACCCCGAGATCGCGCCGGAGACGCTGTACGGCAAGGGAAATACCGAATAATGAGCCAGCCCCGGACCCTCACCCTGCACAACACCCTGGGCGGGCACGACGAAGCCTTCGTGCCGCAGGACCCGGAGCGGGTGACCCTCTACGTCTGCGGCCCCACCGTGTACAACCGGGTGCACATCGGCAACGGCCGCCCGGTGGTGGTGTTCGACGTGCTGTTCCGCGTGCTGCGCGAACTCTACGGCCCGGACCACGTGGTCTACGCGCGCAACATCACCGACGTCGACGACAAGATCAACAAGGCCGCCGCCGACAATGGCGAGCCCATCGCCGCGCTGACCGAGCGCTTCACCCGCGCCTTTCACGAGGACATCGCCGAGCTGGGCACGCTGGAGCCCACCCTGGAGCCGCGCGCCACCGAGCACATCCAGCCGATGATCGAGCTGATCGAACGCCTGATCGAACGCGGCCATGCCTACGTGGCCGACGACCACGTGCTGTTCGACGTGACCTCCTACCCGGACTACGGCGCCCTGTCCGGGCGCTCGCTGGAGGACATGCAGGCCGGCGCCCGGGTCGAGGTCGCCGACTACAAGCGCCACCCCGGCGACTTCGTGCTGTGGAAGCCGGCCGCCGCGGGCGAACCCGGCTGGGAAAGCCCCTGGGGCACCGGCCGCCCCGGCTGGCACCTGGAGTGCACGGCGATGATCCGCGCCCACCTGGGGCCGATGATCGACATCCACGGCGGCGGCCACGACCTGGTGTTCCCGCACCACGAAAACGAGATCGCCCAGGGCTGCGCGGCCGAAAGCTGCCACGAGCACGGCACGCACTATGCCCGCTACTGGGTGCACAACGGCCACCTGACCATCGACGGCGAGAAGATGTCCAAGTCGCTGGGCAACTTCCAGCTGCTGCACGACCTGCTGCAGCACTACCCCGGTGAGGTCCTGCGCCTGGCCCTGCTGTCGCGCCACTACCGCGCCCCGCTGAACTTCTCGGAAGAGACCCTGACCCAGTCGCGCAACAGCCTGAACGGCCTGTACCGCGTGCTGCGCGACGCCGCCGGTATCGAGCCCGCACCGGTGGCCGCCGCCGACACCCCGGTGTTCGCGGCGCTGCTGGACGACCTGAACACCCCCGCCGCGATCACCGCGCTGCACCGCATGAGCGATGCCCTGGCCGCGGCCGGCGACGACGCCGAACGCGCCCGGCGCAAGGGCGAACTGCTGGCCGGGGCCGGCCTGCTGGGCCTGCTGCAGCAGGACCCGGGCGTCTGGTTTCAGGGCGATTCCGGCGACGACGAGCTCGCCGCCTGGGTGGAGGAACGCATCGCCGCGCGCCAGGCCGCCCGCAAGAACCGCGACTTCGCGACCGCCGATGCCATCCGCGACGAACTGACGGCCCGCGGCATCGAGCTCGAGGACACCCCCGACGGCACGCGCTGGCAGCGCGCCACCTGACGCCGATGCGTATCCGCCCCTGGTTCCTGCTGATCCTGGGCCTGCTGCTGCCCACGGGTGTGTTCGCCCACCCGCATGCCTGGATCGACCTGCGCGTGGGACTGGTCTTCAACGAGGCCGGCGAGCTGGTACGCATGGAGCAGTCCTGGCGCATCGACCCGACCTACAGCCACATGCTGCTGGAGGACCTGACCGGCCAGCTCGACGGCGACACCGACATTGACACGGCCCTGGAGCACGCCGCCGAGCGCATGCGCGAGAACCTGGCCGGGCATGACTACTTCACCGAACTGAGCGCCGGCGAGCGCGACCTGGACATCCCACCGGCGCGCAACGCCCGTCTGACGCTGGAGGACCGCCGCCTGCACCTGCGCTTCGAGCTGCCGCTGGCGGACCTCGACATCACGGCCGGGGACCGCTTCAGCTACCGCGTGTTCGATCCCGAATACTGGATCGAGATCCTGCACGACCCGGAGGACATCGTCTTCGTCGAGAACCGGCCCGGCTGCGCGGTGACGATCGACGAACCCCGACCTGACCCGCAGCTGATCCGCTACGCCGCGACCCTGGAACGCCAGGATCGCAGCCCGGTCGACAACCTCGGACGCCACTTCGCGGAGACCGCCACGCTGGAATGCGACTGAGGGGGATGCCGCTTCACAACCGGACGGCGCGCACACACCACCCGATGGCTCGTGTGTTATACAGTAACGCCATGCACCAGGTAACGCATCGAATCCGGAACCCACTGCAGCCCGCCCTCCCGGGCCTGCTGATGCTGCTCGCGCTGTGCCTGCTGTTCGGCGGTCCGGGCCTCGCACAGGCCGCGACCGGTCATCCACTGGGTGCCCCCACCGAGGCGCCCGCCGAGCGCGCGGCGCCGCCGCCCCCGGACCGCCTCGACGCCCCGGCGCCGCTGGCCGAACCGCCCGGCCCCCTGGAACGGCTGACCGGCTGGATGCTCCAGACCCAGCGGCAGCTCCACCGCAGCCTGACCGAAGGCCTGCACGCCCTGCGCGACGGCCCCACCGCACACACCGCCGGGGCGCTGATCCTGGTCAGCCTGCTGTACGGGATCTTCCATGCCGCCGGCCCTGGCCACGGCAAGGCGGTCATCAGCGCCTACCTGCTGACCCAGCCGCAGAACCTGCGCCGCGGCATCCTGCTGTCCACCGTCTCGGCGCTGGCACAGGGCGTCACCGCCATCGTACTGGTCGGCGTGCTGATCGGCCTGTTCGGCTGGCTGGCGCGGGATACCCTGGGCCAGGTGCGCACCCTGGAGATCGCCAGCTTCGCCCTGGTGGCGCTGCTCGGGCTGTGGCTGATGGCGCGCGCCCTGCGTCACGCGTGGCGGCTGCAGCGCGCGCATCGGGTCGCGCCCGTCCATGGACACGACCACGAGCATGGCCACACCCATGGACATGACGCCCACTGCGGCTGCGGGACCCCGCACCACGTGGACCCCAACCACCGCGGCACCTGGTGGGGTACCGTGCTGGCGGTCGGCATCCGCCCCTGTTCCGGCGCCGTGCTGATCATGGCGGTCTCCGCCGCTTTGGGACTGGCCTGGGCCGGCGTCGCCGCCGTACTGGCGATGTCCCTGGGGACCGCCGCCACCGTCTCGGTGCTGGCGACCCTCGCCGTTTCGGCACGCGACTGGACCCGGCGCTGGCTGGGCCCCACCCGCATGGGCCGGCTGACCTACATCGGCCCGGCCCTGGGAATGGCCGGTGGCGGCGTGATCGCCCTGATCGGTCTCAGCCTGGTGCTGGGTGCCATCGCCTACCAGCCCGTCGCCCATCCTTTAGGGGTGCGCTAGCGGCCGAATGGGCCGGGACTTGCCCCAGGCGCAGGCGTCCTCTAACGTCCGGGACAACCGAACCCCGCTCGCGAGGACGCCATGCCGTCGACCACCATCACCCCGGAACAGGCTCCGACCCTCCCCGCGCTGTTCCGCACCCGCGTGTCCATGAGCCCGGATGCGCCGGCCTATCGTCATTACAGCGCCGCCGACGAGACCTGGAAGCAGACGACATGGAGCGAGATGGCCGCGATGGTCGATCGCTGGCAGGCGGGGCTGGCGCGCGAGGGCTTCAAGCCCGGCGAACGGGTCGCGCTGATGCTCGGCAACTCGCGCGAGTGGGTCGCTTTCGACCAGGCCGCCACCGAACTCGGGCTGATCACCGTCCCGCTGTACACCGATGACCGCCCGGACAACGTCGCCTACATCATCGGCCAGACCCAGGCGCGCCTGCTACTGCTGGGCGAGAGCGCGCACAGTCGCCGCCTGTCCGAACACTTCGCGAACATGCCCTCGCTCAAGCGCATCGTCTGCCTGGGCCACACCGACGGCCGACCCGAAGACGAGCGGGTGATGGACCTCGAGAGCTGGCT
Organism: Thioalkalivibrio sp. ALE28; assembly: GCF_000377425.1. NCBI lineage: Bacteria > Pseudomonadati > Pseudomonadota > Gammaproteobacteria > Chromatiales > Ectothiorhodospiraceae > Thioalkalivibrio > Thioalkalivibrio sp. ALE28. The sequence continues at coordinate 87,149 of NZ_KB898097.1, read as the reverse complement.
GGAGCGCGGCGACCCCGAGCGTGTACACCGCCCGGACCTCGACCCGCTGGCCCTGGCCACCATTGTGTTCACCTCCGGCACCACCGGCCGGCCCAAGGGCGTGATGCTGTCGCACCGCAACATCCTCGACAACGCCTGCGCCTCCGCGACTGCCGGCCCGCTGTCGGATGCCGACCGCTTCCTGTCCTTCCTGCCGCTGTCGCACATGCTGGAGCGCACCGGCGGCTACTACATGCCGATGCTGATCGGTGCCGAGGTCGCGTTCGCCCGCTCCATCCAGGGGCTGGGCGAGGACCTGATGTCGGTCCAGCCGACCGTGCTGATCTCGGTTCCGCGCATCTACGAGCGCGTGCACGGCCGCATCCAGGCCGGCCTGAAACAGAAATCCGCGCTGGGCCGAGGCCTGTTCAGGGCCACCGTGGCCATCGGCTGGCGCCGCTTCGAATACCAGCAGGGCCGCGCGTCCTGGTCGCCCGGCTTCCTGCTGTGGCCGCTGCTGGAGCGCATCGTCGCCCACAAGGTCCTGGACCGCCTGGGCGGCAAGCTGCGCTTCGCGGTCTGCGGCGGCGCGCCCCTGCCGCCGCCGATCGCCCGGTTCTTCATTGGTCTGGGCCTGCCGGTGCTGCACGGCTATGGCATGACCGAATCCAGTCCGGTGGTCAGCGTGAACACCCCGGACGACAACCTGCCCGCCTCCATCGGCAAGCCGCTGCCCGGCATTGAGGTCAAGATCGGCGAGATGGACGAGCTGCTCACCCGTTCCAGCTGCGTGATGCTCGGCTACTGGAAGAACGAGGAGGCTACTGCCAGCACGATCGACGAGGATCGCTGGCTGCACAGCGGGGACCAAGCCCGGATCGACGACGATGGGCACATTTTTATAACGGGACGACTGAAGGACATCCTCGTGCTCACCAACGGCGAGAAGGTCCCGCCGGCGGACATGGAAATGGCCATCGCCCTGGACGCCCTGTTCGACCAGGTCATGGTCGTGGGGGACAGCCACGCCTTCCTGACCGCCCTGGTTGTCCCCGAGCCCGAGGCCTGGACCACCTTCGCCGAGGACCAGGGCCTTGACCCCGGCGCCTCCGGGCGGCTGCCGCGCTCCGCCGAACGCGCCCTGCTGCAGCGGATTCAATACCAGCTGCGCGACTTTCCCGGCTACGCCAAGATCCGCCACGTGCACGTAGTGCATGAACCCTGGTCGGTGGACAACGGCATGCTGACCCCGACCATGAAGCTCAAGCGCCCGGTCATCGCCCAGCACTACGCCAACGCCATCGAGGCCATGTACGCCGGCCACGACTGATCCCTCGCCCTCTTTTGGCGCCACGAAGGTCAAGAGCGATTCACAGGAAGGTCGGAAGATCGGAAGGGTTCAAGGATCAAAGGCGATAGCGGATGCTCGCGCGTTACTCCATCGCCACACCACAGCACGGCGCGTCCTCAATCCCAACAAACCTTCCAACCTTCCCATCTTCCTGTAAATCGCCCTTGACCCACCAAACCAAGCGCCCCACAAACGAAAAAGGCCCCGCAGCCGGGGCCGCGGGGCCTTGAGGGCGCGTCAGGCGCGCCGCCGGTTCAGATGAACAGGCAGATGTCGGACTCGCCGGCGAACTCGAAGAACGCCGCGGCCCCGGCGTATTCCACGCCGTCGATGAATTCGCTGGTGTCCATGTCGAACAGGTCCACCGTCATCTGGCAGGCGATCATGCGCACCTCGGCCTCCAGGCACAGCTCGCGCAGGTCGCCCAGATCGGAGACGCCCTTGGCCGCCATCTTCTTCTTCATCATCACGGTCATCATCTTCTGCATGCCTGGCAGGGCCTGCAGCATCACCGGCATGGGCATCGGCATGGGCATGCCCGGGTTGCCCAGCGAGGTCACCTGCAGATCCAGCTTCTTGCGCAGCAGTTGCAGGCCATAGAAGGTGAAGAACACCTCGCAGTCATAGCCCAGAGCCGCCGCGGTGGAGGCCAGGATGAACGGAGGATAGCCCCAGTCCAGGCTGCCCTTGGTGGCAATGATGGCCATCTTCTTCTGATCACTCATTTCTACTCTCTCCTCCAGTGGTATCAGGAACCGGATCCGCCACAGCCCCCTGCGCGACCCGTCCCCGGTTGGTTAAAAGCCCGTGGGCCGACCGGCTCACTGTCCCGAGGCCTGGCGCCCCCTGCGCCAGTCACGGATCAGTGCACATCCAGCACAAACCCCCAGCGCCGCCATGCTGGCCCATACCGAGATTGGGACCAGAATCATGGCCAACGCAAACATGAGCCACGCCAGTATGGTCATCGTGCTCCTCCTGCACAACATCTACGGCTAATATAGCCGCCCCCACGCTGTGCGGCCTGGGGGTGGTGGCGCGAGCCGGCTAGCGCTTCTCCGGTGCCTCCGGCTCGGCGTAATCGCGGGGCGGCTCCGCGCCCGACGTCGGTTGCGCGGCCGGGGCCTCCGGCTGCGGCGGGTTGTAGGTATCGGTGGCCGAGGCGCGCCCGCCCTGGCGCGAGACCGGGCTGGCATCCACGAACTGATTGTTCAGGCGCTGGATATAGGCCTCGGCGCGATCGCGCAGCTGGTGCAGACGGCTGATCATGCGGCGCCCCAGGCCCAGCGGCGCACGCCCCATCATCGGCTGCCAGGGACGCGTGTTCTTCTCGAAGGCCGCACGCCAGTTTCCGGCGGCGGTCTCGGTCGGCAGGGTCCGCGCGATGCGCCGCGCCAGCCAGCGGCGATTGAAGAAGTGAATGCCGCCGAGCACGATCGCCAGCACCACGAGCCCGAAGCCCGTCATCAGCGGACGCTCGCCCATGGCCTGCCAGACGCTCCCGTCGGTCCAGGGCGCGAGCCCCCCCGCCGACTGGTACCCGATCAGGCCCAGGATCACCGCGACCACCACGAACATCCCGGCATCGAACTGCACCACCCGACGGCGCCACCGCTCCAGCGCCTTCTTCAGGGCCGGCAGGGCATCCATCTCGATGGATTCGGCGATGGCCTGCAGCGAACCCAGGATACGGTAGGAACGCGAGGAACTGATCTCCTGGATCTTGGCATGAATCTCCTCGCGGTCGCGGCGGGACTTCTCCTCGTAGCGCTCGCGCACCTGCGGATCGCCGATCTCCACCGCCGCGCTCTCGTTGTACAGGCAGTAGAAGCGCCCGGTCGCGTTGCCCTGGCGTACCACGGCCCGCTGCCAGGCGGAGACGACCTCCTCCAGATTGTCCTCGCGCCAGGTGGTGTCGATCTGGTTGAGGATGAACACCAGCTTGGTGAAGTCGTTGCGCTCGGCGACGCGGTTGACCAGGTGCTCCAGGGTGTCGCGCATCGCGCCCGGCTCCGGGTGGCGGGCGTCGAAGAACACCAGCACCAGATCGGACAGGTCGATGATGTGATCGGTCAGCTGCAGGATGGTCGCGCGCTGCTCGTCGGCATCGAAGCCGGGGGAGTCGATGATGATGCGCCCGCGCAGACGCTCCGAGCGCGCGGTCTTCATCGCCAGGAAGTGGTCCACCGTGCGCCCGCCGCCGTCGGTAATGCGCTCGATCTCGTCGGACACGCGATAGAACGGGAAGCGCGGATCCCCGTCCAGCGCGAGCCCGGGCAATTCCTGCACGCGCTCGCTGCCGCCGTAGCTGATCACGGTGAACTTGTCGTCGACTGCCTGCGAACCGCTGCGCTGTACGGTCGTGCCCACGTACTCGTTGATGAACGTGGACTTGCCGGCGGAGAAGGTGCCCAGCGTGGCGATCATCGGCCACCAGGAGATGCCAAAGGCGTAGGAATCCTCCGTGGGATCCAGGAGGCCGGCCGCATAGCCGACCCGGTCCAGATCCCGGAACGGATCGACCACGCCTTTCAGGACCGGATTCTCTTCGGCAAGGCGGTCGCTCAGCAGCTTGAGCTGCTTGCGCACGCGAGGGCCAGGACGATTGAACATGCGGACTCCGTCAGTCAAAACGCGCGATCAGCGCGGGTAATACGGCCCCGGGGAACCCCGGACCGGACCGCCCTGATCGGTGAATGGGTTGAACATGTTCATCATACCCATGGGGCCGCCCACATTGCGATTCAGGCTCCACATATCCTGCTGCATGCCCGTGATCGAGCCCGCCATCACGCGGGTATCGCGCGTCATCGAGCCGATGTTGGCGTCCATCGACTGCGTATTACCGGCGATCACCGCGACCTCGTCGTTCATCACCCGCATGGTGTTGTTGATGTCGGTCATCTGCCGGTCCATCGACGCCATATGCCCCGCGATGGTGGACATGTCGCGGTCCATCACCTGAGTCATCTGGGTGATCTCCTGGGTAAGCTGGCCCACATCCCGGGTCAGGCTGGTGATCAGCCAGAAACCGTAGATGGCCAGCACGATGAAGGCCACCAGTGCGGTGTAGACGATCAGTTCCAGACGCCGGGAACGGGCATCCGCCTTGTCGGCCTCGTCACGGACCTCTGCAAACTCGCTGCTACTTTCTTCACTCATTGAACGCCCTTTGCTGTTTCATGGAAACGGGAGCCATCCCCGTCAGAAGGCGCCAACGGCAGCGCGATCGATAATTTCCTCCAGGGATTCCTTCACAAACACCGCCTGCTCGTGCAGATCCTCGGGCAACGGCCGCCCCCCGTGGATCATCGGGTTCAGGTCCAGGGTCATCAGCCACAGATTGCCCTCGGCATCCTCCTGCAGCACGATCCGGCAGGGCATATAGGCCGCCATCGCCGGGCTGTGTCGGACCATCTGCGCGGCGATGGCCACATCGCAGAACATGTAGATCTTCAGGAACGGGAAGTCCTCGCCGGTCACGCTGCGGACCTCCTCGCCCATCGGCAACTCGCCGACGTTCCGAATATTCAGCTCGTTGGCCACCAGGCGCAGCACATCCTCCACGTCCTCGACTTCAAGCCCCTCGTCCACCTGGCGCTTGTAGACCATGGCCTCCGCGGCATCGCCCGTCTCCAGTACCGTCCGGGCCATCTGCGAATAGACCTTGGGCGCCTGGGCGTCCAGGGACCGCGCCTGGCTCAGGTAGGGCTCGAAGGCGAAGATGGCATACCCCACGCCGATCAGCGCCAGGAGCCCGATCACGACCAGTGCATTGCGGATGAAACGCATGAAGCTCTCCTCCTTCCATCGCGTCCGCAGCCCGGCAGCCCCGGGCGCGAATCGTTATTGTTTTTTGCGGCGCCGCCGCCCGAACAGCGCCACCGCCAGGGCATCCAGCTCGGCGGCGGCCTTGCCGCGCGGCTCCAGTTCGCGCACCGACAGCCCCTCGCTGAACGAGCGCCGGAACGCCATGCGCTGTTTCAGTCGCGGCTTCAGCAGGCGCACGCCCTCGATCTGCTGCAGCGCCTCGAAGGTTTCGTCGGTCTCGCGCACGGCCTGGTGCGTGTCCGCGCGGTTGATGAATGCCAGGATCTCCGGGCGTTCGCCGGATCCACGCTGCTCCTGAATCCGCTGTACGAAACGATACGTCGACCAGACATCCGCCTGGCTGGGGGGCACCGGGATCAGCACGCGGTCCGCGCCTTGCACCGCCGCCATCAGCGAGGCCATGTCCGACGCGCCGACATCGATCAGCACCTCGTCGTACTCGCCGGCGCGGGCACGCGCCGCGTCGAGGCCCTCCACCGCGTCCAGCGCCGGTTCATAGCCCTCCTCCCGCCGCACCTCCAGCACGTCGCTGAGGGTGCGCTGGGGATCCAGGTCCACGGTCAGGGGCCGGCGGCGTCCTTCCAGCAGCCACAAGGCCAGATTGAAGGCCACGGTACTCTTGCCGGTACCGCCCTTGAGATTGGCGACGACGGTCTGCATGGCGTCTCCTTGGAACATTGCGGATTGACGGCTGCGTGCAGCCCGTCAATCCGCAACACTCCGGAAAAAGGGCCTGCCCGAAACGGGCAGGCCCGGACAGCGGGATGGACTTAGTTGCCCTGACCCTGCTGCTGTTGCTGGGGCATCTGACCCTGCGGACCCCAGCCCTGCGGACCGTAGCCCGGACCATAGCCATAGCCAGGACCGTAGCCGTAACCCGGATGGCCGTATCCATGGCCATAACCGCGGCCGTAGCCGTCGCCGTAACCGTGACCATACCCGTGGCCATGGCCGCGACCGCGAGCGGAGAAGTCGAAATCACCCCCGCCCATCATGTCGCTCATCATGTCGCCCATACCGTGGCCGCGGCCATAGCCCGGGCCACCGAAGAAGGGCATGCTGGGGCCATAGCCGTAGCCGGGGCCGTAATGGCCGGGACCGTACCCGTAACCCGGGCCGCCCCACTGGGCGGAGGCCATCATCGGGGCGGCCAGGCCACCCAGGGAAACGGCGAGAACTGCTGCCTTGACGAACTTGTTCATGGTGCTACCTCCTGAAGGAGTCATGCCCTCAATTTGAATGCGCGCACGCGGGGAGGGCTTCCCGAATGCACGCCTTACCGGTCAGGGGAACGGAAAACCGCCCATCCCCCAGGGGAAGGCCGAAAACGGCCCGCCCATTCCCGGATACCCGGGCGAACCCGGATATCCGTATGGATACCCTCCTGGCATCCCGCCAGGGGGGTGGAACGACGGAGAACCCGGCGCCCAGTAAGGACCTTGCGGCCCGTAGCCCCGGTACCCCGGAGCATGCGGCGGCGGGCCCGGCGCATCCCGCGATTCGGCCCGTCGGGACGGGTCGTAGTCGCGGTCCGGAAAGCGCCCGCGCGGGCGTTCCGGGGCCGAGCGCTGTACCTCCGGCGAACCGGAGGCCCAGGGGTTGTGGCGATCACTCGCCGCCAGGTCGGCGACCGGCAACAGGAACCCCGCAGCCAGCACGACCCCGAGCATCGGGATCGTGCTGACTCGCGTGCGTTTCGATTGACCGGACTGCCTGCCCTGCATGGCGAACCGCCTCCGTCTGGCTTCCACTACGACGGGCCTGCGTGCCCGTCGATCTGCGATGACTGATCCGCGGATCAGTAGCCGCCACCTTCTTCCATGGCTTCACGACGCTCGCGCATCATCTCCATGCGTTGCTCGCGCTGGCGCTCCATCTCTTCTTCATACGCGGCACGGCCGGCCTCCATCGCCTTCTGGCGTGCCTCGCGCATGGCCTGCATCTCTTCCATGCGTTCCTGGCGCTCGGCATGCTGCGCCTGGATGCGCTCGCGCATCTCTTCCGGCATGTCTTCCGGCAGGTTGTCCGGATCGAATTCCGGCATCTGGCCGTAGCCCGGGCGCTGCTGCATGCCGTAGCCCGGCTGCATCATCCCGGGATGGCCGAAGCCGCCCTGCTGCGGGCCGGGACCGTAGCCCTGGCCGTACCCGGGGCCGTAGCCATACCCGGGGCCGTAACCCTGATGGCCACGACCATAACCCTGCCCGTACCCGTCGCCATGGCCACGGCCATAGCCCTGGCCATGGCCTCGCCCGGACATGCCGAAGCTGAAGTCACCGGAGCCTTCGCGTTGCTGCATCATCCCGCCGCCGGGATGCATGCCCATGCCATGGCCGTAGGGGGCGTGACCGTAGGGACCGGGCACCGGACCCTGCTGGCCCATCGCCGGACCCTGGCCGTAGCCCTGCTGCTCGTCGGCCTGGGCCACACCCAGGGCCAGCACGGATGCCACAGCGGCGCTGGCCAGCGTGGTACCGATCGTTCGGGTGTTGAATCGCTTCTTCATCGGGAACCTCCTTGAGGTCTTGCTTGCGTGATCATTTGAGTCGAATCCCGCGCCGGGCGCGGCCCTTGCCGGGCGTACCCGACTTGCCACCCCCCTTGGGAGTGGTGCCGCTCTCCTTGCGGCCGGTCTTGCTACTGGTCGAGGCGGATTTGGCGGTTCCGCCGGTCTTCTTGTTGGACGCCGGCGCCGTGCGCTTGTTCGCCGCGCCACCACTTGATTTGGGGCCGCTGGCGGCCTGGCCGGACGTGCTCGCACGCCCTTTGCTCTGGCTACCCGCGCCGCCGCTAGTCGTCCTGGCCTGGGTCTGCGTCTTGGCCTTTGTCTCTGTCTTCGTCGTGCCACTGGACGCCTTCTTCGCGGTCTTCGTACCCGCGGCACCGCTCCCGGCCGCGCCGGCCGCGCGGCTGGAGCCGCCCTTCGCAGACCGCGATTCCGTGGCGCCGGACGCGGACGTCGCCTTCGCCGACGCCGCGCGGGATGCCCCGCCGGCGCGGGACTTCGCTTTCTTTGGAGGCGCCGCGTCCTCGGCCTTCACATCCGCGTTGTCGGTGGCCGCCGGCGGGGTCGCCGTGCCCCGAGGCTCGGCGGCGGGCTCCGGCTCTTCCGGGCGACCCGCCGGTTGGGGTGCCTGCGCGACCGGCTCCGAATCCCCGGGACCGGCCGATTGGCGGTCCTGCGCCTTGCCCGCAGCCGGGCCGGAGCCCGTGTCCGACGGCCCGCCACTCGCCGGACCGCTACCGAAGCCCGGGGTGGAGCCGCCGCCCGACGGGCCGCCCGGCCCGCCGCCACCGTCGCGACGGCGCTCCAGCAAGGACCGGATCAGGCGCCACAGGGCGAACGCGAGATCGCGCAGGCCCTCGAGGAAGGCCAGGGCCAGGCACTTGAGGTACAGGCCGGCGTACTGCACCGCCTGGGTGACCGGCCCGCCCTCGCGCGGGCCGAAGAGGTCGTTGCCCGCGGCGGCGCCGGCGGTCGCGCCCGGAGCCGGGGTAGTCCCACCGCCATGGCCATTGCCGTTGCCGTTGCCATTACCGTTCGCGCACACCGCAGCCGCCTCGCCGTTTTCGTCCAGGCTGGTCGGACAGAAGGCACGCCGCCCGGAGATGCAGCCCAGCGGGATTACCAGCAGGGTCAGCAGGGTGGCCACCACGGTGCCGAACATCAGTGAGATCGCCATGCCCTGGAAGATCGGATCGAACAGGATCACGCTGGAACCGGCCAGCAGGGCCAGCGCGGTGATAATGATCGGGCGGGTACGCGCCTGACAGGCCAGGATCATCGCGTCGCGCACGTCATGGCCCTCGTCCACCGCCTGGCGGCCGAAGTCCACCAGCAGTATCGAGTTTCGGACGATGATGCCCGCGAGTGCGATGAAGCCGATCATCGAGGTCGCGGTGAACTCGGCGTTCATCAGCCAGTGGCCGGGGATGATCCCGATCAGGGTCAGCGGGATCGGGGCCATGATGATGCCCGGCAGCACGAAGTTGCCGAACTCCCAGACCACCAGCATGTAGATCAGGATCAGCGCGATCGCGAAGGCGATGCCCATGTCGCGGAAGGTCTCGTAGGTCACCGTCCACTCGCCGGCCCACTCGAACGCGGTGGAATCGTCATTCGGCGGCGGTCCCAGCCAGTGCGGCTGCACCTGGCTGCCATCCGGAAGCCGGTAGTCCTCCAGCTGCTCCTGGACCTCCAGCATCCCGTACACCGGCGCGGCCAGGCGGCCGACCACCTCGCCGGTCACGTACTCCACCGGACGCAGGTTCTTGTGGTAGATCGGCTCGTCCTGCGGGCGCTGGACAAACTCGCCGAGCTCGGCCAGCGGGATGGACCCGCCCTGCCGGGTAAACACGGGCAGCATTTCCAGCTGCCGGATGTCGTTGCGCGTGGCCATCGGCAGGCGCATCTCGATCAGGTGCGGCTCAACCAGCGACTGCGCCTTCACGTCGCCCAGGATCTGTCCGCCGATCGCGGTCTCCAGGGTGCGGTTGATGGTCTCGACGGTCACGCCGCGGCGCAGGGCCTTGTCACGATCCACATCAAAGTGCCAGACGTCGTGCGGCGCCTGCAGGAAGCTGTCCACGTCCGCTACGTGCTCGGCATTGGCGAACATGCCTTCCAGATCACGGGCGACCGCACGGCGGGTTGCCGCGTCGGGGCCGTAGACCTCGGCCACCACCGACTGCAGCACCGGCGGGCCCGGCGGCATCTCGACCACCTGGATACGCGCACCGGCGGCGCGAGCCAGCGGGGTCAGGCGTTCGCGGGCCTCGGTGGCGATCTCGTGCGAGGTGCGGCCGCGGTCGCCCTTGTCCACCAGCTGCACCTGGATATCCCCCTGCCAGGGTTCGTCGCGCAGGTAGTAGTGGCGCACCAGGCCGTTGAAATTGAACGGCGACGCGGTGCCAACATACGACTGCAGGCCCACCACCTCGTCCATCTCGCGCAGCACCTGTGCCATGTCGTGGCTCAGGGTGGCGGTCTCGGTCAGGGCGGTGCCCTCGGGGAAGTTCACCACCACCTGGAACTCGGGCTTGTTGTCCAGCGGCAGCATCTTCACGCGCACATCGGTGGTCATGAACAGGCTGACCATCAGGAAGAAGATCACGATCACGCCGATCAGGAAGGCATAGCCGCGCACGGGGTTGTCGGCCAGTCCCGGGATCGCCATGCGATAGAACCGACCCAGCTTCTCGGCCTGGCGGTGTTCCTTGTCGGTGGCCTTTTCGAGGTAGGCCATGCTGGGGCGCAGGCGCTGGGTCAGCCACGGGGTAAAGACAAAGGCCGCGACCAGCGAGAACAGCATGGCCACGGAACCCAGCACCGGGATCGGCTGCATGTACGGGCCCATCATCCCGGAGACGAAGCCCATCGGCAGCAGCGCCGCGATCACGGTGAAGGTGGCCAGGATGGTCGGATTGCCGACCTCGCGCACCGCATCTACCGAGGTCTCGGTATCGATGCCGCGCTTCATCAGCCAGCGTCGGTAGATGTTCTCCACCACCACGATGGCATCGTCCACCAGGATGCCGATGGAGAAGATCAGCGCGAACAGGCTGACGCGATCGATGGTATAGCCCAGGACCCAGGCGCTGAACACGGTGAACAGGATCACCACCGGAATCACGATCAGCACCACCAGCGCGGCGCGGATCCCGAGGAACAGCCCGACCAGGATGGTCACCGCGAAGGTCGCGATGAACAGCTTGAAGATCAGTTCGTTGACCTTCTCGTTGGCGGTCTTGCCGTAGTCGCGCGAGACCGCGACCTCGACGTTGTCCGGGATCACACTGCCCTTCAGGCGTTCGAGACGTTCGAGGACATTGTTGGCCACGGTCACGCCGTTGCTGCCGGGCTTCTTGGCGATCGCCAGGGTCACCGCCGCCGCGCCCTCCGGCGCCGCGTCCGGATCCACGGCGGCCGGCCCGGAGTAGTGCCGCACGAAGCGGTCCACCTCGCCCGGTCCGTAGGTCACCTCCGCCACGTCACGCAGATACACCGGCTGACCGTCACTGACCGCCACCAGCAGCTGCTCCAGATCCGCCGCCCCGGTAAAGAACCGCCCGGTGTACACCGCGGTGCTCAGGCCATCGCTCTCGATGCGTCCGGCGGCGCCCTCGACGTTCGCGGACTGCACGGCCTGTGCGATCTGGTCCAGACTGACATCGAACCCGGCCAGGCGCTCCGGCTGCACCTCGATGCGCAGGCGCTCCTCGCGCCCGCTGACCACGAAGCTCTGACTGGTATCGGGGACCTCGTTCAGCTGTTGCTGCGCATCCAGCGCGATTTGGCGCAGCAGGGCATCATCCACCTCGTGCGACCAGAAAGTCAGGTTCACCACCGGCACATCATCCGCGCCCTTGGCCTTGACCATCGGCTCGCTCACACCCGGCGGCATCAGGTCACGATTGGCAAACAGCTTGTCGTGCACCTTGACGATCGAGGACTCCATGTCCTCGCCTACATCGAACTGCACGGTCACCATCGCCTCGCCGCGATGCGATACGGAGTAGACGTTGTCGACACCGGAGAGCTCGCTCATCAGCCGCTCCAGCGGCCTTGCCGCCAGGCTCGCCACCTGCTCCGACGGCACGCCCGGGTAGGACACCATGATGTCCACCATCGGCACGGAGATCTGCGGATCCTCCTGGCGCGGCGTCACCATCAGGCCGAGGATGCCGATCGCGATACTGGCCAGCAGCAGCAGCGGCGACAGCGGCGAATGGATAAACGCCGCCGCCATGCGCCCGGCAATGCCGGGGTCGCCGTGCTTCTGCCGGAAACCGGTCTCGGATTGTCTGTCGTCTTCGGCCATCGAGCTTGAACGGTCCTGTTGTCGGTCTGGCGTCCCGGGCACCGCCAGGGGCGGCGCCTTGCCACCGGTGCGCCTGCCAGGGGCGCCTGCCGGTGCTGTGAATCCGGTTTTGGGCCGGAGAGGCGTCCCTACATGCGGCTCCAGGGATCGGCGTCACCCCCGCGGCGCCCGGCGCCCGCATCCGGAGAGCGTCCACCGACCGGCTGGCCGGAGCGCACGCCGGCATCCGGCCGCGCGAGAATCTGCATGCCCGGCTCCAGCCCGGAGGTCACTACCACCTGGTCCCCGCGCGACCCCCCAAGACGCACCATGCGCACCCGCACATGGCCCTCGCCGTCCAGCACGGCCACACGCGGCAAGGCGCCCCCCGGGATCAGGGCGGAACGCGGGATCACCACGCGGTTGCCCGGCGTACCGGCCTGCGGCAGATGCACCGCCGCATGCATGCCCGGCCCGCCGCGCACGCCCTGGGGCAGATCGAACTTGACGGTCACGGTATGGCGCTGGGGATCGGCCAGGGGGAAGATCCGGGCGACCCGGGCCTCCACCTCGTCGCCGGTATCCAGCCGCACCTGCACGTAGTCGTCTTCCTGCAGGCTGCTTACCAGCCGCACCGGCACCTGGGCCTCGATGCGCAGGAACTCGACATGGCCGAAGCTGACGAGCGGCTGCCCGGGCTGCACGGTGTCGCCTTCTTCGACGTGCTTGTGCATCACCAGGCCGTCAAAGGGGGCCTCGGAGCGGGTGTCGCGAATGGCGGCGTCCAGCTCGGCCACGCGGGCCCGGGCCTGTTCCCAGCGCGCCTGGGCCTGGTCCACGCCGATGTAGCGGGAGTAGAGATCGGTGCGTCGGTCCAGCGCGGGGTCGCCCATGCCCATGAACTGGCCCATCGGCTGGGTAAACATCTGGTCGAACATCGATGGCACGCCCATGCCGGGCATCTGCCCGATGTTGCGCGACTGCGGCGAAATCATCTCGCGGCCGTACTGCATCTGGGCCTCGCGGATCGCAGCCTCGGCGGTACGCATCTCGGCCTTGGCCGCCTGGCGCTGGGCGCGCAGCCGGTCATCGCTGATCGCCACCAGCACGGCTCCCTGTTCGAAACGGTCGCCCTCGGCACCGGCTACGTCGACCACGCGCCCGGAGGATTGCGCCGTCAGCGTGACCTCGCGGAAGGGAATCACCGTGCCACTGACCGACTGGGTGGCCGCCTGATCCGGCTCCACCGTGAGGACGGGGCCGGAGGCATGCACCACCGACAGGCCCCACAGAGGCAGTGCCAGTGCCGCACCCAGCAGGGTCCGAGCCAGAAGGCGTCGGGAGACTCGAGCAATCATGATCGTCCTACCTCGCGCCGAATGCCGCGATGAGAGAGGGGGTACCGGGCCTGCGCGCCTGCACGCGCCGGGGCCCGGGCAAACGATGGGCCGCAGCCGACCGACTGCCGGGGGAAACGGCAACGAGCCTGGTCCGGCGACCGGTGTCAGCCGGATGACCACCGAAGCGGGTATCCATATCCCAGTATGTAGAAGAACTCATGCCCAACTACAAGCAACGTATATGCCAGTATTGTGACATTCTTATAAAACAATCACTTGATTCTGATTTACTGATATTCAGGGCATACCTGTTGCAACACCCCCGTTTCGCGCTATAACCGAGACAGGGATTGGCGAAACGGGGGATTCCCGGGTGTTGCAGGAGGCCCCGGGTGTTGCAACACCGTCCCGCTGCCGCCGGCCCCTCCAACAAGAAAAAGGAGGCGGGATGACCACAACCGAACTGGCCGAGATCTGCATCCGACACAGTCGGGATCCACACCTCATCAGCGATACCCGGGGCCGGGTCCTGTTCGCCAACCCGGCCTTTCACCAGACCCTGCAAATCCCCCCGGATACCCCCCTGACCCTGGACCAGCTCGGGTCGCTGAATCTCGAGGCACATCTGAAAGAGGCCGCCGTCGCCGCCGGCGACGACGACGCCGACGCCAACCGCACCCCGCACGCCCTGCACTTCTCGCTGATGGCCGAACTGGAGGACGAGACCCTGCCACTGGAGGTCATCAGCCAGCCCCTGCGCCTGAACGACGACGCCCGCGCGCTGCGCCTGATCACCCTGCAGCCGCAGCGCCGGCGCACCACCTCGGTGGAGACCGTGAGCGAGGATGGTCGGGACGGACTCGATGACAGCCACTTCCACTCTCATGACGCCCATTGCCGCCCCACCCTGCAGTTCGCGCGGCGGGTCGCCGCCAGCGATGTGCGCGTGATGCTGCTGGGCGAATCCGGCACCGGCAAGACCCGCCTGGCCCGCGCCATCCACCAGGCCAGCCGCCGCGCCGAGGCGCCGTTTGTGGAGATCAACTGCGCGGCGATCCCCGAGGAACTGCTCGAATCCGAGCTCTTCGGTCATACCCGGGGTGCCTTCTCCGGGGCGGTCAGTGACCGCATCGGGCGCTTCGAGTCCGCCGACGGCGGCACGCTGTTTCTCGACGAGATCGGGGAGATGAGTCAGCGGCTGCAGGCCAAGCTGCTGCGCGCCGTACAGGACGGCGCCTTCGAACGCGTGGGGGAGAACACCACCCGGCAGGTGGACGTGCGCATCCTCGCCGCGTCGAACCAGGATCTGCGCAGCCAGGTGGAGGCCGGCGAATTCCGCACCGACCTCTTCTACCGACTGGCCGTCGCGACGGTGGACATCCCGCCGCTGCGCGATCGTCCCCGCGATCTCGCGGCCACGCTGCAGGCCTACGAGGTGCATCACGGCATCCGCATCGCGCCCCATCTGAAGGAAAAGCTGCAGGAACACCCCTGGCCGGGCAACTTCCGCGAACTGGAGAACGTCTTCGAATGCCTGACCCTGCACGCCCGGGATGGCCAGGTCGACGACTTCCCCCTGCCCCAGCCGATCCGGGTGGATGCAGACATGGGCGACACGATCCATGCCCCGCGTACCAACGGGCATAACGACGGCCGCACCGCCAGTGCCGAGCCGAATAGTCTTGGCGCCAATGGCACCCAGGCCAGCGAACATCCCGAGGCGCGGCGCCTGCGCGAGGCGCTGGTGGCCCATGCCGGCAACCGCTCGCAGACCGCGCGCGCCCTCGGCATGGATCGCAGTACCCTGTGGCGCAAGCTGCACCGCTACCAGTTGGTTTGAGGAGCACCAGCCGGACGCGGCGCCTCCACACGACAAAAGGCCCCGGAGATGTGCATCTCCGGGGCCTTTTTGATCGCCCGGGCACGGCGGCCCGGGATCGCTACTACCGGAACTGGCGCAGGTGACGCGCCCCGTCCCGGTGGTGACGGTCATACACCGGCGCCAGGCGCTCGACCATCACGCGTCGCTCGCCGGCGGGGAGCAGGTCCAGGGCGCTGTCCCAGGCCCGCATGGCCCCGCGGGCATCCCCCGCAGCATAGAGGGCGTTGCCCAGCTCGCCGTAGAGGTCGGCACGCTGAGCGGCCGTCGCCGGAATGTCCGCCAGCGCGGTCCGCAGGACAGCGGCCGCGGCCTCCGGCCCGTCACTCCAGTACGCGGCGCGACCGTTCTCCAGCGCCTCCTGCACCTGGCGCGCGACCTGCTCCTCGCTCACCGGCTCGCCGTCGGCCGTGGTGCGCGGCTGCTCCCGCGGGTCCGGAATCGGCCGATGCATGCCGGTGTCGTCGTCGCGCTCGTAGGCCTCGCCGGTCATCGGGTCCATATCGCCCTCCGACAGGCGGCCCTCGCGCGGCGGGCTCGCGGGCGTGCGCGCCTCGGCCGCCGGGTCATCCTCCGCCACGGCCACGGCCTCGACGTCTTCGTCCTCCGGCACCGCCTCCACGCTGGGCGCCAGCACGTCCCGCGCCGACCAGGCGATCAGCCACAGCACGATCACGATCAGGATCCACCAGCGACTCAGGAAACTTCTCTGCTTGTTATCTGCCTGTTCCATGCCTCACCTTTTCCGGTTATCCCCGTCCGATTCTATCCTGCACGGGTTCAACGTCCAGCGAAACGGGTACCGGGATTTCCTGCCGAACCCCGCGATTCACCCGCGCGCCCAAGCCGGCGGCAATCCCAGCACGTCCTGGTGACCGACCACCAGCTCGACCTCGCCCCGGGCAAGGGCGCGTGCCCGCGACTCGCCCCAGGCCTGCAACGCGGCCGCGCGATCTGGCACGACCTCGCAGGCCGCATCCACCCAACCGTCGATCAGGGCCGCCCCCAGCTTCGCCTGCCCGGCATCCAGGCGCCAGTCGCTCGCGCGCGTTTCCACGCGATGCCCGTGCGCCTCGAGCCGGGCCGCGCAGACCGACGCGGCGGTCGGGCCCAGCGCCGGCCCCAGGCCCTTGTCCGAACGCTGATGCCGATTCACCGCATCCTCCAGCTCGGCATCCAGGGGCTGCGGATCCGACCAGCGGATCCGCCCGTCATAGCTCAGCGCGAACAGGACCGCCGTCCCCTGGCGGGCACAGCCCTCCAGCAGCCGGGCAAGCCAGGCTTCGGACACCAGATCCAGCAACGCCGCCGCCGTCACCAGCGGCTCGTCCCCCGCGAGCGCCGCCGCCGGGTCTGCCGCCAGATCGGTCACCCGCCGCTCGAGCGCGACCCCGGGGCCCGGGGCCGCCGCGCGCTGCAGCAACCCCTTATCGTGATCCACCAGCCGCCAGTGTTGCGGGGTCGGCAGCCGGGGCGCGAGATAGCGCAGGTTGGAGCCGGTCCCGCTGCCAAGATCGGTGACCCTCAGGGCATCCCCCGTCACCCGGCCGGCCAGCGCCGCGCCCAGCATCGCAACCAGCGCGTCCGAGCGCGCCGCGTGATCCGCGGGTTCGCGCAGGGCGAGCCAGTCGGCGTCGAAGGTCTCGGTCATCGCAGCCAGTCCTCCAGCGTTCGCTCCAGCGCGGCCACCGCACCGTCCCAGTCCGGTCGTTCCGTCATGGCCGCGCGGGCCGCCCGGCCCATCCGTTCGCGCCCCCGCGGGTCGCGCAACAATCCCTCGATGGCCCCAGCCAGCGCCCCGATATCACCCGGCGGCACCAGACGCCCGGCGGCCTCGGGGACGGTCCCCGGGATCGCACCACCAGTGGTCCCGATCACCGGAAGCCCTCGGGCCATGGCCTCGGTGTAGGCCATGCCAAAACCCTCGTAGACACTGGGCAGGACGAACACCGACGCCTGCGCGTACCAGCCCTCCAGCATCGCATCGTCGCACTCGCCGGCCCATTCGATGCGACCCTCCAGCCCGGCCGCCGCGATCGCCGTCTCCACCCGCCGGGCATACGCCGCATCCCGATCGCGCGCGCCCACCAGCACCGCCCGCCAGTTCTCGGCCTCAAGCCGGGCCAGGGCCTGCACCAGTTCCAGCTGCCCCTTGCGCGGGACCACCGTCCCCACGCAGAGCAACAGCCGCGGCGCGCCGGGCGCCGGACCGGTCGCAGGCGGGCGCGCCTCGACGCCGGGCGGGATCGCCTGCAGTCGCTCCGGGGGCATGCCCCAGGCGGCCACCTGCCCCGCCGTAAAGGCACTGGTCGCGACCACACCCCGCACGTGCCCGAGGGCAGCGCGCTCCCGCGCGAGCAGGTCCTCCGACCGCGCCGGCGCCAGGCCGGTCTCCAGCCCCAGCGGATGATGCAGCAGGTAGATCAGGCGCAAGCGCACAGCATGTCGGGCCAGCACCTCGGGGAAGGCCCCCGCCGCCAGTCCGTCCAGCAGCACACCCCCGGCATCGGGAATGCCCGCAAGCGCGGTATCCAGCGCCGCCGCGGCCTCGGGATCAGGCCCCGGGAAGCAACCGTCCAGTTCATGGACCGCCACCCGCCAGCCGCGCGCCCGCAGACCCGCGACCATGCGCGCGTCGTAGCGATAGCCCCCTGTGCGCTGATCCAGCGCCCCCGGGACCACGAACGCTAGGGAAACACTGATCAATGTGCCCGCTCGCGCTCGAGTCGCTTTTGCGTGCGTTTAATGCGCGGTGACCGCCGTGCAGTCATTCTGCACAAGGGAGCCGCAACGCTGTGCGCGCGCCCGTTTTTGATAGCAACGGGCGGCC
This sequence comes from Thioalkalivibrio sp. ALE28, assembly GCF_000377425.1. NCBI lineage: Bacteria > Pseudomonadati > Pseudomonadota > Gammaproteobacteria > Chromatiales > Ectothiorhodospiraceae > Thioalkalivibrio > Thioalkalivibrio sp. ALE28. The sequence goes on along the minus strand of NZ_KB898097.1, from coordinate 69,139 downwards.
GAGCCCCTTGGGGTTGGTACCCCAGATTCCCCGATCCTGCGTTGCGACGCTTGCCGGTAGAACCACTACCGGCTGCGCACCGCGCCTTGTCTCGGAAAACCTGGGGTACCAACGCGAGCGTGCACATTAATCAGTGTTTCCCTTGTTCGCGCATTCCGCTCAGGGCGCGGCCTCGTAGCTGGCCCAGGCAATATGCGACTCGTTCAGCGTTACGCACACCGCATCCAGCTCGCGCGCGGACTCGCCCAGCTCGCCGGCATGGATGGCGCTTGCCACGCGCTGGTGCAGCGCGTGGGCCAGAAACTCGGTGGTCGTGTTCTGGCCGCGAAACTCCTCGCGCTCGTCCAGGTTCTGGTAATTGAGATCCGCCAGGAGGGCCTTTACGACCTCGCTGGCACGGCCGATATCGACCACCAGTCCGTCCGCGTCCAGCGCCCGGCGGCGGAAGGTGACATCGACCACGTAGGTCGCTCCGTGGAGCTTCTGCGCCGGGCCAAAGGTCTCGCCGGCGAAGCTGTGAGCAATCATGAAGTGGTCACGCACGTTCAGGCTGTACATCGGGTGGTTCCCCGTCTTGAGAAATAAAAGATCAGTAGCGGACGCGGTGGCAAAGGGTGCGGGCGGCCTCGGGCCCCGCGACGCGGGCCATCGCCGCGGGCAGATCGGCGAAGGCATCCTCGCCGGTGATCAGCGCATCGAGTGCCGGATCGGCCAGCAGGGACAATGCAAGCGCCAGGCGGCGGCGGTAATCCCAGCGCGCCGCGCGCTCCGGCGGGATGCGGCCCACCTGTGAACTGCGCAGCGTGAGCCGCCGCGAATGGAACGCCTCGCCCAGTGGTGCCGGCACCGGCTGGTCGCCGTACCAGCTCATCTCCACCACCCGCGCCTCGACCCCGGCCAGGTCCAGGGCCTGCGCCAGCCCGGCCGGGTTGCCGCTGGCATGCACCACACCGTCCAGTCCCTGCAGCTCCGGGTTCCCCCGCGCCGTCTCCGGCGTACAGAGCGACAATCTCAGCGCCGCCGCCACGGGTTCGCGGGCGGGATTGGGGTCGATCAGCGTGACCTCGGCGCCCGGGATCGCCCGCAGCAACCCGGCCACCAGCAGGCCCACCACGCCGGCGCCGATCACCGCAAGGTGATCCCCCGGACCCGGTTGCAGATCCCAGACCGCGTTGATGGCCGTCTCCATGTTGGCCGCCAGCACCGCGCGCCCCGAAGGCACGGCATCCGGTATCGGCACCACCGCGGCGGCCGGCACCGTGTAGGAGCTTTGATGCGGATACAGGCAGAACACCCGCTGCCCGTCCAGCCCGTGCGCCGCACCACCCGCCTCAACGGTGCCGACGCTGATGTAGCCGTACTTCACAGGCCACGGGAATTCGCCGGCCTGGAACGGCGCGCGCATCGCCTGATACTGGCTCTCCGGCACCCGACCGTGGAACACCAGCGACTCGGTCCCGCGGCTGATCGCCGAGAACTGCGTGCGCACCCGCACCGCGTCCGGGCCCGGCTCCGCCAGTGCCTCCGGACGCAACGCGCCCGTGCCCGGGCCGGTGACCCAGAAGGCCTGTTCGGAGCCGGCCGTGCTCACCGGGAGGGTCCCGGAAACGGGGTGCGCTGCCACATGGTCATCCGCGCAGTGTGGGCGAAGGGCGCAGCGACCGGCAACTCCCGGTGCCCCGCATGGTCGCAAGACCAGGGAGTGCCACCCGCGCGCCCCCAGGACGATCGCCAACGGAGCGCTACAATCCCCGCATGGAGTCTTCCCCTGCCAAGCCTTCCCCGTTGCGCCTGCAGGCCGGCCTGCGGGTCTGGGCGACCGACTGGCTGCTCGCGGGCCTGGCCGGCCTCGCCGTAACCGGTGCGCTGGTTTGGCACGCGCACGCGGGCCAGCCAACCGTCGCCGGTTTCGTCACGCTCTGGCTGGTGCTGGGTGCCATCCTCGTCAGCCGCACGCCGGCGGCCGGAGTGGCGTCTTCCGGGCGCGGCCCCGGCCCGGCCAACCGGGTCACGCTCCTGCGCGCCGCGCTGACCGCCCCGCTCGGCGGCCTGGTCCTGGCCGCCCCCACCCCGGACGAACCGGTGCTGGCGCTGTGGGTGATCGCCCTCGCGGGCCTGGCACTGGTGCTGGACGGGGTGGACGGGGCCGTCGCGCGCCGCACGGACAGCGCCAGCGCGTTCGGTGCCCGCTTCGACATGGAGCTGGACGCCGCCATGATCCTTGCCCTGTCGATCCTCGCCTGGCAGATGACGGCGGTGGGGCCCTGGGTGATCCTGATCGGCCTGATGCGCTACGCCTTCGTGCTGGCCGCCCGCCCCCTGCCCTGGCTGGCCGCGCCGCTGCCGCCCAGCCGGCGCCGCCAGGCCGTCTGCGTGTTGCAGACCGTGGTCCTGCTACTGGTCCTGATCCCCGGCCTGCCCGCACCCGCCGCCATCACCATCGCCCTGGCCGGCCTGCTGGCTCTGGGCCTGTCCTTTGCCGTGGATATCCACTGGCTGTACCGCCACCGACCGGAGGTGTGTCATGACTGACGCCCGCAACAACCGCCGCCCCGCCCGCCTGCGCCGCCTGCTGCTGGGTGGCCTGCTGGCCACGGCCCTCGCGCTGCCCGCGCAGGCCCTGGCCGATGCCGACCGCTGGGTCATCGACCCCGACCACTTCGCGGTCGGCTTCCTGGTCGATCATGCCGGCTATGCCAAGGTCCTGGGCATGTTCCTGGAGGCCGAGGGCGAGTTCGTCTTCGACCCCGACACGGGCGAGCTGGGCGACGGCCATTTCGTCATCCAGACCGACAGCGTGTTCACCAACCACGCCGAGCGCGACGACCACCTGCGCAACGAGGACTTCCTGAACGTCGAGGAATACCCGGAGATGCGCTTTACCGCCACGCGCTACGAGCCGACCGGCGAGAACACCGGGCGCCTCAGCGGCGGGCTCGAGCTGCTGGGCGAGACCCGCACCATCCACCTCGACGTGACGATCAACAAGGTCGGGCGCTACCCGTTCCCGCTCGGCGGCCTGTTCGGCCGGCCTTACGTGCTCGGTGCGTCGATGCGCGGCAGCTTCAACCGCTCCGACTTCGGCATGACCTACGGCCTGACCCGCGACATCGTCGGCGACGAAGTCGAACTGATCATCGAGTTCGAGGCCCAGCGCCAGTAACGCCCGGCCGACTGAATGTATTCACCACGAAGCACACGAAGGCACGAAGAAGGGCCAGGGCGGATTGCACCACAGAGGGCACAGAGGACACGGAGAAGGACTGACTACAGGGCGGTACGCTGGAGTCTACGTTGCTGCCGGGCGATCGCGGGGCACGGGGCAACACTCCCCCGTCATCCCGGCCGCAGCGAAGCGAAGAGCCGGGATCTCCGGCCCCTGGCACCCATGTCACGGCGCACCCCGAAGGCGCGGGTCGCGATCGCCCCGAAATAGGCAGGATGCGGACGAGGCGAGCGAAACGCCCATTGAAGGTCAAGGACGCTGTTCACCACGAAGGGCACGAAGATACGAAGGAAGGGCCAGGGCGGATCGAACCAGCCAGGGTATGGAGAAGGGCGGGGAGCCCGGACGCACGGCGATGGTGCCGTAGAACAGGAACCTTCTGAAAAAAATCCGGTTCGGGGGCTCAAGTCTGCGGGGATGCAGCCGTCACCGGGGACAGGCCCGTTCCCCCTATCGAGTGCAACGGGCCTGCACATTCAGAACCAGGAGTACGAGATGGACGCAAGCGCGATTGCCGCGATGGCCACGCAGAACAGCCAGCAGCAGGTGGCCATGCAGAAAGACGTGGCCGTGCAGAAGAAGGCGATGGAGTCGCAGGAGATGGCGGCTCAGTCGATGCTGCAGGCCATGCCCGACATCGGCGAGATGCAGGCCGCCACTCAGGGTCTGCCGGACAACGTCGGCACCAACATCAACACGACCGCCTGAGACGTTACCAACTGTCCGTCCAGAAAGGCCCCGGCGCACTTATGCCCGGGGCCTTCTCTTTACTGGGCCAGCACCCGGCCCGTTCCGGCAACGATCGACTTTCTCCGTGTCCTCCGTGACCTCTGTGGTTACACGCCCTTGCCCTTCCTTCGTATCTTCGTGCCCTTCGTGGTGAACAAAGGCCCTTGCCCTTCAGCCCCCATCCCCGGCGTTACGCCCGGACGCATCCGCGGGCGCACGACAGACCCGCGCGGCGAAGCGCCGCATCACGCCCCGCGCCAGACGGTCTTCCGGGTCGATGCAAAAGCCGGCCTGTTCCACCGCGGCCTCGGTATCGCGGTTCGGGTGACAGCCGCCGGTGATACAGGTCCAGGCCGGCTGCACCCGGTCCTGGGCGCGGGCCAGCAGCGGCCGCGTGTGACGTACATGCTCCAGCATGCGCAGCTCGCCCGCCTCCGCCAGCACCCGGCGCACCTCGCCGAGGGCCCGTGGCGGATCCTGCACGCTGCAGAACACCAGGCCGGAGACCACGGTATCGAAGGCGCCGTCGGCAAACGGCAGGGCCTCGGCCCGCGCCACCACCAGCGGCACGGAAGGCGCCCGCCGCCGGGCCCGGCGCAGGGCCGCCAGGTCCGGGTCGATGCCGATGACCCGTTCCGGATCGGCGTACAGCGGCAGGTCGCGCCCGGTCCCGCAGCCGATCTCCAGTACGCGGCCGTGCGCACCGGCCACCAGACGCCGGCGCCAGCGCCGCAGGCCCAGCAGCTCGGCACCGGCCATCAGGCCGTCGTACAACCAGGGGATCTGTTCCAGACCGCGCATCGAGACTCCCGGGGACAGGAAAATGTGATGCCCAGCACATTCTTTCGGCGACTGTCAGGAACCTGTTTCCACAGTCCCTGTCCACTTATACAAGTTGCGGAAATCATCGGCTCGTGGCAACGGCAGCCGGTTTTCCGCCGTTCGGACCAGAACCCTCCATCACACGGGTGTCCGGACGATCTTTGGCCCGACCTTCGCGTCGGGCCATTTTTTTGTGGGGTGACCCCGCCCGGCAGCCCCGGGAACGGTCAGCTGCCCGTGCGACCGATCAGGTTGAGGAACTCGCGCCGGGTCCGGCCGTCCTCGCGGAAGGCGCCCAGCATCACCGAGGTCGCCATCGACGAATGCTGCTTCTCCACCCCGCGCATGGTCATGCACATGTGCTTGGCGTCCACCACCACGCCGACCCCCTTGGCGTTCGTCACCTGCATCAGGGCCTCGGCGATCTGGCGCGTCAGGCTCTCCTGGATCTGCAGGCGCGCCGCGAACATGTCGACAATCCGGGCGATCTTGGACAAACCGATCACCTTGCCATTCGGCAGGTAGGCCACATGCACCTTGCCGATAATCGGCAGCAGGTGATGCTCACACAGGGAGTACAGTTCGATATCGCGCAGCAGCACCATCTCGTCGTTGTCCGACGAGAACAGGGCCCCGTTGACGATACTGTCCAGGTCCTGGTGATAGCCACGGGTGAGATACTGCATCGCCTTCGCGGCGCGCATCGGGGTATCCAGCAGGCCCTCGCGCTGCGGGTTCTCGCCCAGGCCGGCGAGGATGTCGCGATAGCGCTCGGCGAGCTGTTCCGGGGCCGCCAGCGGCTGGCCCGAGGCATTGGTGGCCGTCGGCTCGTCGGCCGTCCGGGCGTCTGCATCCATCATCGAGTCCTTGTGTTCGCTCATTCTTGCGTTTTCCTCTGTCCCGGCTCAGGCCGTCAGCGTGACCGCGAAGCCGGAGGCCAGCGCCAGCATCGCCCCGGCGGTCAGCACCAGGCGCAGGCCCAGGTAGCCCCGTGGCAATGCGCGGCGATACAGGCTCAGCCGATCCACCCACAACACCCCGAGAAACAGCACCGTCAGGGTCATCAGCGCCTCCGGCAGCGGCTGCAGGACGGCCAGCCAGGCCAGGATGGACGGCACCACCGCCCACACCGGGGCCGCGAGCGGGCCCACCCGGTGCTGCCGATCCGCCAGGAAGATCCCCCAGTGGATCGCCCCCAGGAACGACAGGATCACCGCACCATAGAGCGCCAGGGCCTCCAGCGCGAAAGCCTGCCATTCGGGCTGGGCCATCCATGCGCCCAGCCCGAAGAATGCGAAGGGTAGCAGGCCGCCCACTCCGAGGACCTGCAGGGCCGGCGCTGGCGCGTCCGGGCGCGGCCCGTCACCGCGCGCCTGCAGCGCCCGCTGCCCCAGATACTCGCGCAACTCGGGCAGCCCGCCGATCACGCCCTCGCGCGCGATAAAAAGCGGCAGCACGGCCGCGCCGGTGGCCTTTTGCAGCGCGTGGAACTGCTCGCGGTTGTGCGCCGACCCCATGCCCCACTCCAGCCGCTGCCAGCGACCCGGGGCCGTTGCGTCCAGCAGCGCCTCGGCATCGCGAAAGTCCGACAGGCCGGACGTAATGCCCACGATCTCGTGCGTGGCCAGGGCCTCGCGCACCTCCTGCGGCCATTCGGGGGCACCGGCCTGCGTTTGCTCGTCTGTCTTCACGGTCCATGTCTCCGTTGGTAAGCGGTGCCTCGCGAAGCGCCCCCGGCGCAGGAAAGCCGGGAACTTTCGCTCGGCCACCATTTACAAAGATTGTACAGCTATTGTATAAGTTGTCCATCACCTTTCAGGCCCGGAGAACCACCACCATGAAACGCTCGCGCATCGCCGTCATCGGTGGAGGCATCGCCGGCCTGTCCGCTGCCTGGATCCTGCAGACCCGTCACCAGGTGCACCTGTTCGAGTCGGAACCGGAACTCGGTGGTCACGCCCACACCGTGGACGTGCCCGACCCGCAGGGTCGCACGCCCATCGACACCGGGTTCGTCGTCTACAACGAGCGCAACTACCCGCTGCTGACCCGGCTGTTCACGGACCTGGGCGTTGCCACGCAGGACACCGACATGTCTTTCGGCTACTCGCGCCAGCCCGACGGGGTCGAATATGCCGGCTCCGATCTGAACACCCTGTTCGCCCAGCGCCGTAACCTGGTGCGCCCGAGCTTCCTGCGCATGGCGGGCGACATCCTGCGATTCAACCGCTTGGGCAAGGGCCTGTTCGAACGTCACGAGACCCCGGAAGGCACGCTCGGGGCCTTCCTCGACCGACATCGCCTGGGCCGCGGTTTCACCGAGGACTACCTGCTGCCGATGGCCGCCGCGATCTGGTCCTGCCCGCCGGAGGAGATCCGCGAGTTCCCGGCCGCCAGCTTCCTCCAGTTCTTCCACAATCACGGCCTGCTGGACCTGCGCGACCGCCCGCAGTGGCGCACCGTGGTCGGCGGCAGCCGCGAGTACGTACAGCGCCTGGCGCAACGCCTGGAACCCGGTTGCATCGTCCACCAGCCGGTGCGCGCGGTGATGCCGGAGTCCGGTCAGTGGCGCGTCCTGACCGATGCCCAGGGCATCGGGTTCGACGCGGTGGTGTTCGCCTGCCACGCCGACACCGCGCGCTGGCTGCTGAACGGCGCTGTCCCCGCGCGCGACCGGCTCCTTTCCGCCTGCCGCTTCCAGGCCAACCACGCCATCCTGCATATGGACCCGGCCCTGATGCCCCGCTCGCGCCGGGTCTGGTCCTCCTGGAACTACCTGTCCGGGCGGACCACACAGGCCCGCGACCGCGTCTCGGTGTCTTACTGGATGAACCGTCTGCATCGTCTGGAACGCCGTCAGGACTACATCATCAGCCTGAACCCCTGGCGAGACCCGCACCCCAGCCTGGTCCTCGGCGAGCAGCACTGGGAACACCCGGTCATGGATACAGCGGCGGAGGCGGCCCGCCAGCGCCTGGCGGCGACCCAGGGCGAGGACGGCCTGTATTTCGCCGGGGCCTGGATGGGCTACGGCTTCCACGAAGACGGCCTGCGCTCGGCCGTCCGTGTCGGTCAGGCCATGGGCATCGAACCGCCCTGGTCGCACGCGCCGGATGCCCCCGCCCGTCCCGGTCACACGCCGGTGGCCACCGCACACGGCGGCGGGCCGGCCCCGCTCGGCGCGCCGGCGGCGCAATCGCGGAACACCTGAATGGACGCCGCCCTCGTACACGGCACGGTGCTGCATCAGCGGTTCTTCCCGCAGCAGTACCGCTTTCGCTACCCGGTCATCAGCGCGCTGTTCGATATCGACCGCCTCGCCGAGACCACCCGGCGCTGCCGCTTGTTCTCGCGGGACGGCTTCAACCTGTTCAGCCTGCGCACCCGGGACCACGGGCCGCGCGACGGCCGCCCCTGGCGGCCCTGGATCGAGGCGCATCTGGCCGATTACGGCATCGACCTGGCCGGCGGTCCGATCTATCTGCTGGCCATGCCGCGCGTCCTCGGGCATGCCTTCAACCCGCTGAGCGTCTGGTATGCCTGGCACGCCGACGGTGACCTGCGCGCGATCCTGCTGGAGGTGCGCAACACCTTTGGCGAGCACCACCACTACCTGCTGCACGAGCACGGCGCGCCCATGGCCGGTCCCGTGCGCCAGGAGAAGCAGAAGGCCTTTCACGTATCGCCCTTCATCGACATGCACGCGCGCTACGCCTTCAGCCTGACGCCGCCGCGTGCGCAGGTCGGGGCATCCCTGCGGATCGCGATCAACGAATACCAGGATCAGGACCTGATGCTGACGGCCACACAGCATGGCCGCCTGCGCCCGTTCAGCGACCGCACCCTGCTGGGCGCCTTCCTGAAACAACCCTGGATGACCCTCAAGGTCCTGCCGCTGATTCACTGGCAGGCGCTGAAGATCTGGTGGCGTGGCGGGCGCTACCACCCGCGGCCCGCACCCCCCGCACAGGAGATCGACTAATGGCCCTCGACCACCTCGACACCCCGCAGGACGACACCACCCGGCCGGACTGGGCCCTGCGCCTGATCGCGCGCGCACTCAAGGACATCGACACCGGGCAGATCACCCTGATCGGCCCGTCGGGCGACCGCGTGACCCTGCGCGGACGCAAGGCCGGGGTCGAGGCTGTCTGGCACTTCCGCCGCCCCTGGCGCGCGATCCTGCGCCTGCTGCGCCACGGCGACATCGGCTTTGCCGAGGGCTTCATCAGCGGCGACTGGATCACCCCGGACCTGCCAAGCCTGCTGCGCTTCGCCACCGACAACGAGCCCGCCCTCGCGGCCCTGGCCGATCGTCCGGCCTGGCAGCGCGGCCTCGACCGCCTGCGTCACTGGCGGCACCGCAACAGCCGGCGCGGCAGCCGCGCCAACATCCGCTTCCATTACGATCTCGGCAACGACTTCTACGACCTGTGGCTGGACCGCACGATGAGCTATTCGTCGGCCCTGTTCACCCGCGGCGACGAGGCCCTGGAACAGGCCCAGACGCAGAAATACGCCCGTCTGCTGGATCAACTGGACGCCGAACCGGGCGCGCATATCCTGGAGATCGGCTGCGGCTGGGGTGGCTTCGCCGAGATGGCGGCCCGGCGCGGCTATCGCGTGACCGGCGTCACCCTGTCGCAGGAGCAGCTCGACTACGCCCGCGAGCGGATCGAACGCGCCGGCCTGAGCGATCGCGTGGAACTGCGCCTGCAGGACTACCGCGACCTCGACGGGACCTTCGACCACGTGGTCTCCATCGAGATGTTCGAGGCGGTGGGCGAGCAGTGGTGGGCGACCTACTTCGACAAGGTGCGCGCCTGCCTGCGCCCCGGCGGCCGCGCGGCGCTGCAGGTGATCACCATTGCCGAGCACGCCTTCGAGTACTACCGCCGCAATGCCGACTTCATCCAGCTCTACATCTTCCCCGGCGGCATGCTGCCCTCGGTCCCGCGCTTCAACGCAGAGGCCGAACGGGCCGGACTCGCCGTGACGGACCAGGCCTTCTTTGGCGCGGACTACGCGCGCACCCTGCGCCACTGGCACCAGGAGGTGCGCCAGGCGGAGCCGGTGATCGAGGCGCTCGGCTATTCACAATCCTTCCTGCGCATGTGGCGCTACTACCTCGCGTACTGCGAGGTCGGCTTCGACACCGCCCGCGTGAACCTGATGCAGGCCGTGCTGCAAAGCCCCGTCGATGCCACCCCGCCGGGCAGCAGCGCCCCCGCGACTCGATGAAGTGAACACCCTGCGCTGGCCGCGGCTGTTCGCCTACGGCGGTCTGGGCATGCCCCTTGCCGTCCTCGGCCTGCCGCTGTACGTCTTCCTGCCCGCGCATTACGCCGAGCACACCGGCCTGGGCGTCACCCTGGTCGGTCTGCTCCTGCTGCTGGCGCGGCTGCTGGATGTCGTGACCGACCCGCTGGTCGGCCATCTGTCCGATCGTATCCCCGGGGCCTGGCGCCGGCGGGCGGTGATGCTGGCCGGCGTGCCGCTGCTGTTGCTCGCCGCGCCGTTCCTGTTCCGCCCGCCGGCCGAGGCCGGCGCGGGATACCTGCTGCTGTTCAGCACCCTGGTCTATCTGGGCTGGACGCTGGTCGCCCTGCCCTATGCGGCCTGGGGCGCGGAGCTCTCCGGCGACTACCACGAACGCTCGCGCATCACCGCCGCGCGCGAGGGCTTCGTCGTACTGGGTACGGTCACGGCCGCCGCACTGCCGGCGGTCCTCGGCCTGCAGGACGATGCCGGGGCCGCGCTCGCGGCCCTCGCGGTGCTGCTGTGGGTACTGCTGCCGGTCGCCTTCCTGATCCTGCTGTGGCGCGTGCCGGAACGCCCCGGAAGGCTCGCGCCCGTGCCGTGGCGCGCTGGCTGGGGCCTGCTGCTGGGCAACCACCCCTTCCGCCGACTGATCCTGGCGTGGATCCTGAACGGCACCGCCAACGCGATCCCCGCCACGCTCTTCCTGCTGTTCATCACCCACGTGCTGGAGGCGCCGGGCCATGCCGGGCCGCTGCTGCTGGTTTACTTCGTCACCGGCATCCTCGCCCTTCCGCTGTGGCTGCGCCTGGCGCGGCGCCTGCCCAAGCACCGGGTCTGGACACTCTCGATGCTGCTGGCCTCCAGCTTCTTCATCTGGGTGCCGTTCCTCGGCGCCGGTGACGTGCTGGCGTTCTACGCGATCACCGTACTGACCGGGCTCAGCCTCGGGGTCGATCTCGCCCTGCCGGCCGCGATGCAGGCCGATGTGATCGACCAGGACACCGCCGACGGCGGCGGCGAGCGCGCCGGGCTGTTCTTCGGCCTGTGGGGCATGGCGACCAAGCTGGCCCTCGCGCTGGCCGTCGGCCTCAGCTTCCCGCTACTGGGCGCGGCCGGATTCTCGGCCGATGGCGACAACAGCCCCACCGCCCTGCTCGTCCTGGCCCTGGCCTACGCCGGCCTGCCGGTCCTGTTCAAGCTCGCGGCAATGGCCCTGATCTGGCGCTTCCCCATCGACGCCGACGCCCAACACACCCTGCGCGAACGCATCCACGCGCGCGAACAAGCCACCATCCCCGCCCAGCCCGGAGGCACCCACCCATGATCCACCGTATCCGACCCTCCCGTTTCGTGGCCTCGCTTCTGGCCACCGTGTTGCTGACCCTGTCGCTCGCCGCCCCGGCCGCGGCCGCCACCGAGATCGACGGCGTGCGCTTCGCCGAATCGGTCACCATCGACAACACCACAGTGCCCCTGCGTGCGGGCCGGCTCTATCGCTACACAGTGTTCCGCGTCTACGTCGGCGCGCTCTACGTACCCGAAGAAGTCGCTCCGGAGGATGTCCTGACCGCCGACGTGCCCAAGCGCCTGGACCTCGAATACCTGCGCGCGATCAGCGCCGACGACTTCCGCCGCAGCGGTAACAGCCTGCTCGAGGACCAGCAGGACGCGGAAACACTGGCGGCGCTGGCCGACCGGCTCGACACCTTCAACGCCGCCTACCGCGACATGGAGGCCGGCGACCGCTACGCCCTGGAATACCGCCCGGGCCACGGCACCCGCCTGCTGCAAAACGGTACCCCGCTGGTCGAGGTCCCCGGCCGCGACTTCGCCGAGGCCTATTTCGGCATCTGGCTGCACCCGGTAGACCCCCTGTCCCGCCGCTTCCGCGACACCCTGATCGGCGCACGCTGATCACGGCCACGTCACGCACACGGGAGTCATTTACCCGTCATTGCGAGGCGCGAAGCGCCGCGGCAATCGCCCAGCCTCTGGCACCGCGCCCATGCCGTGCCCGTCAACGCGAGGCACCATGCGCCGTGGCGATCGCCTTGCGGTGCCTCACGATAAAATCCCGGTCGCCGCGCAAGATCCGCAGTAACCCAATCTCCCACCACCCACGCCGCACATCGAACCGTCCCCATTCCGGGAAACCCTTCACAGGAAGATTCCCGCAACCTGAACTAGACTCTTCCGTCCGGGGCCAGGGTCAGGACGGCCGGGGAGCCAGCCACGCAATCGGATCGCTCGCACACGCGGGCGCGGCTCTCCTTTACGGCATGCCGGAGGAGGATACCCATGCAACATCGCATCACCTTGCGGGAGGCCACCTGGCCTGCCGACGCCGACGCACTGTCCCTGATCCGCCGCGAGGTCTTCGTCGAGGAGCAGGGCGTACCCGAGGCCCTGGAATTCGATGGCCTGGACCCCGCCGCCCTGCACTGGCTGGCCATCGGGGCGAACAACGAACCGGTCGGCACCCTGCGCCTGCTGCCCTCCGGCCAGATCGGCCGCATGGCCGTGCGCGAACCCTGGCGCGGGCACGGCATCGGCTCGCGCCTGCTGGACTGCGCCATCCAGGCCGCCGCCCGCCACGGCTGGCGCGAGGTCTGGCTGAACGCCCAGAACAGCCGTATCGGCTTCTACGCCCGCCACGACTTCTTCGTCATCAGCGACACCTTCGAGGACGCCGGCATCCCCCACCGCCGCATGCTCCACCGCATCCACACCCCGATCCCGCGCCCGGCGGCACCCTATTCCCATGCCACCCACACCCACGCGACCCAGTCAGTGTAGCCCCGCTCGCGCCCCGTAGGAGCCGGCTT
>NZ_KB898097.1:12972-56175 GCF_000377425.1 Thioalkalivibrio sp. ALE28 | reverse complement strand
GGGGTCGCGGCAGTCGGGCGTGTTTCTTGGTGACTTCTTTGCACGAGCAAAGAAGTCACTCGGGGCGCGCTGGCGAGTCAGCGCACGGCAGTATGTGGACCGGAGGCACCGTAAACACCGGATGCTGAACCAGGGCCAGCCTCAACAAGGCAGACGGCTGTCCGAAGCCACCAAACGACGGACGAGGACCGGCCACAGGGCGCGTCGGCAGACGGGAGGAGCGCGGCGCAGATCGTCGGGGCCGTACTGCGCGAGACGTGGACTAGTCCAGGCGCAGGGAGTAGTCGATCGCGTGGAGGTGCTTGGTCAGCGCACCCACGGAGATGTAGTCCACGCCGGTCGCCGCGATGGCCGCCAGGCTGTCGGCGGTGACTCCGCCGGAGGCCTCGGAGATCGCGCGGCCACGAATGAGCAGCACCGCAGTGGCCAGGTCGTCCAGCGACAACTCGTCGAGCATGATGACGTCGGCACCGGCGGCCAGGGCCTGGTCCACCTCGTCGAGGGTCTCGGTCTCCACCTCGACCCAGCGTCCGGCACCCAGGGTGCGGGCGCGCTCGACCGCGGCGGCGATGGAGCCGCATGCGGCGATGTGGTTTTCCTTGATCAGCACCGCATCCCACAGCGCCAGCCGGTGGTTGTAGCCGCCGCCGCAGCGCACCGCGTACTTCTGCCCATGCCGCAACCCCGGAAGGGTCTTGCGGGTGTCCAGGACGCGGCTCTCGGTGCCTTCCAGGCGCGCGACCCAGCGCGCGGTCTCGCTGGCGGTTCCGGAGAGGGTCTGCAGCAGGTTCAGGGCCGCGCGTTCGGCGGCCAGGACGGCCCGGGCCGGCCCCTCGAGCGTCGCGATCACCCGGGGTTGGCCGTCCACGGTTACCCGGGCGCTCTCGGGTACCTGCCAGTCGATGCGGATCTCCGGCGCGAGGCTGGTGAATACGCGCTCGAACCACGCCTGTCCGCAGACGATCGCGGGCTCCTTGAGCAGCAGCGTGGCGCGCGCGACGCGTTCGGCCGGGACCAGGGCGGCGGTCAGGTCGCCGTCCAGACCGTTGGGGCCCAGGTCTTCCGCGAGGGCGGCCTCGACCTCGCGCACGAGCATGGCGGCATCGGGCCGCGCCGGGCCCTGGGCGAACGGGTCGCTGGGGCCGCCTGCGACCAGGGCCTTATCCGTCATGACGATCCGGGATCGGGCGGTGGGCCACGTAGTCGTCGCGCAGCTTCTTCACCAGGCCGGCCAGAAGGATGAGCGCGATCAGGTTAGGTGCGGCCATGGCGATGTTGGCGATATCGGAGAAGTTCCAGACCACGCCCAGCGGGATGGTGGCCCCGATCACGATCAGGATGACGAACACGATGCGGTAGGGCATGACCGCGCGCTCGCCGAACAGGAAGTAGGCCGAGCGGTCGCCGTAGTAGGACCAGGCGATCATGGTGGAGAAGGCAAACAGCATCAGGCTGATCCCTACCACCATGGCGCCGAACGGGCCCAGGGTGGAGCTGAAGGCGGTGGCGGTCAGGGAGGCACCCACGACGTCGTCGGCGCGGTCAATGTAGGCCCCGGTAACCACGATGGCCAGACCGGTCAGGGTGCAGACTACGATGGTGTCGATGAACGGCTCGAGCATGGCCACCGAGCCCTCGCGCGGCGGATCGCCGTTCTTGGCCGCGGCGTGCGCCATGGCCGAGGACCCCAGGCCCGCCTCGTTGGAGAACATGCCGCGCGCGACGCCGTACTGGATGGCGAGACCAATGGCCCCGCCACCGGCCGCCCAGGGGTTGAGCGCAAGGTTCAGGATGGTGGCGACCGCGGCCGGGACGGCATCGATGTTGGCGACGATCACCACGAAGGCACCCAGCATGTAGATCACGGCCATGAACGGGACGATGGTCGAGGCGATCATGGCGATGCGCTTGACGCCGCCGATGATGACCAGCGCCACGAGCACGGCCATGGTCAGGCCGATGATCAGGGCCATCCAGCCCATGATGTCGTCGTCCGCGCGCAGGTCCGGCACGATGAAGGTCAGGCCGTCGACCACGGAGTTGGCCTGCACCATGTTGCCGATACCGAACGAGGCGATCAGGGTGAAGGCGGCGAACAGGATCGCCAGCTTCTTCATCTTCAGGCCGTTGAGGAGCGTGAACATCGGGCCGCCGGCGATGCTGCCGTCCGGGGCGATCTCGCGGTAGCGCACCGCCAGGGTGGTCTCCGCGAACTTGGTCGCCATGCCGAAGAAGGCGGTGACCCACATCCAGAACAACGCCCCGGGGCCGCCCAGAGCGATGGCCGTGGCTACGCCGGCGATGTTCCCGGTCCCGATGGTCCCGGACAGCGCGGTGGAGAGCGCCTGGAACGGCGAGATCTGTCCGGTGCCGCCGGCCCGACCGTCCGACCCGCGCAGGGCGCGCCAGCCCTCGCGGAAGGCCACGACCTGAACCAGACCCAGGCGGATGGTGAGATAGAGCCCCGTGCCCAGCAGCAGGATCAGGGTAATCGGGTTGCCCCAGAGAAGGCCGGCGGTGTCGCCGAGGAACTGGTCGATGGTGTCGAGCATCGGTGGGTCCTTGTAATCCGGGTGGGACGGCCGCAGTGCTGGCCGAAAACTCTACCGCGCACGGCCGTCGTTTACGATAGGTTGAGCGCACCGCGGCCATAGCCTGTGCCTGTGAAACCCGCAGGCGGCCCGGGAATCCATGGTAGAAACACCACGCCGTCAGGACGTTCAAGGATCGAGCATGAGCGAATCAAACGAGTCCGTCGTCGAATACGATCACGGCAAACCGGTCCCCCGGGTCTTCCTGATCGGGTCGCTGATCGCGCTGGCGGCCTTCATCTGGCTGGTCAGTCTGGTCTGGCCTTCGCTGGAAGAGCGGCTCGTCGGCCTGAGTACGCTGCAGATCGGCCTGCTGGCGAGCTTCGTGGCCGGGCTGATGACAGCCGTGGGCGCGCTTCCGATCTTCTTCCTGCGCCGGATCAGCCAGTCGGTAGAGGACGCGATGATGGGCTTCGGCGCCGGAGTGATGCTCTCTGCCACGGCCTTCGAGCTGGTTCTGCCGTCGGTGGAACAGGCCGAGCTGCAGTATGGCGGCGTGGGTATGGCGATTGTCGTGCTGGCGGTGGGTATGGCGCTCGGGGGCGGCGCGCTGCTCGCCCTGCACAAGTGCGTGCCGCACGAACACTTCCACATCGGCCCGCAAAGCGGGGCAGACCCCGCCAAGATCCGCCGTGTCTGGTTGTTTATCTTTGCCATCGCCCTGCACAACCTGCCCGAGGGATTGGCCGTCGGCGTAGGTTTCGGGGGCGATGACGTCCGTGACGGGATCGCGCTGGCCATCGCGATCGGTCTGCAGAACATGCCGGAGGGGCTGGTGGTGGCAATCGCCTTGCTGTCGCTGGGCTACAGCAAGTGGGCCGCATTCGGGGTGACCCTGCTGACCGGGCTGGTGCAGCCGGTCGGTGGTCTGATCGGGGCCGGCGCCATCACGCTGATGGAGTTCCTGTTGCCCTGGGGGCTCGCCTTCGCGGCCGGGGCGATGCTGTTCGTCATCAGTCACGAGATCATCCCCGAGTCGCACCGCAAGGGGCACGAGGCGCAGGCGACGGTCGGCGTGCTGGTCGGTTTCGTCGTCCTGCTGGCGATCGACCTGGCGCTGTAGGGCGCCACGCACATGCACCGTCATTCCGAGGAACCCCAGACGACGCGGCACAAAAACGCGCTGCGCGCTGAACGGCCGCAGGGCGGCCCGAAAGGCGGGCGCAGCGAGTCACCTTCGAAAGCTGGCCGCGCGTCAGCATCCGGTGGTTTCGTAAGGAGGTTGCTTCGTCGCTGCGCTCCTCGCAATGACGGTGCCCCGGTTGCGCGAAGGGGGCGCGGGTCGAGCGGTTGCTCCGGGCCGGAAAGTCGCCGCCGGGCGTCCGGGCTTTCGCGCCGGAGATATTTTGGTCTACAATTAGTTTCGTCTGCGGGTGCCCGACAATGCCCGCACACCGTTCTGGAAGAGATCTGCGATCGCGAGTCGATTGGCAGACGCCGAAGGCGCAACATCCGCCCGGAATCGCTCAGGCTACAGGACCGGAACGGTGCAGGAGACACACTCTGGAGAGCGGCCGGAAACGGCCCACCGAAGGGGGCGGTCACGCAGTCCGGAAACGGATTGACGCGACGCAAACTCTCAGGTTTCAGGACAGAGGGGCGGCTGGCAGATAATCCCTGCTGGCCGCCCCTTTTTTTATGCCCGGCGCACGGCGACCGGGCCTCGCGGTTCCACCGGCGGCTGCCGGCGAATCGACCACGAAACGGACGCAAGGCGAGAATCAGATGACGACGTTGAAGACAACTCCGCTCCATGCCGCGCATCAGCGCGCGGGGGCCAAGCTGGTCGATTTCGCCGG
Organism: Thioalkalivibrio sp. ALE28; assembly: GCF_000377425.1. Classification (NCBI taxonomy): domain Bacteria; kingdom Pseudomonadati; phylum Pseudomonadota; class Gammaproteobacteria; order Chromatiales; family Ectothiorhodospiraceae; genus Thioalkalivibrio; species Thioalkalivibrio sp. ALE28. The sequence goes on along the minus strand of NZ_KB898097.1, from coordinate 51,785 downwards.
CTGGGAGATGCCGCTGCACTACGGCTCCCAGATGGAGGAGCACAAGCACGTGCGCCAATCCGCAGGGATGTTCGACGTCTCGCACATGCAGGTCGTGGATATCCATGGCCCGCAGGCGCAGGCCTTCCTGCGCTACCTGCTGGCGAACGACGTGGCCAAGCTCAAGACCGAGGGCCGCGCGCTGTACAGCTGCATGCTGAACGAGGCCGGAGGGGTGATCGATGACCTGATCATCTACTGGACCGGGGGCGCCAGTTACCGCGCGGTGGTCAATGCCGCCACTGCCGAGGGCGATATCGCCCACATGCAGAAGGTCGCGAAGGATTTCGATGTGAACGGCGAGCCGCGCCCGGAGTTCGCGCTGATCGCGATCCAGGGCCCGCAGGCGGTGGAGAAGACCCTGCCGCTGCTGCCGGATGACCTGCGTAGTGCCGGGGATCTCAAGCCGTTCTCCGCGGTCTGGAATGACACTTGGTTCGTCGCCCGCACCGGCTACACCGGCGAGGACGGTTTCGAGGTGATGCTGCCGGCCGAGGCCGCCGACGGTTTCTGGGAGAAGCTGAAGGCCGCCGGCGTGCACCCCATCGGTCTCGGCGCGCGCGACACCCTGCGCCTGGAGGCCGGCATGAATCTCTACGGCACGGACATGGACGACCAGACCAATCCGCTGACCGCGAACCTTGGCTGGACCATCGCGCTTAAGGATGCCGAACGCGATTTCATCGGCCGCGCGCCGATCGAGCGGTCGAAGGCCGAGGGCGTGCCGGAACGCATGGTCGGGCTGGTGCTGGACGGGCGCGGGGTGCTGCGTGGCGGCACCCGCATCGAGACCGAGGCCGGCGACGGCGTGGTCACCTCCGGCAGCTTTTCGCCCAGCCTCGGGGTGTCGGTCGCCTTCGCGCGGATCCCGGCCGGGGTCGAGGCCGAGGAGCTGCACGCGGACATCCGCGGACGCAAGCTGCCGGTGCGCGTGGTGAAGCCGGTGTTCGTCCGCAATGGCGAGCCGCAGATCGAACTGAATCGCTAACGAATTATTGCCTCATGCCGCGTGTGCCGGACTACACTGCGCAGGCGGGATCCAAACGAAAAAGGAAGACGTCATGAGCGAAGCACCGAAGGACCTGAAGTACACCAAGAGCCACGAGTGGGTGCGCAGCGAGGCCGATGGCAGCGTGACCGTGGGCATCACCGATCACGCGCAGGAACTGCTGGGTGATCTGGTGTTCGTCGAGGCCCCGGAAGCGGGCAGCAGCATCGAGGCGGGTTCGGCCTGTGCCACCGTGGAATCGGTCAAGGCCGCCTCGGATATCTATGCGCCGATCTCCGGCGAGGTGACCGAGGTGAACGAGGACCTGGCGGACAGCCCCGAGAAGGTCAACGAGTCCCCCTTCGAGGACGGCTGGCTGTTCAAGGTGAAGCCCTCCGATGCCGGTGAGCTGGACGTCCTGATGGACGCGGATGCCTATGCCGCGCACGTCGAGGCCGAATCCTGAGCGTAGCTGTGCATCATCGGTCCCGGCCGCGTCCGGCCGGGACCCAACCGAAGTTCGCCGCAATCGGCGAAAGCGAGACCTGACATGCCGTTTATCCCGCATACCGAAGAAGACATCCGCGCCATGCTCGACCGCATCGGTGCCGAATCCGTCGAGGACCTGTTCGACGAGATCCCCGCCGATCTGCGCTCGCCGCCGCTCACGGGGATCCCCGAGGGCGAGAACGAGATGGGGATCACCCGCCTGATGCAGGAGCGGGCGGCGAAGGACGGCATGCCATCGAATTTCATCGGGGCCGGTGCCTACGAGCACCATATCCCGGCCGCCGTGTGGCAGATCGCCACCCGTGGCGAGTTCTACAGCGCCTACACGCCTTACCAGGCGGAGGCCAGCCAGGGCACGCTGCAGCTGATCTACGAATACCAGACCATGATCAGCCGCCTGACCGGTATGGAGGTCTCCAACGCCTCCCTCTATGACGGCGCCTCCGCCCTGGCCGAGGCCGTGCTGATGGCGGTGCGCGTGAACCGCCGCTCCAAGGCCAAGCGCGTGCTGCTGCCGGGCGCCCTGCACCCGGACTACCGCAAGGTGGTCAGGACGCTGATCGGCAACCAGGGCATCGAGCTGGTGGAGCTGCCGTTCGACGAGACCACCGGCCAGACCCCGGTGGACGCCCTGGCGCCGTATGCCGACGAGGACGTCACCGCCATGGTGATCAGCCAGCCGAATTTCTTCGGCATCCTCGAGGACGTGGACGCCCTGACCGGCTGGGCCGAGGAGCGCGGCATCCCTGTGATCGCTGTGGTGAACCCGGTCTCGCTGGCGCTGCTGAAGCCGCCGGGCGAGTGGGGCACCAACGGCGTCGATATCGTGGTCGGCGAGGGCCAGCCACTGGGGGCGCCGCTGTCCTCCGGCGGGCCGTACTTCGGCTTCATGACCACCCTGAAGAAGCACATCCGGCAGATGCCGGGGCGGATCGTCGGCCGCGCCGAGGATGCCGACGGCAAGCCCGGCTTCGTGCTGACCCTGCAGGCGCGCGAGCAGCATATCCGCCGCTCCAAGGCGACCTCGAACATCTGCACCAACCAGGGCCTGGTGGTGACGGCCGCGACCATCCACATGTCCATGCTGGGTGACGAGGGTCTGACCCGCGTGGCCGAGGCCTGCTATGCCAACACCCACGCACTGGTGGAAAAGCTGGCGGCCAAGGGCATCAAGCCGCGTTTTACCGGCGAATACTTCCACGAAGTCGCGCTGGACTTCGGCGGCGATGCCGCCAGCCGCGTGCAGACCATGGCCGACGCCGGCGTGCTCGCGGGCTTCGAGCTGGGCCGCGACTACGCGCAGCTGGATGGCTGCGTGCTGGCCTGCGCCACCGAGACCAAGACCGAATCCGACCTCGAGCAGTACGTGACCACGTGGGAGCAGGCCGCCTGAGGCGGTCTGATTCCCCGGGTCAACGACCCCACGCGCCATACACACAACGCCGGGAGGCAACCATGGCCGAAATCAAGCTGCAAGGTAACCCGATCAACACCAACGGCGACCTGCCGCATGTGGGCTCGCCGGCCCCGGACTTCAAGCTGACCAACAAGGATCTGCAGGATGTCTCGCTGGCCGACTTCGGCGACAAGCGCAAGCTGATCTCCATCGTGCCCAGCCTGGACACGCCGGTCTGCGCCGATTCCACCAAGAAGTTCAACGAGATGGTGGCCAGCCGTCCGGATCTCGAGATCCTGATCGTCTCCGCCGATCTGCCGTTCGCGATGAGCCGCTTCTGCGCCGCCGAGAACCTCGAGCGCGTGACCGTCCTGTCGATGATGCGCGATCGCAATTTCGCCAAGGACTACGGCGTGCTGATCCAGGACGGCCCGCTGGCCGGGATCACCGCCCGCGGCGTGGTCGTGCTGGATACCGACAATCTGGTGATGCACGCCGAGCTGGTCTCCGAGATCGGCGACGAGCCGGACTACGACGCCGCGTTCGCGGCCCTGGATGACCGGGCCAACCTGAGCCCGACCCAGTAACCGGCGCGGAGAACCACTGCGCCGCCGGCGGCCGGGCCCCAGCTCGGCCGTCGTCACCCGAATATGCAAGCGAGAAACCGCTATGAGCACCACAGACGCCCATCTCATCTTCGAACGTTCCCGCGCCGGTCGCTCGGCCGTGGCCCAGGCGCCGCGCGAGCATGCCGCGACCCGCATCCCCGCGAACCTGCAGCGCAAGTCCGAGCCGGGTCTGCCGGCCGCCTCGGAACTGGACGTGGTGCGGCATTACACGCGGTTGTCGCAGAAGAACTTCTCCATCGACACCGAGTTCTACCCGCTGGGCTCGTGCACGATGAAGTACAACCCGCGCGCCTGTAACAGCCTGGCGATGCTGCCCGGATTCCTGAACCGGCATCCGCACGCCCCGGCCAGCCACAGCCAGGGCTTCCTGCAGACCATGTTCGAGCTGCAGGAGATGCTGAAGGAAGTGACCGGCATGAAGGCCGTGTCGCTGGCGCCGATGGCGGGTGCCCAGGGCGAGTACACCGGCGTGGCCATGATCCGCGCCTACCACGACGCCCGCGGCGATACCGAGCGCCGCGAGATCATTGTCCCGGACGCCGCGCACGGCACCAATCCGGCGACCGCGATCATGTGCGGCTACGAGGTGCGCGAGATCCCCACCGACGAGACCGGCGACGTGGATATCGAGGCCCTGAAGGCCGCGGTCGGCCCGCAGACGGCCGGGATCATGCTGACCAACCCGTCCACCGTGGGCGTGTTCGAGCGGCGCATCTCCGAGATCGCGAAAATCGTCCACGATGCCGGCGGGCTGCTGTACTACGACGGCGCCAACCTGAACGCGATCCTCGGCAAGGTCCGCCCGGGCGACATGGGCTTCGACGTGATCCATATGAACCTGCACAAGACCTTCTCCACGCCGCATGGCGGGGGCGGTCCGGGTTCCGGTGCCGTGGGGGTCTCCGAACGCCTGCTGCCGTTCATGCCGATCCCGCACGTGATCGAAGCGGAGCAGGGCGGTTACCGTTTTGCCGAGGAGTCCGACCGCCCGCAGAGCATCGGCCGCCTGTCCGCGTTTGCCGGTAATGCCGGCGTGCTGCTGCGCGCCTATGTGTACATGCGCATGCTGGGCCGCGAGGGCATGGTGCGGGTCTCCGAGTTTTCTACCCTGAACGCCAACTACCTGGCCCGGGAACTGGCCGCGGCCGGTTTCGATCTGGCCTATCCCAAGCGCCGCGCCACCCACGAGTTCATCGTCACGCTGAAGAAGCAGGCGAAGGAACGCGGCCTGACCGCGGGCGACGTCGCCAAGCGCCTGCTGGACCACGGTTACCACGCGCCGACGACGTACTTCCCGCTGCTGGTGCCGGAGTGCCTGCTGGTGGAGCCGACCGAGACCGAATCGAAGGAGACGCTGGACGGCTTCGTCGAGGCGATGGCCTGCATCCTGGCCGAGTCGGAGAACGACATGGAGACCATCAAGGCCGCCCCGCACACGCTGCCCAATCGGCGTTTCAACGAGGTGGCCGCGGCCAAGGCGCTGGATGTGGTGTTCCAGCCCGCCGAGGAAGGGGACGACAGCGCGCCCCGGACCGGTACTCACGGCTAGGGTCGGATCCACCCCGGGCGCTTCGGCGCCCTGCTCGAGACGCCCCCGCTCGCCGGGGGCGTTCTCGTTTTGCACGGCAGTAATCGCGATTTTGTAGGGTCAAGCAGAAACCAGACTCGGCATCTGGTAGTTTCTGGATTCAGTCTACTCAAGCACTGTCAGGCCCGAGGGCAGCCGGCACCGCGAGCGTGTGTCGATCAAGTCTCCGTCAAGAGAGACCAAGACGGGCAAGGAATGCAATCCAATGAGCGAGATTTGTGGCATCCACGGCTATGCGGCGCTGTTCGAACATGCGCCGGTGGGGCTGGCCGAGATGGATACCGAGGGGCGCATCCTGCGCGCCAATCCCCGCCTTGGGGCCCTGCTGGCTTTTGATCCGGCGGATCTGGCCGGTGCCACGCTGGAAGCGCACGTCTGCCCGGACGACCGCGAGCGGGTGGAGGCTCATCGCCATGCCCTGCTGAATGGCGGGTGCGGCAACGGCAAGGTCGAGGCTCGGCTACTGGATGCCACCGACCAGGCCCAGTGGGTGGAGATGACGACCAGCCGCATCCCGGCCACCGAGGAATGTCCCGAGGCCCTGCTCGTGGTGGTCGCCGACATCGGCACGCGCAAGGCGGCCGAGCAGCGCACCGAGACCCTGCTGCGGGCCAGCCCGGCGGTGATCTACACCATGGATCCGTCGGATCTGGGCACCATGACCTGGCTCAGCCGCAACGTGCAGACGGTGACCGGCTGGAGTCCGGAGCAGATCACGCGCGAGCCGGACTGGCTCGCCACCCATCTCGCCCCCGAGGACTACCGGCGCTGCGCAAGCCAGGTCAAGCGCTGGCTGGCGGAAGGCGCCCGCGGGTTCTGTCGCCTGAACTATCGCCAGCGCATGCCCGGCGGGCACTGGCAGTGGCTGGAGGACCAGATCACCGCGATCCGGGACGACCAGGGGGCGGTGGTCGAGCTGATCGGCGCCTACCAGGATGTGGGCGCGCGGGTGGAAACGGAGCGTCACCTCGAGAAGATCGCGCAGAACCTGCCGGGGGTGATCTATCAGTACCGCCAGTTCCCGGACGGGCATGCGGCGTTCCCGTATGCCAGCGAAGGGATCGTGGATATCTACGGGGTTACGCCCGAGGCGGTGATGCGCGACGCCAGCAGTGTCTTCGAGGTGATCCATCCCGAGGACGTGGACCGGGTGCGGGCGAGCATCGAGGCGTCCATGCGCTGCCTGGCGCCCTGGCGCCAGCGCTACCGGGTGCGTCATCCCGAGCGTGGCGAGATCTGGCTGGAAGGGCATTCCAGCCCCGAGGCCCTGGACGACGGCAGTGTGTTGTGGCACGGCGTGATCCTGGATATCTCCGAGCGGGTGCAGGCCGAGGAGGCGCTCCATCTGCGCAAGCGCGAACTGGCCGAGGCCCAGCGGATTGCCCACATCGGCAACTGGGTGTCGGACTTCGTGCGCAACGAGATTCGCTGGTCCGACGAGGTCTTCCGGATCTTCGGCCTGCGTCGCGGCCAATGGGGCGGGACGCACGAGGCCTTCATGCAGTCCGTCCATCCCGACGATCGCGACCGTATCCAGGCCGACGTGGATGCGGCGATGGCCGGGGAAGGAACGTTCGATACCACCCATCGCGTGTTGCGCCCCGGCGGCGAGGAACGCGTGGTGCACGAGCGCGGCTACGTCGAATTCGCCGAGGACGGCCGGGCCTTGCGCATGATCGGGACGGTGCAGGACATCACCGAGCGTCACCAGCTGGAGCGCGAGCAGCGCCTGCTGGCGGCGACCTTCGACAGCAGTCAGGCGATCTTCATCACCGACGTTGAGGGGACGATCCAGCGTGTCAACGCCACCTTCACCGAGCTGACCGGCTTCACCGAGGCCGATGCGCTGGGCCGGAACCCCCGGATCATGAACTCCGGCCGCCAGGACCGCAGCTTCTACGAGGAGATGTTCCGGGCCGTGCGCGAGCAGGGGCACTGGTCGGGCGAGGTATGGAACCGGCGCAAGGACGGCCGCGTCTTCCCGCTGCACGAGATCGTCACCGCGATCCGGGATGCCAACGGGGCGATCGAGTACTACGTCGCGGTGTTTCACGACATCTCGCGGCAGAAGGAGCTGGAGGCGGCGCTGGAGCACCAGGCCTTCTACGATCCGCTGACCGATGCGGCGAATCGCGGCCACTTCGAGGCCCTGCTGGAACAGGAGGCCCGGCGCGCCGATCGCTATGCGGACCCCTGCTCGCTGGTGATGCTGGACCTGGACCATTTCAAGCGGATCAACGACACCCATGGTCATGATGTCGGGGACGAGGTGCTCCGGCGCGTGGTCGCCACCACGAGCGATCGGCTGCGCCAGGCCGATGTGCTGGGTCGCTGGGGCGGGGAGGAGTTCATGGTCCTGCTCCCGAGCACGAAGGCCGAGGCGGCCTGTCGCCTGGCGGAGGACCTGCGGCGCCAGGTGGCCGCGCTGGAGTTGCCCCATGTGGGATCGGTGACCATCAGTCTGGGGGTGGCCGAATGCCGCCCGGGCGAGGCGATCAAGGACTGGATCAAACGCGCGGACGACGCGATGTACCGGGCCAAGCACTCCGGGCGAAATCAGGTGGTGCGACGCGATTGAACGACCATGGACGCCAAGCCGGAGCGGGGGGTATGCCGGCAGAATCCGGGCGTGACGGTCTGTTCGATCGCGCGGCCGTGGGGTTGCTGTACCTGGACGCGAACGGTCGCGTGCGGGCCGCCAACGCGCGCCTGGCGGACTGGCTGGGCTGTGCCGCGGAGGATCTCGAGGGACAGTCGCTGGCCGAGTGTGTCCCCGAGGACGCGCGCAAGGCCCTGCGCGATGCGCTGGCCGGCGCCAGCGCGAGCGAAGTCACTCTGGACCTGGCGCTTGCGGCCCCGGGTGATCGAGGCGGAGCGGCGGTGGCCTGCACGGTTGTGCTGGCGCCCGATCCGGACGGGCGGCTGGCCACGGTGCAGCGCCGGGAGCCGGGTGACTCGGCGGCCCGGGTCTACGAGCAGACCTTTACCTCCAATACCGCGCCGAAGCTGCTGATCGATCCCGAGGACGGTGCCATCGTGGATGCCAACCCCGCCGCGGAGGCCTTTTACGGCTATTCGGTCGCGCGGCTCAAGGCGATGCACATCCACGAGATCAATACGCTGTCGGCGGCCGAGGTACGCGCCGAGATGGCCCGGGCGGCGCGCGAGGAGCGCCGGTTCTTCCGCTTCCGGCACCGCGTCTGCGGTGGCGACGTGCGCGATGTCGAGGTGTATTCGGGTCCGGTGGTGCTGGACGGCCGGCGCTACCTCTACTCGATCATCCACGATGTCTCGGAGACCCGCCGCTACGAACGCGAGCTGGAGTTCTACGGGGTGGCGTTCGGCCGGCTGCCGGTGGGCGTCTACCGCAATACACCGGGGCCGGAGGGCCGCTTCGTGCGGCTCAACCCGGCGATGGTGGAGCTGTTCGAGGCCGCGACCGAGACCGAGCTGCGATCGACGCCGGTCCGCGAGCTCTACCGGGACCCTGCCGAGCGGACGGCGCTCAGTCGCGATCTGGCGGCGTACGGGCGGGTGGTCGGACGCGAGGTGGATCTGAAGACGCTGCGGGGGCGCCCCTTCCGCGCCCGGATTACCGCCTACCGGACCGAGGATGCGGACGGTCAGTGTGTGTTCGACGGGGTGATCGAGGACATCACCGAGCTGCGCGCGGCCGAGGCGTTCCAGACGCGCCTGCTGGCAAGCCTTGCCGAAGGCGTATTCGGACTGGATCGCTATGGCCGTTACACCTTCCTGAATCCGGCGGCCTGCCGTCTGCTGGGTTTCGAACGGGAGCTGGATGCCCTGGGGCAGGAATCGCATTCGACCAACCATCACGTGCTGACAGATGGGACGCCCTACCCGCCGGAGGCCTGTCCCATCTACCGCGTCCTCGAGACGGGCAGGCCACTGGAGGCCTGGGATGATCACTTCGTGCGCACCGACGGGAGCCTGTTCCCGGTCAGTGTGTTTGCCGCACCCACATTCGACGTGTCCGGTCGGGTGGACGGCGCCGTGGTCTCGTTCCAGGACCAGACGGCCCGGCGCGAGCGCGAGGCCCACCTGCTGAAGGCGACCGGTCATCTGCCGGGTGCGATCTACCAGTACCGGCTGTATCCGGACGGTCGTCATGAATTCCCGTTTGTCAGCGAGGGTGCGCAGCGGGTGTACGGGGTTTCTCCCGATCTCATCCAGGAGGACGCGGATGCCGCCTTTGCCCGGGTCGATCCAGACGACCTTCCGCGTATCCAGGCGAGCATCGAGGAGTCGGCGCGCACCATGGGCCCCTGGCAGGTCCGTTATCGCGTACGTCATCCACTGCGCGGGACGCTCTGGGTCGAGGGTCGCGCGACCCCGGAGGCACCGCGCCCGGATGGCAGCATCGTCTGGCACGGGGTGATGATCGACATCTCCGAGCAGGTAGCTATGGAGGACGCCCTGCGCGCGCGGGGCGAGGAGCTTGCCGCGGCACAGCGCATCGCGCACATGGGGAGCTGGGTCTGGGACATCGCGGCCGATCGCACACACTGGTCGGACGAGGTCTACCGTCTCTTCAGTCTGCGCAAGGAAGATCAGGAGGCGAACTACGCGGGATTCCTGCAGGCCGTGCACCCGGACGACCGCGATCGCGTGGCCGCGACGGTCGAGGCCTCGCTGGAGAGTGGTGAGTACGACATCCATTTCCGGATCGTGCGCCCCGACGGGCGCGAGCGCGTAGTCCATGCACGCGGATCGACGCAACACGATGCAGGGGGCAAACCCTGTCGCATGATGGGGACCGTGCAGGACGTGACGGAACGCCACGCGTTGGAGGAGAACCTGCGCCGGCTGGTCGGCATCCTGGAGTCCACTCCGGACGTGGTCGCGATGCACGGCCCGGCCGGCAACATGCTGTTCCTGAATGGTGCCGGGCGGCGTCTGTTCGGCCTGCCCCTGTCCTCCGGGGAGCCCTGGGATCCCGAAGGCGGCTGGAACAGCCGCGATCTGCCGGCCGAAACGGGCTCTCTGGAGACCGCGATTCGGCGGTTCCACCCGCCCTGGGCGGCCGACCAGATCCTTCAGGAGGCCGCACCCGTCGCGATGCGGGACGGGGTCTGGGAAGGGGAGACCGCGATACTCGACGCCCAGGGTCGGGAGGTGCCAGTGTCGCAGGTGATTGTCGTACGCCGCGATGGCCACGGGGATGTGCGACAGATCTCCACCATCCTGCGCGACATCTCGCAGCGCAAGGCGGTCGAAGAGGCCCTGCGCGAGAGTGAGCAGCGATTCCGCCAGCTGGCCGGCTCGGTCAACGAGGTCTTCTGGCTCCAGGACGCGGACTCCATCCTGTACGTGAACCCGGCCTACGAGCGGGTCTGGGGCTACAGTCGTGAACATCTGTTGCGCGATCCGGCGGCGATGCTGGAGGCGGTACACCCGGAGGACCGGGCACGGGTGGAATCCGTTTTTCTGGCGCAGCCACTGTGGAATGCCCGGACCGACGAGACTTTCCGGATCCGGCGGCCGGATGGGGAGCAACGCTGGGTGCGCGTCCACCGCTATCCGGTGACGGATCCGGAGGGTCACGTTACCCGAGTCGCGGGCACCGCCGTCGATATCACCGAACTCAAGACCACGCAGATGGAGCTGGAGCGCAATCAGGCTGAATTGGAGCGTCAGGCGTTTTACGACCGTCTGACCGGTGTCGCCAACCGGCGGTACTTCGAAAGCCTGCTGGACCGCGAACTCCGGCGTGCCGAACGCTATGGACAGGCCTTTTCCCTAGTGATGTTCGATCTTGATCATTTCAAGGCCGTCAACGATACCTATGGCCATGCCACCGGGGATGTCGTGTTGCAGGACGTCACCCGGGTGGCGGGCGAGCGCCTGCGCGCTTCGGACGTGCTGGGGCGCTGGGGCGGCGAGGAATTCATGGTCCTGCTGCCGGGGGACGACGCGGAGGCGGGTGCACGGGTCGCCGAATCGATCCGCGCACGCGTGGCCGAATATGCCTTCCCCGAGGTGGGACGCGTGACCATCAGCCTCGGGGTGGCGGCCTTCACCTTTGGCGAACCGCGCAGTGACCTGTTGCGCCGGGTCGACGAGGCGCTTTACCGGGCAAAGCGCGAGGGTCGCAACCGGGTGGCGATCGCGGACCGGCCGGCAGGTTCGGTCGTCCGGACCGGGGACGAACCCGATGGCGCATAGCGGGCGTCGCGGCCTGAGTCGGGTGTGGCACGCGTTCGGGTATTCCTGGCGCGGGCTGCGCGAGGCATTCCGTCACGAGGCCGCATTTCGCCAGGAGCTGGCGCTGGCGGTCGTACTCCTGCCCCTGGCGATGGTGCTGGGGCAGGATGGCGTCGAACGCGCATTGCTGGCGGGCAGCGTGCTGCTGATCCTGGTGGTGGAACTGCTGAACTCGGCGGTGGAGGCGGCGATCGACCGCTTCGGCGACGGGCATCACCCGTTGTCGGCGCGGGCCAAGGATATTGCCTCGGCCGCCGTGCTGGTCAGCTTCCTGCTGGCGGCACTGGTCTGGGGCCTGGTTCTGCTCTGATCGCAGAAGGGCATCCGTGCCGCTTCCCTGGCCCACTCGGGTCGCAGCAAAGTGTAGGGCCGGGATCTCCGGTGTTGGGGGTTGCCACGAGGAGCCAGATCCCGGGTCACCGCTTCGCGGTGGCCGGGATGACGGCCGAGGGGCGTGTGGCGGTCACCGCGCGGCCTGTGCCATGCAGTCGGTGAAGCCGTCGGCCAGGCCCTGCATCAGGTCGAACCAGGCATCCGGGCCCGGCTCCAGCTCCGCCCCGATGGGGTCGAGCATGCCGAGGCGGGTGTCCGTACCCTCGACCACGGTCTCGGCGAGGGCCGGGCGGAACTGGGGTTCAGTGAACAGGCAGGTGACATCGCCCTCGGCCAGGCGCGTGCGCAGTTCGGACAGTCGGCGCGCCCCGGGCATGCGCGACGGGTCGACGCTGATGGAGCCGGCCGCGTTCAGGCCGTAGTGCCGCTCGAAGTACTGGTAGGCGTCGTGGAACACCATGAAGCGCTGGTCGCGCACCGGCGCCAGTTGTTCGGCGATCCCGGCATCCAGGTCTTTGATGCGCTGGAGCAGGCGATCCCGGTTGTCGCGGATGGTGGCGGCCTGGTCCGGGTCGTGTTCCGCGAGGCGGTCGGCCAGTTGTTCGACGACGGCCGTCGCCACAGCCGGCGACAGCCACAGGTGGCTGTCGACACCGCCGTGCGCGTGCCCGTGCCCGTGGTCGTGGTCATGCTCGCCGTGCCCGTGCCCGTGCCCGTGCCCGTGCCCGTGCCCGTGCCCGTGCCCGTGCCCGTGCCCGTCCGACCCGTGTGCATCGGGGGCATGCTCGTCATGGGTGTGTCCGTGGTCCCCGTGCTCGTGGTCCCCGTGCTCGTGGTCCCCGTGCTCGTGGTCAGCGTGGTCGTGTTCATGCCTGTCGAGCGCTTCGTGGTGATCGCCGCGCGCGTCATGTCCGTGGTCGCCATGGTCGTGATGACCTTCCCATACGCCGCCGCTACGGCCTTCCAGCAGGTCCAGGTCGAGGTCGTGCATCAGGCTGATCACGGTAGCGCGGTCGGAGATCCCGCGCAGCGGCCGCTCGAGGAAGCCTTCCAGCTCCGGGCCGACCCAGATGACCACGTCGGCCTGTTGCAGGCGGCGCGCCTCGGAAGGCCGCATCGCGTAGCCGTGGGGCGATGCGCTGGCCGGGACGAGCAGTTCGACCTCGTGGGTATCGCCGGCCAGTGCGGCAACCAGACTGTGGACGGGTAGAATCGAAGTGACAATGCGCGGCGCGTCCGCCTGAGCGGGAACGGTCAGCCCCGGCAGCAACGCCAGGGCCAGCAGCAGGGCGGGGAAGATCGGACGGCGAAAGGCGGAACGCATGGGCGGATTCTCCATCGGGGCTATCAACGTTATACTATACCAACATGATCCGAAAAAGCCCTTCCCAGCCCGCTGCAGCGGAAATCGACGCATCGCCCTTGCTGGCGGCTCGTGACGTATCGCTGGAGCGTGCGGGTCGGGTAATCCTGGATCAGGTCTCCGTCCAGGTGCGACCGGCCGAGGTGACGGTGGTGATCGGCCCCAACGGAGCTGGCAAGACCTCTCTGCTGCGCGTCCTGCTGGGGCTTTGGAAACCGGGGCGGGGTCGGGTGCAGCGCCGACGCGGCCTGCGCATCGGCTACATGCCCCAGCGCCTGCAGATCGAGCCGGTGTTGCCGCTGTCGGTGCAGCGCTTTCTGACATTGCGCCAGCGGGCCCCGGAGGCGGTGCTGCGGGAACGGCTCGAACGGGTGGGGGTGCCGCACCTGCTGCACAAGCCCGTGCAGTCGCTCTCCGGGGGAGAGATGCAGCGGGTACTGCTCGCCCGCGCGCTGCTCAATCGACCGAACCTGCTCGTGCTGGACGAACCGGCTCAGGGGGTGGATATCGTCGGCCAGGGCGAGGTGTTCAAGCTGATCGACGATATCCGCCACGAGACGGGTTGCGGGGTGCTGATGGTCTCGCACGACCTGCACCTGGTGATGGCGGGGGCGGATGCGGTGATCTGCCTGAACCAGCATGTGTGCTGTACCGGGCGGCCGGAAGAAGTATCGCGGCACCCGGAATACCAGCGCCTGTTCCCGGAGTCGGACATGCAGGGCATCGGGGTCTACCGGCACGATCACGACCACGTGCATGACGTGGCCGGGGAGGTGCATGAGCATCATGCCGGCTGTGCCCATGGTCGGCCGTCAGGCCCCGGCGGAGGTGGGTCCCGATGATGGAAGGGCTGCTTGACGACTTCCTGGTGCGCGCGCTGCTGGCGGGCCTGATGGTGGCGGCTGTGGCCGGGCCGCTGGGGGCCTTCGTGGTCTGGCGGCGCATGGCCTATTTTGGCGATACCGTGTCGCATTCGGCCCTGCTCGGCGTGGCCCTCGGGGTGTTGCTGGGGTTGAACCTGAACCTGATGGTCACGCTGGTATGCGTGGCCATCGCGATCCTGCTGGTGCTGCTGCAACGCCGCCAGGAACTGGCCGCGGACACGCTGCTCGGGATCCTCGCGCACAGCGCGCTGTCGCTGGGGATCGTCGCGATCACCTTTATCGAGGGGCTGCGGGTGGACCTGATGGCCTACCTGTTCGGCGACATCCTCGCGGTCGGGACCGGGGACCTGCTGTCGATCGCCATTGGCGGTGCCGTGGCCCTGCTGCTGCTGATCGTCCTGTGGCGCCCGCTGCTGGCGCTGACGGTGCACGAGGAGCTGGCGCAGGTGGAGGGGGTACCGGTGCTGCTGGTACGGCTGGGCCTGATGCTGCTGATCGCGCTGGTGATCGCGGCGGCGATGCAGGTCGTCGGGGTGTTGCTGATCACCGCGCTGATGATCATCCCGGCCGCCAGTGCAAGGCGCTTCGCCACCACCCCCGAGCAGATGGCGATCCTTGCCGGCATCATCGGCATGCTGGCAGTGGGGGCCGGGCTGTGGGGTTCCTTCCAGTACGACACGCCGACCGGCCCGACCATCGTGGTTGCCGCGATGCTCGGCTTCATCCTCGTCCACCTGCTGCCGGGCCGCCTGATCCCCCATTTCGGCGGCCGCTGAACCCCTTTGTATTCACCACGAAGCACACGAAGGCACGAAGAAAGGCCAGGTCAAAAGCAAAAAGCTTGAACAGGAAGAAAGGAAGTCAGGAAGGATTCTGAAATGGGTCTGTCCCTGCGGTGCGGGCCTGCGCACGCTGGTTAGCCCTGATTCATATCATCCTTCAAATCTTCTCATCTTCCTGTTAACGCCCTTGACCTAGCTTTTCTTCGTGCCTTCGTGTGCTTCGTGGTGAACAAAAAGGGCGCCGGAGAGTGGTCAGCAGGAGCGGCGTTCGAGGCGTTCGAAGGTGAAGGGGCAGGCGTGGCGATCGTCGGCCTCGTGGTGTTCGGACCAGACGACGTCCCAGTCCGCGGGGTCGATCGCGGGGAAGTACGTATCCCCGGCGTGGCGCTCGTGCACGCGGGTCAGGTGCAGCACGTCGGCGCGCGGCAGGGCCTCCTCGAACAGGCCCGCGCCGCCGATCACGAAGGCCGGGCCCGCCTCGATGCTGGCCAGGGCCGCGTCCAGATCCGAGTAGACCTCGACGCCGTCAGCGCGCCAGTCCGACTGGCGGGTCAGGACCAGATTGCGCCGCTTCGGTAGCGGTCGTCCGATGGACTCGAAGGTGCGCCGCCCCATGATCATTGGGTGGCCGTTGGTCACGCGCTTGAAGTGCTGCAGGTCCTTCGGCAAATGCCAGGGAAGGTCGTTGTCGCGCCCGATCACGTGATCCGGATCGAGCGCGACCATCAGGTGGATCTCGGGTTGGCGCATGTAGAGATAGTCCGATCGCGGATGGGTCAGGCGGCGTCGACCTGAATGATTTCGCTCTGGCAGTGCGGCTCGGGAATGGGCTCCCCTTGCTCCCGGAGGCCTTCGAGATGGAACTTGATGGCCTCCCGGATTAGGGTTACGACCTCTTCGCGGCTGGCCGCCGAGGCCATACAGCCGGGCAGATCGGGCGCATATGCACCCCAACCATCCTCGCTTTCCTCGATGATCACGGTGTAGTTCATCATCGCCTCCTCGGGTTTTTGTCCTTGAGACCCGCCTGTTTCAGCGCATTGTTCAGTGTTCCGGGGGGGAATATCCAGATCAGGTTTTCCCGCCACGGTTACAAGTCCCGGCTTCGTTGGATGCTTGAATTGGCGGTGGCTGCCTCTTTGTCGAACCTGAACCCATCCATCGCGTTCCAGGCATCTGATCAGTTCCTTGATCTTCATTCGGCTTCCTTGCCGGTATCCATTTGCGAGGGTAGCGGAGTCAGATGGCGATGGGGGCCTTGATCGGGGGGTGGGACTGGTAGCCGCGGACCTCGATGTCGTCGAAGGTGAAGGCGAACAGGTCGGTGACGTCCGGGTTCAGGTGCAGAGTCGGCAGCGGCAGCGGCTCGCGTCCGAGCAGTTCTTCGACCTGGTCCTGGTGGTTGCGGTAGAGATGGGCGTCGCCGAAGGTGTGCACGAATTCGCCCGGCTTCAGGCCGACCACCTGCGCGAGCATGTGGGTCAGCAGAGCGTAACTGGCGATGTTGAACGGCACCCCGAGGAAGACATCGGCGCTGCGCTGATAGAGCTGGCAGGACAGGCGGTCGTCGGCCACGTAGAACTGGAACAGGGTGTGGCAGGGCGCCAGCGCCATGCGTCCGGCCGCCGCGTTGGCCTCCGGCGAGACGGACTCGTCGGGCAGATCGGCCACGTTCCAGGCGCTGATGATGTGGCGCCGGGAGTGCGGTCGGTGCTTCAGGTTGCCGACCAGTTCCGCGAGCTGGTCGTGGCCGGCCCAGTTGCGCCACTGCGCGCCGTAGATCGGGCCCAGGTCACCGTCCTCGGTCGCCCATTCGTCCCAGATGCGGACCTTGTTGTCGCGCAGGTAGCGGATATTGGTGTCGCCGGCGATGAACCACAGCAACTCGTGGATCACCGAGCGCAGGTGAGTGCGCTTGGTGGTGACCAGCGGGAAGCCGTCAGCCAGATCGAACCGCATCTGGTAGCCGAACACCGAGCGCGTGCCGGTACCGGTGCGGTCCGGACGATCCGTGCCATGGTCGCGGATGTGCCGCACCAGATCGAGGTATTGCTGCATCTCAGGAGGCCTCCGGGGCCGGGCGGGCTGCGGGCAGCGGGTTGCGCCGCGACCAGACGATCAGGGCCACGCCGAACAGGATAACCGGCAGGCTCAGGACCTGGCCCATGGTCAGCCAGTCGAAGGCGAGATACCCGATGTGGGCATCGGGCACGCGGACGAACTCGACCGCAAAGCGGAAGCTGCCGTAAAGCGCGAGGAACAGCCCGGAGATCAGCCCCGTGCGACGCGGCTGGCGCGAGACGATCCACAGCACCACGAACAGCACCAGCCCCTCGAGAAAGGCCTGGTATAACTGCGACGGGTGGCGCGGGATGTAGTCCGCGGCCGGGAAGACCATGGCCCAGGGCAGGTCGGTGGGCTTGCCCCACAGTTCGCCGTTGATCCAGTTGCCGATGCGGCCGGCGCCGAGGCCGATCGGGATCAGCGGGGCGATGAAGTCGGTCAGGCGGAAGAACGGCTGGCCGATCTTGCGGGCATACAGCCAGCAGGTGACCAGCACCCCGGCGAGTCCGCCGTGGAAGGCCATGCCACCTTCCCAGATGCGGAACAGGCTCACCGGGTCGGCCAGTGTGGCGTCCAGGTTGTAGAACAGGGCATAGCCGAGCCGTCCGCCGACCACGACCCCGACCACGCCCCAGAACAGCAGGTCGCCGACCTGCCAGGGGTGCAGGGGGTCCCAGTCGCGGGTACGCGTGCGCCAGACGCCGAGTGCCCAGAAGGCGATGAAGCCGACCAGGTACATCAGGCCATACCAGTACAGGGTCAGCGGGCCGATGGACAGCGCGACCGGGTCGATAAACGGGTGTGTGGGCATGGGCGCTTGCGGATGAAAAACCGGCTGCACATGCTACCCGGCCTGACCCTGGCATGCACCTGCATGCGGGCAGCCGGATCCATGAATGAGCGTTTCCCTGGGAGGCCGCACGATGAATCGACTGGCCGGGGCCAGCAGCCCTTATCTGTTGCAGCACGCCGACAACCCCGTGGACTGGTATCCCTGGGGCGAGGAGGCGCTGGAACGCGCCCGCCGCGAGGGCAAGCCGATCCTGCTGTCGATCGGCTACTCCGCCTGCCACTGGTGCCATGTGATGGCGCACGAGTCCTTCGAGGACCCGGACACCGCCGCGGTGATGAACGAGCGGTTCGTCAATATCAAGGTGGACCGCGAGGAGCGCCCGGATCTCGACCGCATCTACCAGAACGCGCATATGCTGCTGTCGCAGCGTCCCGGGGGCTGGCCGTTGACCGTCTTCCTGACGCCCGACCAGGTGCCGTTCTTTGCCGGGACCTACTTCCCGAGCACCCCGCGCCACGGCCTGCCATCGTTCGTGGATCTGATGACGCGGGTTGCCGACTTCCTCGCCGAGCACCCCGACGAGATCCAGCGCCAGAACGAATCGCTGCAGCAGGCGCTGGGTCGGATCTACCGCCCCGCCGGAGGCGCGATCCCGGCGCTCAGTGTCATCGACAAGGGACGCGCGGAACTGGCGAAGACCTTCGACGAGCAGTTTGGCGGCTTCGGGGATGCCCCCAAGTTTCCGCACCCGGCCTCGCTCGAGTGGCTGGCCTGGCACGCGGCGCGCCATGGCGATGCCGAGGCCGACCGCATGCTGGGGCGCACCCTGGACGCGATGGCCGCGGGCGGTATCTTTGATCAGGCGGGGGGTGGCTTCTGTCGCTACTCGGTGGATGCCCGCTGGATGATTCCGCACTTCGAGAAGATGCTCTACGACAACGGCCCGCTGCTGGGGCTCTACGCCGAGCGCGCGGCCGGCGGCGATCTTCGCGCGCGGCGGGTGGTGGAACAGACGGTCGCCTGGCTGAAACGCGAGATGCGGGACGGCTCCGGGGCCTTCTACTCGAGCCTGGACGCGGACTCCGAGGGCGAGGAGGGACGCTTCTACGTCTGGGATCCGGACACCGTGGAGGCGTTGTTGCCGGAGGACGAATGGGCCGTTGCCAGCCGGGTCTGGGGGCTCAATGGCCCGGCCAATTTCGAGGGGCGATGGCATCTGCACGAGGTCGTGCCGCCGGCGACCGTCGCGGAGGCGCTGGGGATCGACGAGGCGGAGGTGAACCGGCGGCTGGATCAGGCCCGGGAACGTCTGCTGACGGCCCGCGCGGATCGGGTGCGACCGCACCGGGACGAGAAGATCCTCGGCGCCTGGAATGCCCTGATGATTTCCGGACTGGCGCGGGCCGCGCGCGCCCTGGGGCGTCCGGAATGGCTGCACCTGGCACGTGACGCGATGACCGCCGTGCGTGAGCGCCTGTGGCGCGACGGCCGGCTGTACGCCAGCGTGCGCGAGGGGGCCACCGGTGCGATGCCGCGCGCCTATCTCGACGATCACGCCCTGTTGCTGGAGGCCACGCTGGCGTTGCTGGAGACTGAATGGGACAGCGAGCTGCTGGGCTGGGCCGTGACTCTGGCCGATACCCTGCTGGCGGAATTCGAGGACCGCGAGCACGGCGGTTTCTTCTTTACCGCCGGCGATCACGAGGCGCTGATCCAGCGCCCGAAAGTGTATTCCGACGATGCCATGGCCAATGGCAACGGTGTCGCGGCGCAGGCCTTGCAGAAGCTCGGGTTCCTGCTGGCCGAGCCACGGTATATCGAGGCGGCCGAGCGCACCCTCGCCAACGCCGGACCGATGATCGAACAGGCCCCGGTGGGACACATGAGCCTGCTGATGGCGCTGGATATCCACTATCAGCCGCCGGCCCTGGTCGTGCTGCGCGGGGCGGCGGACGAACTTCCCGCGTGGCAGCAGGGCCTGCGGGCGCAGGCTGCCCCAGTATGGGCCCTCGCGATCCCGGCCGATGCCGGCGACCTGCCCGCTGCGCTGGCGGAGAAGGCCGCGCCGGAGACGGGTGTGCGTGCCTATCTCTGCCGCGGGCTGCAATGCGAGGCGCCCGTGACTGACCCTGCGGCGCTGGACAGCGCGTTCTCACAGGGTTGAAACGCCGGGTCACGTACCCACGGTAGAATGCGTCCGGTGGTAGGAGCCTGCAAGCAGGCTCCTACAAAGACATCCAGATCATTGCAAAAGGGAAGGTTCGAATGAGCGAGAAGAAGCTGATGGATTTCGTCGCCGAGGCGCGCAAGAACGTGAAGGAGATTGCCCCGGCGGATCTCGCCGAGAAGATGGAAGCGGGCGAGGACTGGCTGGTGGTCGACGTGCGCGAACCCTATGAGTTCGAAAAGATGCACGCGCCGAATTCCATCCTCGTCCCGCGCGGCCTGCTGGAGGGCGCGGCCGACCCCAACACCCCGCACCGCATCGACGCCCTGGTGGAGGCCCGCGAGAAACCGGTGGCCGTGATGTGCGCGACCGGCGGCCGGGCTGCCATGTCCGTGCAGCGGCTGCAGGAGATGGGCTTCACCAACGTGGTGAATATCGCCGGTGGCATCAAGGGCTGGGAAGGCGAGGACCTGCCGGTCGAATCCGGCGCCTACACCGGCAAGCTGCCGTAGCTCGGCCTCGCGGGGCGGGGGCTAGTGCCTCCGCCCCCAATGCCACCCTCTGCGGGTGGGCATCCGACGGCGGATTCACCCGACCGTCATCGTTTCTACACGGGATGGTCAAGCGCGCGGCGTAGTCTCCGGGGCAGTTCAACCGGAGGTCGCCACCATGACCGCACCGCCTCGCTCCCTGTCCGTGTCCTCCACGGATGCCGAAACTGCCTATCGCGTCCATCTGGCTTCCAGCCCCGCGGATCTGGAAGCCGCTCAGCGCCTGCGCCACGAGGTCTTCGCCGGCGAGATGGGCGCAGCGCTGCCGGACACCGCCTCGGGGCTGGATCGAGACCCGCTGGACGCCTTCTGTCATCACCTGCTGGTGCGTGATCGACGTTCGGGCGGTGTGGTGGCCTGCACGCGCATCCTCACCGAAGAGAGTGCGAGCACGGCCGGCGGTTTCTATTCGCTGTCCGAATTCGAACTGGGCCCGCTGATGAATCTGCCCGGGCGCACTCTGGAGGTCGGTCGTACCTGCGTGCGCGCCGACCATCGCCAGGGCGGCGCCATCAACGCACTGTGGACCGGGCTGGCGCGTTTCATGAATGCCCATCGCTACGACTACCTGATGGGCTGCGCCAGCCTGCCCCTGACCGAGCAGACACCGGCCCAGCTGGCCTGGCTGCGCATGTTCCATCGGGCCCCGTCGCGCCTGCGGGTCACCCCGCGCCGACCGCTGCCCAATGCGCTGACCATCTGCCACGGCACGCCCAGCCGCAGCGGTATGCCGCCGCTATTGAAGGCCTACCTGCGCCTGGGCGCGCGGGTCTGCGGCGAGGCCTGTTTCGATCCCGATTTCAATGTGGCCGACGTGCTCGTCTTGCTGGATGTGCGCGCCATGCCGGACCGTTACCATCGGCACTTCCTGGGCGCCGCGGCGCCTGCAAGCCGAGGAACGGAACATGACCGGAACACTGCGGGCACTGGTTAGGCTGATGCGTATCGTGCTGCACATGCTGGCGGGGGTCTGGCTGACCTGGCGGATGGCCCGCCGCGAGGCCGACTTCGACGAGCGCAGTCGCATCCGCAGGGCCTGGTACGACCGTGCCCTGTGGATCGCGGGGGTGCGTTTCCGGATCCATGGCGAGCCGCCCCGGCGGCCGTCGCTGGTGGTCTCCAACCATGTCTCCTGGCTGGATATCCCGTTGATCGGGGCAGCGCTGGACCCGTGCTTCCTGTCCAAGGCGGAGATCGCGCGCTGGCCGGTCATCGGCTGGCTGGCCCGGCAGCACGACACCCGCTTCATCGAGCGCGGTGCGCACCAGGCCTCCGCCCATGTCGAGGCCATGCAGGCTGGCCTGGACGAGGGCCGCCACTTCGTGGTGTTTCCGGAGGGGACGACCAGCCGGGGCGAGTTCGTGCGCCGTTTCCACCCGCGCCTGTTCGCGGCCGTCACCGGCACTCGGCATCCGGTGCAGCCGGTGGCGCTGGCCTACGAGCGGACGCCCGACGGCGCGGTTCCGGTGTCGTATTCCGGCGGGGATCGCCTGATCCCCAACGTATGGCGCTTGCTGTGCCGCCGCGAGACGCGTGTGGACCTGCATTTTCTGGCGCCGCTGGAAGTCGCGGACCAGGACCGGCGCAGCCTGGCGGACGGTGCCCGTGAGGCCATCGTCCGCGTGCTGGACCTGCCACTGGAACCGCCAGCTGGTCGCGAAAGCGATCGCTCGCCTGCATAGCGCCGGCCGCGGCACGGGGATTCATCATGTGGTCGCAACCGCACATCGAGTCCCCGGGCCCCTGCCGCACACGCCTGCATCTGGCGCTGGTCACCGAGACCTGGCCGCCGGAGGTTAACGGCGTGGCGCATACCCTCGCGCGGCTGGTCGAGGGGATGCGCGAGCGTGGCCACCGGGTGCAGGTCGCCCGCCCGCGCCAGCCGGGCGAGGTGGCGCGCCCCTGCGGGGCGGGCGACGAATCAGTGACGTGTGACCACCTGCTCGCGGGCCTGCCGCTGCCTGGCTACAGCGGCCTGCGCATGGGTCTCCCGGCGCGGCGCCGGCTGCAGGCCCTGTGGTCGGAGGACTGCCCGGATGCCGTGTATATCGCCACCGAGGGTCCGCTGGGGCATGCGGCCCTGCGCGCGGCGCGGCGCCTCGGGATTCCGGTCGCCTCGGGTTTCCATACCCATTTCGACGGCTATGCTCGCTACTACGGTGTCGGCTGGCTGACCCCGCTGGTGCGCGCTGTCCTGCGCCGTTTCCACAACCGCTGTGACGTGACCCTGGCCCCGACCGGGGCACTGGCGCACACGCTGGCGGCGCAGGGATTCCAGCGCGTGCGGGTGATGGCGCGGGGCGTGGATACCCGGCGTTTCACCCCGGCGCGGCGGTCATCGCGCCTGCGCCAGCAATGGGGTGCGGCGACCGCCACACCGGTCGTGCTGTACGTCGGGCGCCTGGCACCGGAGAAGAATCTGGCCCTGGTGGTGGATGCCTTTCGCGCCATCCAGGCGGCGCGCCCCGACGCGCGCCTGGTGGTGGTCGGCGATGGCCCCTCGCGAACGGAGCTGGAGCGGGCCAATCCGGACGCGATCTTCACCGGCCAGCAGATGGGCCAGGCCCTGGCACAGCACTACGCCAGCGCCGATCTGTTCCTGTTTCCGTCGACTTCCGAGACCTTCGGCAATGTGGTGATCGAGGCCATGGCGAGCGGGCTCCCGGTGCTGGCCTTCGATTCGGCCGCGGCTCACGAGCATGTGACCAGCGGCGTGAGTGGCGCCCGGGTGCCGCTGACGGGAACGGCGTCCGAGGATGCCGCCGCCTTCGTCGGCGCGGCGGGCGCTCTCGCGCAGGATCCGGAGGCCTGGCGCGAGATGGGCCGTCAGGCGCGAGCGCATGCCCGCGGGCTCGACTGGGTCGAGGTGGTGGCCGAGTTCGAGTCCCAGTGTCTGGGAATCCTCAAGGAGGGTCGCGATGCGCGTCCTGCAATGGATGGATGAGCTGGAGCTGGCGGTCTGCCGGCAGTTCAACCACTACAATCGGCGCCGCGTCGTCAGCGGGTTCTTTGGCGGGGTGAGCCGGCTGGGCGACGGGGTGGCCTGGTATGCGCTGATGCTGGTGCTGCCGTTGCTGCACGGGCCGCAGGCGGCTTGGGTCAGCCTGCAGATGGCGGTGGTGGGGCTGGCGTCGCTGCCGGTGTACAAGTGGCTGAAGCGACGCACCAGCCGGCGGCGGCCCTGCCAC
Organism: Thioalkalivibrio sp. ALE28; assembly: GCF_000377425.1. NCBI lineage: Bacteria > Pseudomonadati > Pseudomonadota > Gammaproteobacteria > Chromatiales > Ectothiorhodospiraceae > Thioalkalivibrio > Thioalkalivibrio sp. ALE28. The sequence continues at coordinate 28,285 of NZ_KB898097.1, read as the reverse complement.
CGTGATCGCCCGTTCACGCGGACGGTGGACCCGCTGGACGAATTCAGCTTCCCCTCCGGCCATACCATGCACGCGGTGGGATTCACCGTGGTCCTGGTGGCGTGGTTCCCGGTCTGGGCCTGGCTGGTGGTGCCGTTCGCGGCGCTGGTGGCCGCCTCGCGGCTGGTACTGGCGCTGCACTATCCAAGCGACGTCGCCATGGGCGCGCTGATCGGGGCCTCGATGGCCGGCGCGGTGCTCTGGCTCGCCGGGCTGTTCTAGGGGAACACCTCGCGTCATCCCGGCCGAAGCGCAGCGAAGCGCCGGGATCCCCGCGTCGCGGATGCCCCATCGCCCTGATCGGCCCCGGCGTTGGAGATCCCGGACAACCGCTGCGCGGTTTCCGGGATGACGCCTTAGCGGGCGGGATCAGCCGCGGGAGGCGAGCGCCTCTTCGTTGTAGGCGGCGTCGATGGTGACGATGGTTTTCTCCACCAGGCGGAAGCCCTCCACGGGTGCGTCATCGCCCATGTACTTCAGGCGGGTCGGGCCGATGGCCTTGACCGCCTCGGCGCGTTCCAGGGTGGTGTCCGGGCTGTCGGCGCCGGCCCCGTCCATCAGCGCGACCAGGACCTCGGCCGCGATGGGGTTGCGGTGTTCGCCGCTGCGCGCCTTTTCCAGCGACGCGGCAGGGTCGCCGTCCAGGAACACGCCGTCCATGTGTTCATCCAGGTACTGCAGCAGTTCGCTTAGCGTCATGGTGCGCCTCCCGTTGGGTCTCGCGGGGCCGCCAGCGCGCACGGGCGCGGCGGCGGCCGGTGATCGGTGGGTTCAGCCCTGCTGCGCGTAGGCGGCCCGGGCAGCGGGCATCGCGCGGCCGGGGGTGACGGCCCCCATGTCGGCCAGCACGGCCTCGAGCGCGGACAGGCACAGCAGGACGTTCTTCTCGTTGGCGCCGTAGCCCATCAGGCCGATGCGCCAGACCTTGCCGGCATACGGTCCCAGCCCGGCGCCGATCTCCAGGCCGTAGCGGTTCAGCAGTTCGCTGCGCACCGCGGCCTCGTCTACGCCCTCGGGCACGTGCACCGCATTGAGTTGCGGCAGGCGATGCTCGGCATCCACCAGGAAGCTCAGGCCCATGGCCTCGAGGCCGGCGCGCAGGGCGTCGTGGTGGCGGCAGTGACGCGACCAGCTGTTCTCCAGGCCTTCCTCGGCAAGGATTACCAGCGATTCGTGCAGGGCGTACAGGCCGTTGATCGGGGCGGTGTGGTGGTAGGCGCGCTTGCCGCCGCCGCCCCAGTACCCCATGACCAGGTTCAGGTCGAGGAACCAGCTCTGGACCTTGTGGTTGCGCGCCTGGATGCGCTCTACCGCGCGTTCGCTGAAACTGACCGGCGACAGGCCCGGGGTGCAGGACAGGCACTTCTGCGAGCCGGAGTAGATTGCATCCACGCCCCAGTCATCCACGTACAGCGGGCTGCCGGCGAGGCCGGTGACCGAGTCGACGATGCTCAGACAGTCGTGTTCGCGCGCCAGCCGGCAGAGGGTCTCGACATCCGAGCGCGCGCCGGTGGAGGTCTCGGCGTGCACGAAGGCCAGGATCTTCGCATCCGGGTTGCCCTTCAGCGCGTCCTCGACCTTCTGCGGGGAGACCGGGGCGCCCCAGTCGTCCTCCACCACCACGGCAGTGGCGCCACAGCGCTCGACGTTTTCCTTCATGCGCGTGCCGAACACGCCGTTGATGCAGACGATCACCTTGTCGCCCGGCTCGACCAGGTTCACGAAGCAGGTCTCCATGCCGGCGGAGCCGGGGGCGGAGACCGGCAGGGTCAGCGCGTTACTGGTCTGAAAGGCGTACTGCAGCAGGCCTTTCATCTCCTCCATCATGCCGACGAAAACCGGGTCCAGGTGGCCGATGATCGGGCGGCTCATCGCGCTCAGAACACGCGGGTTCACATCGGAGGGGCCGGGGCCCATCAGGGTGCGCTGCGGGGGGAGAAAGGATTTTGCCTGCATGGATGCGTCTACCGGATTGGAAAAGGGGGAATCTAGATCGTCGCCGGGGCGCGGGCAAGCGCCCCTACGCACCGGCGGGAGTTGCCGGACAGTGACGCTCGAGCAGCGTGAGCCAGTGCTCGACCGGGGTGTCCGTGCCACTTTGCAGATGGGTCTGGCAGCCGATGTTGGCGGTGACGATGCGCGCGGGGCCCGCGGCCTCGAGGTTGTCCAGCTTGCGCTGGCGAAGCCGACCTGCCATCTCCGGCTGCAGGATCGAGTAGGTGCCGGCAGAGCCGCAGCACAGGTGCGGCTCGATGACCGGAACCAGATTGAAACCGGCGGCCTGCAGGAGCGGTTCCACGCGCCCGGGCAGGGCCTGGCCGTGTTGCAGGGTACAGGGGGCGTGCCAGGCCACTGGTGGGTGATCGGCCGGTGCGCGGATCCCGAGCTCGCGGATGCTTTCGGCGTCGAACAGTTCCACCGGGTCGCGAACCCGTGCCGCCAGCCGGGCCGCGCGCTCGGCGTACGTCGGGTCGTCGGCCAGGATGTGCCCGTAGTCGCGTAGCAGCACGCCGCAGCCACTGGCGGTGCTGACGACCGCGTCGACGCCGCGCTCCAGGACCGGTTCCCAGGCGTCGAGGTTGGCGCGGACCCGGGCGCGGGTCCGTTCCTCGAAGGCCAGGTGGTGTTCCACCGCTCCACAGCAGCGGGCCGCCCCGGTCTCCACTACCTCGACGCCGCGGCGGGCCAGCAGGTGGCGCAGGGCCGCGTTGATGCGGGCGTCGATGGCGTCATGCACGCAGCCGCCCAGCAGCAGCACGCGCCCGTGCTGGAAGCCGGGTCCCGCAGCACCGTTGGCGGGCCGGGGTACGGTCCCGGTGGCCTGGCGCGGCGGCACGCGTCGCTTCAGTCGCGCGGGCAGGGCCGGGCGGGCGAGACGCCCCAGCCCGAGGGCCAGACGGAACGGCCAGCGCGCCGGCAGGGCGCGCGCCAGCAGGCCGCGCAGCAGCCGCTCGCGCCAGGGGCGGTCGAGGTCGCGCTCGACGACCTCGCGGCCCACCGCCACCAGGTGGTTGTAGTCCACGCCGGAGGGGCAGGTGGTCATGCAGTTGAGGCAGGTCAGGCAGCGGTCCAGATGGGTGCGCGTCGTGGCATTGGCCTCGCCGCTCTCCAGGACCTCCTTGATCTGGTAGATCCGGCCGCGCGGGCCGTCCAGCTCGTCGCCCTGTTCCTGATAGGTCGGGCAGGTCGCGTTGCAGAAGCCGCAGTGCACGCAGGCGCGCAGCGCGTCCTCGGCGATGCGCGCCGCCGGGTCGTTCTCGAAGCGGGGGTGCAGGCGGGTTTCCATGGTCTCAGCTCGCCCGGGCGGGGCGTGGATGGGGGGCAATCAGTGGGGCGAAAAATACCCCGTCCGGGTCCATTGCCGCGCGGACTTCCCCTTCCAGGCGCGCGTGCGGCGCGGGGCGCGGGTGCAGCCAGGGGCCGCCGGCGGGATTGCCCAGCCACAGCCGGGCATGCCCGCCCGCGTCTGCGACCGTCGTGCGGACCGTTTCCGGGGCCGCGCTGGAGCGCAGCCAGCGCTCGCCGCCGCCCCAGTTCATCAGCCACTCGCCCGGCAGGTCGAGGGGCGGGGTCGCCGGCGGCAGGCTCAGACGCCACAGGCGTTCGTCGCCGGTCACCGAACCGGTCAGGAACGGCAGGTGACGATCGCGCAGCCGGGTCCAGAAGGGCGGACCCTCCAGATCGGCATCCGCGCCCAGGCGCTCGGCGGCCTCCTGCACGGCCTCCTGCCCACCGCCCAGGCGGATCCGGGTGATCCCGTCGGCCCAGGCCAGGCCGGAGAAGGGCAGGGCGGTGCGTCCCCAGTCCCGAGCCTGCTGGATGAATTCGGCCGCGGAGGCCTCGCGGCGCAGCCAGGCCTGGTAGGCGGGGGCGGGGAGCAGCTTGAAACTGGCTTCCAGCAGCAGGCCCAGACTGCCCATGCTGCCCGCCATCAGGCGCGAGACGTCGAAGCCGGCGACGTTCTTCATGACCTCGCCACCGAAGCGCAGGATCTCGCCGCGGCCGTTCACGATGCGCGTACCCAGCAGCGCGTCACGCAGACTGGCGGTCCAGGGGCGGCGCGCGCCGGACAGCCCCAGGGCGACCATGCCGCCCACGGTGCTGGACGGGGTGGGCATGGCCGGCTCGAAGGGCAGCATCATGCCGACCTCTTCCAGCGCGGCCTGCAATTCCATCACCGGTGTGCCGGCACGCACCGTCACCACCAGCTCGCTGGGGGCCAGATTGACGATGCCGTGGTGGCGGCCTGCCTCCAGCAGCTGCACATCCGCCGGATATCCTTCGGGGAACGCGAGGGCACGCTGACTGCCACTGCCGGTGATGGCCAGGCGGTGGCCGGCTGCACTGGCCGAACGGATGCGCTCGGCCAGTAGCAAGGACTGGTCGGTTCCGGGTTCCATCAGATGCGGGCGCGGCCCACTAGCCCGTCTCCAGTGTCAGGCGTACCCGTTCCAGGCGATGCCGCACATCTTGAGCAAGGTCCTCGACACCGGGCTTGTTGACCAGACCCATCACCGCGACCGGGTCCATGAAGCCGACCGTGCAGGTCCCGTTCTCGTTGTCCTGTACCAGGACGTTGCAGGGCAGCAGCAGCCCGATGTTCGGATCCGCCTCGATCGCCTGGCGGGCCAGGTTCGGGTTGCAGGCGCCGAGGATGCGGTAGGCCCGATGATCCAGGTCCAGTTTCTTCTTGAAGGCCGCGGCCACGTCGATCTCGCTGAGAATGCCGAAGCCTTCCTCGCCCAGGGCGGCCGTGGTGCGCTCGATCACCTGATCGATCGCGCCCGGCACGATCACGTTGAAGCCGTATTGAGGTTGTTCCATCGCGGGTCCTCCGTTCGTGGTGAGGTCGGGTTACGCCGACAGCGCCGGGGCGTCGGCGGATGGCCCGCCTCCCGGTGGTGTCGTGCGCCGGCGCTGGTTCCAGGCGACCAGGAGCCCCAGGGCCAGTGCGGGGAGGTAGAACCAGTAGGGACTCGGACGGTCGGTGGGCACCAGCACGCCGGTGATGGCCCAGCCACCCTCCAAGCCTACCCGGCCGGCCGGGCTGCCGAAAGCAACCGTTTGTATCTGCGCCTTCTGCGCGTCGGGATCGAAGCGCACGTCCAGGCCGGCATCGGCCAGGCGTTCGCGCGGGGCCAGATCCGGGCTGCCCAGTGGGAACATCACCGTGCGGGTGATCTCGCGGCCCTCCAGGTCGATGCCGGTGGCCTCCACGCGCAGCGAGTCACGATCCGGGATCGTTTCGACGACCTCCAGCAGGGTCTCCGGCGGCTGGTGCGCAAAGGGCGGCGCGATGCGGTCCATCAGTACCGTGGGCACCAGCAGCACGAAGGCCACCACCAGCAGGGCGCCGGATTCCCAGTAGCGGCTGCGGGTCAGGAACCAGCCCTGGGTGGCTGCGGTAAACGCGAGGATGCCCGCCAGCGAGCCGAGGAATACCAGCGTCAGCTGGAACACGTTGTCCACGCCGATCAGCAGCAACTGGCTGTTAAAGATGAAGAAGAACGGCAATGCGATGGTGCGCAGGCTGTAGGCAAAGGCCTGGATCCCGGTGCGGATCGGGTCGGCCTTCGCGATCGCCGCGCCGGCAAACGAGGCCAGACCCACCGGCGGCGTCACGTCGGCCATGATGCCGAAATAGAACACGAACAGGTGGGCCGCGATCAGCGGGATCAGGATGTCGTGCTGGGCGCCCAGGTCGACGATGATCGGGGCCATCAGGGTCGCCACGATGATGTAGTTCGCGGTGGTCGGCAGGCCCAGCCCCAGGATCAGGCTGATCAGGGCCGTCAGCACCAGCACCAGCAGCAGGTTGCCGCCGGACAGGGTGTCCACCAGGTCGGTCAGCACCAGCCCGACGCCGGTCATTGCCACGGTGCCGACGATGATCCCGGCCGCGGCGGTGGCCAGGCCGATACCGATCATGTTGCGCGCGCCGGTCTCGAAGCCCTGAAACAGCTCCCATACCCCGACCCAGGTCGCCTGCAGCAGCCGGCCCTGGCGCCGGAACAGCGCGACCAGCGGGCGCTGGGTCAGGACGATGAAGATCATGAAGGCCACCGCCCAGAACGCCGCCAGCCCCGGCGACAGGCGTTCCACCACCAGGGCCCAGACCAGCACCACCAGCGGCAGCACATAGTGCAGACCGCCCAGTACCGTGGGTAGCACGCGCGGCAGGGGTTGCTCGGTGTCCAGGGGTTCCGGCTCGGGTTCGCGAGCGACGATCCACAGCAGGATCAGGTAGGCGGCGAACAGCAGGCCGGCGATGATCCAGGCGGCGGCGTCGCCGGCCACGTCCTTGATCCAGCCAAGCCCCCAGTACACCGCGGCGGCCAGGATGATCAGGCTGGAGACGGTGATTCCGAAGCTGATCAGGCGCCCGCGCCAGGTGGTCACGGTGGCGCGCTGGAGCCCCTCCATGCCGTTCTTGCAGGCCTCCAGATGCACGATATAGATCAGCGCGATATAGGCGATCAGCGCCGGCAGAATCGCGTGTTTGAGCACCTCCACGTAGGGGATGCCGACGTACTCGACCATCAGGAAGGCGGCGGCCCCCATCACCGGCGGCATCAACTGGCCGTTGACCGAGCTGGCCACCTCCACCGCGCCGGCCTTGTGCGGGGCGAAACCGACCCGGCGCATCAGCGGCACGGTGAAGGTGCCGGTGGTGACCACATTGGCGATGGATGAACCGGAGACCACCCCGGTCATCCCCGAGGCCATCACCGCGGCCTTGGCCGGCCCCCCGCGCAGGTGCCCGAGCAGGGAGAAGGCGACACGGATGAAGTAGTCGCCGGCGCCGGCGCGTTCCAGCAGCGCGCCGAACAGCACGAACAGGAACACGAAGCTGGTGGAGACCCCGAGCGCGATCCCGAACACGCCCTCGTTGGACAGCCACTGCTGCGCCATCGCGCGCGGGTAGCTGGCGCCGCGATGGGCGATCAGGTCCGGCATCAGCGGTCCGGCGAAGGTGTAGAACAGGAAGATCGCCGCGATGATGGTCAGCGCCGGGCCGAGCACGCGACGGGTCGCCTCCAGCAGCAGGATCAGGCCGATCCCGGCCATCACCAGGTCCAGCTCGGTGGGGGCGCCGGGGCGCGCCGCCAGGGCCTCGTGGAACAGGTAGAGGTAGAGCGCACTGAAGGCCGCGACCGCGGCGAATACCCAGTCGCCCAGGGGCACACGATGCACGGGGTCGTTCCCGCGCAGCAGGGGCCAGGCCACTACTACCAAAGCAATGCCCAGGGCCAGATAGACCTCGCCGAGGCGTTCAAGGCCCAGCAGCTGCCATAGCCCTAGTGCGATCAGGGCCAGGCCGCCGAGGGCATAGAGGATGCCGATCGCGTGCTGCCAGCCCTTGCCGCGGGCGGTGGGACGTACCGCGGGGAAGAGCAGGTAGCCGAGGAAGATCGCGAAGGCCAGATGGATGGAGCGGGCCTCGGTCTCGGAGACCACGAAGACATCCACCCAGTCGGCCATCGGCGCGGCGATCCAGATCTGGAACAGCGACCACGCGACGGCCGTGATCCAGATGAGACTGCGGGTCGCGCGGCCGGGGTGGCGGCCGCCGGTCTCCAGCTCGGCGACCTGACGGTCTTCCGGGCTGGCGGCATCCTGGGCTCGGGTATCAGTCATCGATCAGTCCTGCCTCGCGAAAGTAGCGTCGGGCGCCGGGGTGCATGGGCGCGGACAGGCCCTCGTCCACCATGCCCTCGCGTTCGAGCCCGCTGAAGGCCGGGTGCAGGCCGCGGAAGGTCTCGAAGTTCTCGAACACGGCGCGGGTCAGTTCAAAGGCGGCGGTATTCGACGTGCGGTCCGAGGTGACCAGGGTGGCACCCACGCCGTAGGTGCGGATGTCCTGGTCCTGCCCTGGGTAGGTATCGGCGGGGATCACGGCGGTGAGGTAGTAGGGGGTCGAGCGGATCAGTTCCTCGATGGCCGGCCCCTCGATGGAGACCAGGCGTGCATCACAGGTGGCGATGGGCTCCTGGATCGCCGCCGAAGGGTGGCCGACGGAGAACACGAAGGCGTCGATGCGATTGTCGCACAGGGCCTGGGCCTGCTCGCGCGAGGGCAGCTCGCTGACTCGGCGGAAGGTATCGTGATCCCAGCCGAGCTTCTCCATCAGCTCTTCCATCAGGGTGCGCTGGCCGGATCCGGGGTTGCCGATGTTCACGCGCTTGTCCGGCAGATCATCCAGTCCGGCAATCTCCGCGTCGGGACGCACCACCAGGGTCAGGGGCTCCGGGTGCAGGCTGAACATGGCCCGCAGGTGCGTGGCTGGCCCGAAGGCCTCGAAGCGGCCGCTGCCGTGGTAGGCGTGGTACTGCAGATCCGACTGGGCCACGCCGAAATCCATGTCGCCGGAGCGCACCATGTTCAGATTGAACACCGAGCCCCCGGTGCTTTCCGCGGTGCAGCGCATCCCGTGTTCGTCGCGGCGAGTGTTGAACAGGCGGCACAGGTGCTGGCCCGCCGGGTAGTAGACCCCGGTGACGCCGCCGGTGCCGATGTTGATGAAGCGCTGCTCGGCCGCCGCCAGGGGCGCGAGCAGCAACAAAGCCAGGCTCAGGCCCAGGGCCGGCAGCCCGCGGGTCAGGCGACGTGTAGGGATGCGGTGCACGGCGGATCCTCGCATGTGTTCTCCCGGGAACAGGCGGTATCGCGAGTGTAGGGAATCGGGCCGTAATGTACACGCCCGCCGGTCCGGGTAACGCGGCAAGGTTTTTCTGGCTCTGCGGTCAAGCGGCGCGTAGGGTGAGGCCTCCATCCGACGCAGGCATTGCCCCATGTGGCTTGAAACCCGCTGTGACTTCGAATTCGAGATCCCCGTCCCGACACCGTTCGTGCTGATGCTGCGCCCGCGCAGCGGCCCGCTGCAGTGGATCGCGCGCGAGGAGTATCGCCTGGTGCCGAACGCCCCGGTGACCGAGTTCGTGGATGTCTACGGCAATCTCTGCCAGCGTCTGGTCGCGCCGCCGGGGCCATTCTCGATCCACACGGCGGCCGAGGTGCAGACGGCCGATGCCCTGGATCGCGCCCCCGGCGCCCCGTTTGTCGAGGTACAGGCCCTGCCGGACGCGACCCTTGGCTACCTGCTGCCCAGCCGCTTCTGCGAATCGGACCGTTTCAATCGCATGGCGACCGAGATCACCGCCGGGCAGTGGCTGGGCTACGACCAGGTGGCCGCCATCGAGCAATGGCTGCGTGACCGCATCGAGTATCTTCCCGGCACCAGCGACATCCCGATCTCGGCGGTGGAGGTGAACCAGCGCGGGAGTGGGGTGTGCCGCGACCTGGCGCATCTGGGCATCGCCCTTTGCCGCAGTCTCAGTATCCCGGCGCGCATGGTGGTCGGGTATCTGCACGGCCTGCAGCCGATGGACATGCACGCCTGGTTCGAGGCCTTCGTCGGCGGTCGCTGGTACAGCTTCGATGCGACCCAGCCCGAGTTGCGGGGCGGCTATGTGGTGGTGGGCTATGGCCGCGACGCGGCGGATGTGGCGATCTACAACCAGTTCGGGCTCCCGGTCTACCCGGTCCGCCACGACGTGGATGTCCATCGCATCGAAGCACCCGCCTGACGCGCGCCGGGCGCGGTATTCCACGGTCACGGGAAGGGGCTTGAGCCGGCCCCGTCCGCGCCGAAGGGACCGGCATCAAAGTACTTGATCGGGCTTGCGAAACCCGCAATTTCGGAGCGTTCGCGAGGCGTCGTGGTGGGCGCCCCGGGAGCCGCCCGGTCTGAAAAGAGGGGCCGGATGACGTATGATAAGCGGCCTTTTTGACGGCAGTGCCGCCTTCCGGCGGGCGCGCCGCAATCCGCCGAATCCGAAGCCTTGAACGGGAGAACCGAATGTTTTCGATCGACATGAGTATCCACGGTTACGACGACGAACTCTGGGGCGCCATCAGCAAGGAAGCGCAGCGCCAGGAAGAGCACATCGAGCTGATCGCCTCCGAGAACTACACCAGCCCGCGCGTGATGGAGGCCCAGGGCTCCGTGCTGACCAACAAGTACGCCGAGGGCTACCCGGGCAAGCGCTACTACGGTGGCTGCGAGTACGTGGATATCGTCGAACAGCTCGCGATCGACCGTCTCAAGGAGCTCTACGGCGCCGACTACGCAAACGTGCAGCCGCATTCCGGCTCGCAGGCCAACGCGGCCGTGTACATGGCCCTGCTGCAGCCGCATGACACCGTGCTGGGCATGAGCCTGGACGCCGGTGGCCACCTGACCCACGGCGCCAAGCCGAACTTCTCCGGCAAGATCTACAACGCGGTGCAGTACGGCATCACCGACGAGGGCCTGATCGACTACGACGAGGTCCAGCGTCTGGCCACCGAGCACCAGCCGAAGATGATCGTCGCCGGCTTCTCCGCCTACTCGCGCGTGGTCGACTGGAAGCGTTTCCGCGAGATCGCCGATTCCGTGGGCGCCTACCTGATGGTGGACATGGCCCACGTCTCCGGCCTGATCGCCGCGGGCGAATACCCGAACCCGATCGACCACGCCCACGTGGTCACCTCCACCACGCACAAGTCCCTGCGCGGGCCGCGTGGCGGCTTCATCATCACCAAGGGTCAGCCGGAGCTGAACAAGAAGTTCCAGTCGCTGATCTTCCCGGGTACCCAGGGTGGCCCGCTGATGCACGTGATCGCCGGCAAGGCGGTGGCGTTCAAGGAGGCCCTGGAACCGGAATTCAAGACCTACCAGAAGCAGGTGATCGCCAACGCCCGCGCGATGGCCGAGGTCCTGGTCGAACGCGGCTACGACATCGTCTCCGGAGGCACCGACAACCACCTGTTCCTGCTGAGCCTGGTGTCCAAGGGCATGACCGGAAAGGCCGCGGATGCCGCGCTGGGTCGCGCCAACATCACGGTCAACAAGAACGCGGTGCCGAATGACCCGCAGTCGCCGTTCGTGACCTCCGGCATCCGCATCGGCACCGCCGCGCTGACCACGCGTGGCTTTACCGAGGCCGAGTCGCGCGAGCTGGCCGGCTGGATCGCCGACGTGCTGGACGACCACGAGAACGAGCAGGTGATCGACGCGACCCGCGACAAGGTCGTCGAGATCTGCCGCCGCTTCCCGGTCTACGGCGCGCCCGAATAATCTCGGCGAGTCACGGGTCGCGGGCGCGGGATGCGCTGTCCGTCCTGTCATGATCAGGATACCCGCGTGGTCGATTCGCGGGTGGCCGGCCCGGAGCAGGAACAGATCCGGCGCCGGCGCCAGTGCCGCGCCTGCGGGGCGCGCTTTACCACCTTCGAACGGGCGGAGTTCAGCCTGCCGCGGGTGGTCAAGCGCTCCGGCGAACGCGTCGCCTTCGACGAGGAGAAGCTGCGCAGCGGTCTGCGTCGGGCCCTGCACAAGCGCCCGGTGAAGACCGACGATGTCGAGCGGGTCATCGACGACATCAAGCGCCAGCTGTCCGCGCTCACCGCCCCCGAAGTGAAATCCGACCGGATCGGCGAAATGGTCCTGGCCGCCTTGCACGGCCTCGACCATGTGGCCTATATCCGGTTTGCCTCCATTTATCTCAGCTTCGCCAGCGTGCAGTCCTTCCGCGAGGCCATCGAACGGCTGGAGGAAGACCTCAGCCCGGAGATGCGCCGCTCGCAGCTGCGCCTGATCGACGAGGAGGCGCCCGGTCCTGCCCCGGAATCGGCGGCGGGCGGCCCGCAGGTGCCACCGGGGAGTGGTGACTCGTCCAGGGGGGAGTGATGGAAGCACCCACGACCGAGCAGGCGATCACGGACCGCCGTTACATGGCGCGGGCCCTGGAGCTGGCCGACTACGGCCGCTTCACCGCGGACCCGAACCCGCGGGTCGGGTGCGTGATCGTGCGCGACGGACGCGAAGTCGGCGCGGGACTGCACTGGAAGGCCGGCGAGGCCCATGCCGAGGTGAACGCACTGCGGGCGGCCGGCGAGGCCGCGCGTGGCGCAACCGCCTACGTCACCCTGGAACCCTGCAGCCATCACGGCCGGACTCCGCCCTGCACCGATGCCCTGATCGGCGCCGGGGTAGCCCGGGTCGTGATCGCCATGCAGGACCCCAACCCGCAGGTCTGTGGCGGCGGGATCGAGGCCCTGCGGGCAGCAGGTATCCCGGTCGACAGCGGCGTGCTGGAGGCCGAGGCGCGTGCCCTGAATCCCGGATTCGTGCGGCGCATGGAGCAGGGACGCCCCTGGGTGCGCGTCAAGCTTGCCGCGAGCCTCGACGGGCGTACCGCCATGGCCTCCGGCGAGTCGCAATGGATCACCGGCGAGGCGGCGCGCCGCGACGTCCAGCAGTGGCGGGCCCGCGCGGGCGCGATCCTGACCGGCAGCGGCACCGTGGTCGCCGACGACCCGCGCCTGAACGTGCGCATGAAGCCGTTCGACCTGGCCGCCCATGCCGGATTTCCGGACGACCCCCGCTATTACGACCTGCCGGGACGCCAGCCCCTGCGGGTGATCCTGGACGCCCGCCTGCGGACGCCGCCGGGCGCGCAGATCCTGCGCGAGGGACCGGTCTGGATCCTCACGGGGCCCGATGCCGCGGACTCGCCGGCCGCGGACACCCTGCGCGGCCGAGGGGCGGAGGTCCGGCCCGTGCCGTTGGCGGAGGAATCCGCCGAAGGCGGGCTGGATCTTGGCGCGGTGCTGGCGGAGCTGGGCCGCGCCGAGGTCAACGAGCTGCATGTGGAGTCCGGACCGGGTCTGGCCGGCGCGCTTGCGCGTGGTGGCTGGGTCGATGAATGGCTGATCTACCAGGCCCCCCTGCTGATGGGCTCCAATGCTCGCCCCCTGGTCGAGTGGCCGCTGGCCCGCATGTCCGAGCGCGCCGAACTCGAGATCGTCGATTCCCGCTGGGTCGGCGAAACCCTGCGCCTGCGCGCCCACCCGCGTTCGTAAGGGCTGATTTCACCACGAAGCGCACGAAGGCACGAAGAAGGGAAAGGTCAAGGGCGGTCTACAGGAAGACGGGAAGAGTGGAAGGATGACTGGGTTTGAAACGGGGTGCGCAACGGCATCGCATGGGCAGACCATGACCATCCGCTATTGTTATTTACCGAAAAACCCTTCCAGTTTTCCCATCTTCCTGTGAACCGCCTTTGACCTTCTTCGTGTCTTCGTGTGCTTCGTGGTGAACAAGGGGTTTCCGGGCAGGAACCGGGTAAAAGGGCGGGGCGTGGTGCGAACTCATTAGGGTTTCCCTATGATGGGCGGCGAGCAGCCCGGCGCGGTCCGTGCGGGCACCCCGGAACGAGCGGACGTCCATGTTTACCGGAATCATCGAGACCCTAGGCAGCCTGGAGCGCCAGACCCCCAGCGGTGGCGACGTGCGGCTGCACGTGAACGCGACCGGGATGGACCTGTCGGACACCCGGCTGGGGGACTCGATCGCGGTGAACGGGGTCTGCCTGACGGTGACCGACCTGGCGGGCAGCGGCTTTGCCGCCGATGTCTCGCGCGAGTCGCTGGAGGTGACCACGCTGGGCCATCTCGAACCGGGGGACCGGGTGAATCTCGAACGGGCGCTGGCCCTGGGCGACCGCCTGGGCGGGCACATGGTGTCCGGGCACGTCGACGGCGTCGGCGAGGTGGTGGCGATGGAGCCCGATGCGCGCTCGACCCGCGTGCGCTTTCGCGCGCCACCGGCACTGGCCCGCTACATCGCGGCCAAGGGCTCGATCACCATTGATGGCACCAGCCTGACCGTGAACCGCGTGGACGGCGCCGAGTTCGAGGTCAACATCATCCCGCATACCTGGTCCCTGACCCGCTTCGCCGTCTATACGGTGGGCACCCCGGTCAACCTCGAGGTCGACCTGATCGCCCGCTATCTGGAGCGTCTGATGCTGGGCGAGCGGGCGGCCGAGCCCGGCGCGCAGGCGGGCGACCTGTCGGAGGCCTGGCTGGCTGAACAGGGCTTTCCCAATCAATCCGGGCCGCGCGACTGAACGCACGGCCCCCGACCGAAGGCACGCATGGAATTTTCCAGTACCGAAACCATCCTCGAGGAACTGCAGGCCGGACGCATGGTGGTCATCGTCGACGACGAGGACCGCGAGAACGAGGGCGACCTCTTGATGCTGGCCTCGCACGCGCGGCCCGAGGACATCAACTTTATGGCCAAGTACGGCCGCGGCCTGATCTGCCTGACGCTGACCCGCGAGCGCTGCAAGCAGCTGGCGCTGCCGCTGATGGTGACCGACACCAATGACGTGCATGGCACCAACTTTACGCTGTCGATCGAGGCCGCCGAGGGCGTGACCACCGGCATCTCGGCCTACGATCGCGCACACACCATCCGGACCGCGGTCGCGCCCAACGCGAAGCCCGAGGATATCGTCCAACCGGGGCACGTGTTCCCGCTGATGGCACAGCCCGGTGGGGTCATCGTGCGCGCCGGCCATACCGAGGCCGGCTGCGATCTGGCGCGCCTGGCTGGGGCCGAACCGGCGGCGGTGATTGTCGAGATCCTGAACGAGGACGGCAGCATGGCGCGGCGTTCGGATCTCGAACGCTTCTGCGCCGAGCACGATCTCAAGATGGGCACCATCGAGGACCTGATCCGCTATCGCATCGAGAACGAGAAGACCGTGCGTCGGGTTTCGGAGCGTCCGTTCCCGACCGAGCATGGCGAATTCCGCCTGCTGGCGTTCGAGGACGAGGTGGATCACGAGCTGCATTTCGCGCTGGTGCGCGGCGAGCCGAAGCCGGACCAGGAGACCCTGGTGCGTGTCCATTTGGAGAGCACGCTGTACGACACGCTGGGCTATGCCGGCCCGGACCGTGGCTGGCCGCTGGACGATGCCCTGCGCCGGATCGACGCGGCCGGCGAGGGTGTGGTGGTGGTGCTGCGCAAGCACGAGAGCCCGGAGGCCCTGGCCCAGCGTCTGGAGCATATCGGCCAGCCGGCGCCGGAAGAGCGCAGTGGGCGGGAGAACTCCGCCGAGTGGCGCATGTATGGCATTGGTGCCCAGATCCTGGCTGACTGCGGGGTGGGGCGCATGAAGCTGATGTCGGCGCCCAAGCGCTTTCATGGCCTCGGTGGCTTCGGCCTGGAGGTCGTGGACTACGTCCACGAGTAGCCCCCGGCCGCCTGCCTCGTGGTGGCTGGCCATGGTTCGTCGCTCGGTGTTTACGGTGCCTTCGGTCCGCCACCTGCCCGGCGCTGACTCGCCAGCGCGCCCCGAGTGACTTCTTTGCTCGTGCAAAGAAGTCACCAAGAAACACGCCCGACTGCCGCGACCCCGGCCCGCTGTGCGGGCCGGGG
>NZ_KB898097.1:0-12862 GCF_000377425.1 Thioalkalivibrio sp. ALE28 | reverse complement strand
CCCCTAACCCCCCCGGGGAACACGACCCGGAGCAATGATGCGAACCCACCCCCACTCCCCTATGCTGAGGGAAGGACCCTCAACCCGAGCGAGACTCCGATGACCGCCCCCGAACGCGACCCGACCCTGATCGACGCCGAGGCCCTGCTGGCCGAGCTCCTGGCCGCCACCCGCCGACGCCTCTGGCTGCATGCCCGCGTCGCCCTGCTGGCCGAGATCGCCGGGCCCGACCTGGGCGCGGAACTGGCCGGGATCGCACGCCGCCACCGGCATACCGACATCCGCCTGCTGGTCGACGACGACCTGGCGCTCAAGGAACAGCTTCCGAGCCTGGTGGAAAGCATCAAACGCCTGCCCAGCGCCGTCTCGGTGCGCCGCCTGGAGGCCGCCGAGGAAAGCCCGCTGACCGTCACCGCGATTGCCGACCACAGCGGCTGGATGCAGCTCACCCAGGCCGGCGGGCGCCGCATACTGCGCGGCGACGTCGACGATCGGCCGGGCACCCAGCGCGCCGTCCAGGACTTCGAGGCCAACTGGAGTCTCAGCGATGAAGCCGTCGAACTCCGCCGCCTCCTCGTCTGAGCCGCCCGACATGACCGAGCGGCGTTACCTCCTGCGAGCCGCCCTCGCGCTGGCGGCTGGCACCCTGCTCCCCGGCCTCGCCGGTGCACGCGACACCCACGCCGAGGTCGCCGTGCTGCCGCTGCAACACCGACCGGCGAACAGCCTGCTGCCCGAGCTGCAGGCCCTGTTCGGCGACACCGCCACCCTGCGCGGCGACGGCTTCCGGCTGCTGGTACGCGCCGACGCCCGCACCCTGCAACAGATCCGCGAAGTCGTCGCCGAACTCGACACGCCGGCCCAGGACCTCGTCCTCTCCGTACGCCGCCACCGCGACGCCCCGCGCACCGAACGCGGCACCGGCCTCGAGTTCGAGAGCGGCCCGGAGGGCACCGAGGGCCGCATCTCCAGCCAGCGGCTGCGCACCACCCGCCGCGACGACCAGACCCAGCACCTGCGCCTGCGGGAAGGCACCGAGGCCATCATCCTGGTCGGCGAGACCCGCGCCGCCGGCTTCCGCATCCTCCACGGCCGCGCCGGCGTCGGCATCGAACCCCTGCTGCAGGACACCGCCCGTGGCTTCCGCGTCCGCCCCCAGGTCCAGCCCGACGGCCGCATCCGCATCGCCATCTCCCAGCTCCACGAAGGCCCCCTCCCCCGCGGCGCCGTGGACCGCGACGCCATCGACACGCAACTCACCCTAGAGCCGGGCACCTGGCACACCCTCGGCGGCGTCCACACCGAAACCGACGTCACGGAACGCGGCCTCGCCTCCCGCCGCACCACCCGCGACCGCGACACCCTCACCCTCGAAATTCGCGTCGATCCCGCCCGCTAGCCCGCTCCCATGATGCGATTCGCTTCGCTCATCGGCATCCTACGGAATAGCACTGCCCGTAGGGTGCGTTGACCCCGCGAAACGCACCCACAACGGCGGGAGTCACCCCTTCGACCAAACCCGCCAGATGGCACGCCGACACACCCGATCATCGTCCCGGAAACCGCAACGCGGTTATCCGGGATGTCCCCCGCCCGCCCGAACATACCCCTCTGGCACGCCCCCACACCGTGGTGATACAGTCGTTTAAACAATGTCTATACATCTTGCGGGTGGAGCAATGGCCGAGACACGACTGAACATCAAGCGCTGGGGCAACAATCTGGGCGTCCGGCTTCCTGCGGCCATCGCGCGCGCAGCGCAACTGGAGGCGGACCAATCCGTGATCGTCTCCGTCGAAGGCAACCAGATCGTAATCCGTCCGGAAACCACTCCATCCATGAGCCTGGAGGAACGCCTGAAAGGATTCGACCCGGACAAGCATGGCGGCGAGGCCATGTGCACGGACGTGATTGGAAATGAACGATGGTAAAGCGTGCAGCACCCAAGGACTGGGTACCCCGGCGCCGTGACGTCATCTGGATAGACTGCAACCCTCAGGCCGGGCGGGAAATGCGAGATATTCACCCCTTCCTCGTCCTGTCGCCGACCCAATTCAACGCCCGCACCTCGCTGGTTCTGGGGCTCCCCATGACCACTGCCGATTCCAATGCGACCAACCCCTTCGCCGTGGTGGCGGGCACGACGCCGGATGCAAGAACCAGCTACATCCTCTGCCACCAGGTAAAGTCCTTCGACTGGCGCCAACGCAACGCGACACCCCATCCAGCCGGACAAGTGCCGCAGGGGACCTACCGGGAAGCCTGCGCGGTCCTCAACCAGATCCTCGAACTCTGCCCCGATCCCGCCTAGGGAGACGCTGATTTAATCCGCCGCCGTTCCCGCCCGGAGAGCGGGTTTGGGATAATGACGCCAAGTGTTCCGCCCGAGGAACCGACGGGGTCAAACCTTTGCGAGGAACCGACGGGGTCATGGAACCGACGGGGTCAAACCTTGCCTTTTGCCCCCGTGGAACCGACGGGGTCAAACCTTGCCTTTTGCCCCCGCGGGAACCGACGCGCGGAACCACGAACCGACGGGGTCAGACCTTGACTTTTGCCCCCGCGGACACGATTCGACTCACTCGCGAAAAATGCAGACCGAAAGTGGAACCGACGGGGTCAAACCTTGCCTTTCGCGAACCGACGGGGTCAGACCTTCGCGAACCGACGGGGTCAGACCTTGCCTTTTGCCCCCGCGGACAGGATTCGACTCACTCGCGAAAAATGCAGACCGAAATGGTCACCGATAGCTTTCAGCGTGTAGCCACCGGACGCATACGCGCGCCGAATGGCTTCATTCCTCGGGACGCTTGCCTCCAGGAATTCGAGCTTCGGCGGCACAGGCCGCTGCTGGGCCTTGGGGTATTCCGGGTCCAAGTCCAGCCTGCCGGACTGACCTGCCAGCCGCGCCTCGACAAAGGCCTCGGAGCCAAGAAATAGCTGCGCATGCAGATCATTCCAGGGGGAGGTACGTCCGATTCCCTCATGGACAAACCGCCGATAGGCCTGCTGTCGGGAGGCGGCCGGGCCGAATTCGTCCAGCACGCGATCCGTCGATAGCCACGAGACGGCGTCCGAAAGGCCCGCGGTGGGCCGGTAGCTGCTCCACTCCCAGTCCGCAGGATCGTCGATCAGATGCGCACGCACCGGATTGAGGACGATGTAGCGCGCCAATTCCAGAAGATACGACTCGCGCTCGACCAGGATCGCCTTGTACCGGCCTTGAAGCACATGACCCACACGCCGGTGACGGCGGTTGAACCGCTGCGTGTAAACGCCATTCAGCCACTGCATCCCCCGGCCCAGGTTCGCATCCGGCGTTTCTACCAGAAGGTGATAGTGGTTGCCCATCAGGCAGTACGCAAAGACCACCCAGTTGAATCGCTCGACTGCTCGCGCCAGCGTTTCTTCGAAGCGCCGATGGTCAACGTCATCCAGATAGATCCAGTCCCGCCGATTGCCGCGCGCCGTCACGTGATACAACGCCCACGGATACTCCAATCGCACCGATCGAGCCATCCCTGCTCTCCCCGTCTTGTCCCTGACAACCGCGAGTACAACCTAAATCAGACCGTACCAACAACCCGATTCCGACCGGCCTACCGCCCGTCCCAAAGTCGAATCGGGCGCGCGGAAACCCCGAGGGGCAAAAGGCAAGGTTTGACCCCAGGTTTGCATGCCAGCTAGCGCCCGGGTGGCGAACCCACCAGCCTCAAACATAAAAAAGGCCCCGAACGGGGCCGAAAGATACGCACAAAAAACGGGGCCCCTGGGGGCCCCGCCAATACAACTACAAATGTATTGTTATACCGCTTGGAAGCAGTGGCTACCCTTAGAAGGACACCCGCATGCCGCCACCGACACCGGTGAACGACAGGTCGCCGGTGTCCGGACCGATGGCCGCGTCGTCCGTGCTGGTGTAACCCACACCGGCAAACGCCATAACACGGTTGCTGAAGTTGTGCTTCACAGCAATCGCGGCGTAATCCGTGTTCGGATCCCCATCCTTGAGGCGGGTGTGGCCGAGGTTCAACACGAAGTCGTTACGACCCATGGTGTAAGTACCGGAGACGAAGTACGTGTTCCCCCGGTTGCTGCCAGTTGGAGAAGCGTCATCCCAGTCAAAGTCTTCAACTTCGGCAACCAGACGGAACGGGCCGGTGGACCAGTCAACGCCAACCTTCGACGCACGGAAGTCACCAAACACAGGCGACGGGCCGCGACCTTCACCGACGAAATCATCCGCCTGAGAGTGAGCAATGTAGAGCTCGACAGGATTCAGATCGAAGTTCAAGCGAGCAGAGTACGCCGTATCGCTATCGTCGGCATTGTCAATAAAGACGCCTGCATCCAGGCTCACGATACCGAAGCTGTTGCTGTAACGAACGCCACGGTTCACGTAAGAACCGTTACCAAAACCGTTCAGACCGCCCAGACGAGCACCGTTAGCACGCCCCTGCATGAACGTCGCGTTCAGCGGGTCCTTGCCGGCAGTGCTGTAGGAGGACGACATACGACCTGCGATAACACGGCCGAAGTCGCCATCGAGACCGACGTAATTGTCACGGGCTGCGCCGAAAGCGTCCTGAGTCGTCGCGGACGATTCCATCTTCAGCAGCGCGGTCAGGCCATTGCCCAGGTCATGGTTGACCATCACGCCGATACGGCTCGGGCCAGAACCGTCACCCAGCCCAAACCCGAGACCGCCAGCGTCAGTCTGGCGGAAGCCACTGTTGAAGGTACCGCCATCGCCCGAGCCGCTGTGGTGGACGATCTGCGTCTGCAGCTGACCGAACAGGGTGACGTTGGTGTCGGCGGCGGCGAAGGCCGGGACTGCGAAGGCGCCGGCAACGGCGACTGCGAGAATCTGTTTTTTCATGTTGCGTATCTCCCAGGAGAGGTATGTGTTCGTTTCTACGCCTGCATCCACGGTCGATGCCGCGAATGACAGGTGTTTTATATACACCACGGTGTCTCGTTTCAACCCCTAGGCGGGAAAAAATTGCCACAGTAAGGGGGTATCCGTGACGGGGAGC
Source organism: Thioalkalivibrio sp. ALE28 (assembly GCF_000377425.1). Classification (NCBI taxonomy): domain Bacteria; kingdom Pseudomonadati; phylum Pseudomonadota; class Gammaproteobacteria; order Chromatiales; family Ectothiorhodospiraceae; genus Thioalkalivibrio; species Thioalkalivibrio sp. ALE28. The sequence continues at coordinate 7,826 of NZ_KB898097.1, read as the reverse complement.
GCTTTTCGGTAGATCAACGACTTGCGATCGGAGGCTTCGAGGGCGCTTGAATTGGATTGCAACATGCGGAATTACTGGGTTAATAAGCTAAAGCTTATGGTTGCCCCGCGAGACGCGGCGAGAATTCGATCAGGTTTTGCTTATTTTTCTCGGGTTTGCGGGGGCCGTGGCATTTTTCGGATCTGAAGAGGCCGGATCGACGGGTCGGATGCGTTGGGTTTTTGCAACAAGGAGAGATTTGGGCAGGGTCGCGGCCGGAGTGTTGCGGAAAGCAGACAGCGGTGCGGCGGTATGAGCGTGGGTCGTGACGACTAAAGGTTTTCGGGCTTTGGCGGGGGCTTCGCGGGCGAGCCCGCTCCTACAGGGTGGAAGGAAAAAAGGGAGAGGCTGGTAGCCGGGCGCAGGCCGAAGGTTAGAGGGGAGGGCCTCTCGTTCGGTCGTCCCGGAAACCACGCTGGGGTTATCCGGAACCTCGTGCCTGGGTGGTAGTAGGTACGCGGGGTATCGCTCCAAGGCTGGTGATCCCGGCTCTTCGCTTCGCTGCGGCCGGGTTGCCGACGGGGGCGGATACGGGCGGCGCATGCTGCTGGGGCGGGTCGAGGGTGACAGCGCTGGCTACGGCGATCCGATTGAAACTCGACGCGGGATAGCCTGAACCGTCAGGCCCTGCTCGCAAACACAGCGACCCCGGCTCGGCGAGCCGCGGTGATCAGGGCCTGGTCCAGTGTTGCAAGGGTGGCGCCGTACTGAAGCGCGAGTGCGAGATAGGAGGCATCGTACGCGGAAAGGCCATAACGCCTGGCCAGTTGAAGCGTAAGGCCGAAGACCGGATCGATGCCGCCCGGATCAACGGCCACCATGAGATCCTGCAGTAGCGCGAGGAAGCGCGTGGTTTCAGCTTCAGTCACCAGGCCCTGGCTTTCCGCACGGGCGACCACGTTGGCGACCTCCAACGGCCAGACGGATGGCGCGATCAGACGGATATCGCCCGACTCGATGGAACGCAGGACCGTTGCCGCGACTTCCTGGTCGGCGGGACTACCATCGGACAGCAGCCAGCGCATCACGATGGAATTATCGAGCACGAGATCCATCAGTCACGCCCCGACTCGACGAGGGCCTTGATATCCACCTTGCCCCGCGCTGGGGCCTCGGCCATCAGCTGCCGGAGGTTCCGCGCGGCCTGCACACGCCTGGGCGCATCGTCCTCCTCCAATGGCACAAGCGCAGCCACAGGACGGCCCCGCTGCGTGATGGTAAAACGCCCGCCCGCCTGCACCTTTCGGAGGAAACCGGAAAGGTGTGTCTTGGCATCGTGAGCCCCGATGATTTCGTGATGAGACATGCTTGCACCTTTATGGACCAGTGGGTGGACCGGTTGATATCAATATAGCACGCACAAAAACCTGTGGCGGCGCACGGGTAAGTGGTTGATAGCGCCGATGAAGAGTCCCGGCTTTGGCGGGGGCTTCGCGGGCGAGCCCGCTCCTACGTGGCCATGGCCGACGGCGCCTGTGGGAGGCTGCTTGCAGGCGAAGCGCCTGCCCGTGCCGACCTTTGGCAGGCGCTTCGCCGCCAAGGCGGCTCCTACGGGGCGAATGCGGGCGGCGAAGATGCGGCGGTTGAGACGGAGCGTTATAGGGATGATTCGGCTTGTGGCGCGCAGGTGATGCCGTAGGGGCGTTCGGGCTTTGGCCGGGGCTTCGCGGGCAAGCCCGCTCCCACGCGGCTTCAGCCAACGGCGCCTGTGGGAGGCTGCTTGCAGGCGAAGCGCCTGCCCGTGCCGACCTTTGGCAGGAGCTTCGCCGCCAAGGCGGCTCCTACGGGGCGGAGGCGGACGGAGAAGATTCGGCGGTTGGATCGCCGCGCGGCTGGGGCTAGTCGAGGCCGAAGGCGCGCAGGGCGAAGCGGCGTTTTAGCGGGGTCGCCTGGTCGACCAGGCGGATGCCGAGGCCGCGCAGTTCGGGGAGGCCGGCGGCGTGAGTGCCGAAGATCAGGCGGAAGCCGTCCATCGCGCGCTGCATGAAGGCGTTCTCTGCGCGGCGGTCACGGGTGTAGGCGCGCAGGACTGTCTCCGCACCCGGGTCGCGGCGGGCGGGGCCGTGCAGGCGCTCGACCAGGGCGCGGGCGTCGGCCAGGCCGAGGTTCAGGCCCTGGCCGGCCAGCGGGTGGATGGTGTGGGCGGCATCGCCTGCCAGCGCGACGCGGCCGGCGTGGTAGTCGCGGGCATGGCGCGCCACCAGCGGGAAGCTGGCGCGCCGGGAGGTGTCGGTGACGACACCCAGGCGGTGGTCGATCGCCTCTGCCAGCGCCGCGCAGAATCCAGCGTCGTCCAGCGCCAGCGTTGCGTCCGCCTGGTGCTCGGGCTGGGACCAGACGATGGAGCTGCGCCCATCCGCCAGTGGCAGGAACGCGATGATCTGGTCGTCGACGAAGCGCTGCCAGGCGGTGTCCTCGTGCGGGCGCTCGGTGGTCACGGTCGCGACCACGCCGCGGGCGTGATAGTCCTGCTCGCGCACCGGGATGCCCATGCGGTGGCGTAGTGGGGACTGCGCACCGTCGGCCGCGACCACCAAACGGGCGGAGGCGAGCCGCGCGTGCTTCGGTCCGTAGAGGTCGACCCGATCCGGGCGCGCATCCACGCTCTTCCATTCGGTCTCCGGCCACAGGTCGACACCGGCGGCCTCAAGCTCAGCCCACAGCACGGCCTCCAGCGCGGCGTGCTCCACGGTCCAGCCCAGCGCCGGCACACCCAGATCGTCGGCATTGAAGCGGATATGCCCCGGGCCGTGCGCGTCCCACACGCTCATGCCGGAGAAGGCATGGGCGCGGCGCGCCTCCAGCGCGTCCTGCACGCCCAGTGTGTCGAGGAAGTCCATCGAGGCGATGTTCAGCGTGGCCACCCGCGTGACGGGCGTGGCGTCAGTAAAGGTGGGCGCGGCATTGCGTTCCAGCAGCCCCACGCGCAGGCCCTGGCGCGCCGCGCCCAGCGCGATTGCGCCGCCGACGGCACCGGCACCGACCACGAGCAGGTCCAGCAACTCGCCTGTGGGGCGAGCGCTCATGCCGCGCCCCCCACATCCGGCCGGGCCAAATGGCGGGCCGTGTGGCGCGGCAACGGGCCCAGGCCCATGGCGGCCCGTGCGATCCGATCCCGCGCCGGGCGCAGGCGGTCGACGGCCATCATGCCGCTGCCCAGCGCATGCCCGCGCAGGCCGGCCGCGTGCAGCATGCCGCGGGCCAGGAAATCGGTCGTGGCGACCACACCGGTTACGTCGCGACGGCGGGCGCGCGCATAGGCTTCGAGCGTGGCCGCCGCACCGGGGTCGGTCACGAAACGCGGGGTGCCGTCCGGCTCGCGCCCGTCGCGCAGTGCGCCCAGCAGTGTGGCGACATCGCGCAGGGACAGGTTCAGCCCCTGCCCCGCCACCGGGTGCACTGCGTGCGCGGCATTGCCCAGCAACAGCGCGCGTTCCGCGACCGGCTCGGGGGCATGCACCCGCTCCAGCGGAAAACGCACCACGCGGCCGGCCGGGCGCAGGCGGCCCAGCGTCCAGCCGAAACGGGCCTGCAGCTCGCGCAGGCGCTCGGCGTCGTCCAGTTCCAGGCGGCGCTCGCAGGCCTCTGGCGGGGCCACCCAGACGGCGTTCATACGCCCGTCCGCCTGCGGCAGCAAGGCCAGCGGCCCCTCGTCGGTAAAGCGCTCGAAGGCCTGGCCGTTGTGCGGCCGCGCCGGCTGCACGTCAAAGACCAGGGCATCCGCCGCGTAACGCAGGCGGTTCACCGGCAGACCCAGGGCCTTGCGCGTGGGGGACTGGATGCCGTCGGCGGCCAGGATCAGGCGGGCGGCCCAGGTGTCCTCGCCTTCAGCGCCCTCGATGTGCAGCACGCGGCGCCCATCCGTCACGTCCCCCACGCCCGCCAGCGTGGACTGGTAGCGCACATCCACACCGGCGTCGCGGCAGGCCGCGTCCAGCATCGGCTCCAGCGCGACGGCCGGCACCACCTGCCCGAGGGCCTGGCGGCCATGGTCGGCGGCATTCAGATGCACCCGCCCCAGCCCGCCGCGACGGCTGACGACGATGGAGCGGATCGCGGTGGCCCGCTGCGCCAGTGGCGTCCAGTAGCCGAGATCGTCGAGGAACTGTACGGAGCCGGCCGCCAGGGCATAGCCACGGGTGTCGTTGGCGTGTGCATCCGGCGCGGGTGGCACCCCGCGCTCGAACAGCGTGACCGCATAGCCCGCGCGCGCCAGGGTGCAGGCGGCGAGGCCGCCGACCGGCCCGCCGCCGACGATGGCGATGTCGCAGGTGTTTGTTGTCAAGACGCACCCCGCAAAGGTGGGTCCGACGCCCCATTCGCCTGCAAGCAGGCTCCCACGGAGGATCGTGCATGCTGCTTCCTGTAGGAGCCTGCTTGCAGGCGAATCGCCCCGGTCCGGACTCCGGGTCGTTCACGAAAACGGAAGAGACGATGGGCGGGCATGGTCAGTCCCAGCCCGGGAGGTCGCCGGCCATGCAGGCCTCGATGTCGGCGACGGTCTTGGGGCAGTCGGCGGTGAGGACCTCGAAGCCGTCGCGGGTGACGGCGACGTCGTCCTCGATGCGCACGCCGATGCCGCGCAGTTCCTTCGGCGCATCACTGTAGGGCCCGAAATAAAGCCCGGGTTCCACGGTCATCACCATGCCGGGTTCCAGCTGGCGCCAGGCGTCGCCGACGCGGTAGTCGCCGACATCGTGCACGTCCAGCCCCAGCCAGTGCCCGGTGCGGTGCATGTAGAACGGGCGGTAGGCCTGGTCGCGGATCAGCTTGTCCAGGCGGCCCTTGAGCACGCCCAGCTCCTTGAGCCCGCGGGTCAGTTCGCGCACGGCGGTGGCGTGCGGGGTGTCCCAGTCGTTGCCCGGGCGTACTTGTTCGATCGCGGCGAGCTGGGCGGCCAGCACGCACTCGTAGACCTCGCGCTGGCGTTCGTCGAAGCGGCCGGAGACCGGAAAGGTGCGGGTGATGTCGGAGGCGTAGCCCTGTACCTCGCAGCCGGCGTCGATCAGCAGGAGGTCGCCGGCGTTCAGTTCGGCGCGGTTCTCGATGTAGTGCAGAATGCAGCCGTTCTCGCCACCCCCGACGATCGAGGGATACGCGGTCTCGGTCCCGTAGCGGTGGAACTCGTGCAGCAGCTCGGCCTCCACCGCGAACTCGGTAAGCCCCGGGCGGCAGGCCTGCATTGCGCGCACATGCGCCTGCGAGGAGATGGCGGCCGCGTGGCGCATCAATTTGAGCTCGGGGGCCTTCTTGAACAGCCGCTGCTCGTGCAGGTGGTGCTCCACCGCGACGAACTCGTGCGGTGCACGCACGCCGTTGCGGGCCTTGGCCCGCACCCGGTTCACCCAGCCGAACAGGCGCTGATCCAGCGGCTCGTCGCGCCCGAACGGGGCGGCCAGCACGGCGCGGTTCTCCATCAGACCCGGCAGGATCTCGTCGATGTCCTCGATCGGGAAGGCGCACTCGGCCCCAAAGGTCTCCATCGCCCCGTCCGGCCCGGCGCGGCGGCCCTGCCAGGTCTCCTGGGTCGGGTCGCGGTCGCGACAGAACAGGATGAATTCGCCGGCCGGCCGCCCCGGGACCAGCACCGCCACCGCATCCGGCTCCGGGAAGCCGGTCAGGTAGAGGAAGTCGCTGTCCTGACGGAAGGGGTACTCGACATCCCGGTTGCGGGTGCGCTCGTGAGCGGCAGGAACGACGATGATCGCCTCGGGTCCGAGCGCCCGCATTAGACGCTGGCGGCGCCGGGCGAACTCGCCCTGGGGGATCTCCGGCATCCGGCCCGGCCGGGGGGCTTGTCGCGTTCGCGTCATTGCATCGGGATCCGTTTCGGGTCGTCCGGGGCCAGCTCGTCGGCGATCAGCAAAACGCCCACGCGCACATATTCATTGAGTTCCTCGAAGGCGGCGGCGTTTTCCTCGTCGTCCTCCGGCTCCAGCTCGATGCGCGCGATCTCCGCGAAATCACGCAGGATTTCGCTGGCCTCGGCCGAGGGCTTGAGTTTGCCCAGACGCGGCGTCTGCCCCAGCCCGGCGATGAAGCCGTCCACCCATTCCGACAGGGCCTGCGCCTGCGCCTCGATGGCTTCGTCCTCCGGCAGCAGCGGGCCGAAGCCCAGCTCCACGTCATACAGCTGGGCCAGCAGCGCACGCCGGATCGCCTCCACGGTCTTGCCGAAACGGTCCCCCGCGCCCTCGGTCAGCGGCAGGGCCTCGCCCAGGCTGCGCACCAGGGCGTCGACGTCGGCGCCCGGATCCGCCACCAGGCAGCCGGTGAACAGCCCGTGGGCGGAGGCCGGCGTCTGCGCGAAGCCCATGCTGCGCAGTCCGTGCTCCAGCTGTTCGCGCAGGGCGACGGGATCGCGCTCCAGCCCGTCCTGCGCCTTCGCGTTGCCGGTGCCTGGGTCGCCGACCATCAGAAGCTCTCCAGCCGCGCTTCGTAGGGGAACAGCAGGAAGCGGTAGAGATCGTCCCCCACCTGCAGGTGGGTGAACTGCGGCTCGCCCAGCTTGATCGCGCTGGAACCGGTAGAGGACAGCATATTGAGACCGAAGCGTTTCTCTTCGATCAAGGCGTTCAACAGCTGTTCCAGCTCCGCGTGCGGCACGCTCCCCGTGTTGTCGACGATCCGGCACGGCTTTCCGTTATGGGCCGTGCCCTCGATCACGGTGGCCTCGGGGCCGGGTTCGGGGGGCTGGGTCATGGGCAGCAACACTTTCTGGGAACGGGATTCGCCGTATTGTGGCCAGCGCGGGCACCACGCCGCAACAAACCTCGGAACGGCAAGTATGCGACCCGCAAAAAGTGAAGGTGTTCCAGCAAGAAGATGACCCAAGTTGACGCTTCGCGCGAAGCCCTCCTAGACTCCATGGATCAAACGCCCTGCGGCGAAGGCCGCCTGCCAACCGGGACCGAGGCCATGCAGCCGAACGACGATTCCGCGATCGACCCGACCGAACGCCTGGAGGCCGCAATCACGCGCCTGCTGGAGGAGCACGCGGCCCTGCGCGAGGAAAACCACCTCCTGCAGGAGCAGGTCCGCCAGCTCAAGGGCGAGCGCGCGGCCTTCAAGGAGCGCAATGAGCAGGCGCGCCACCGGGTCGAGAACATGATCGCGCGCCTGCGCTCGATGGAGCACAGCGAATGAGCCAATCCGAACCCGTCCGCGTCTCCATCATGGGCAAGGAGTACCAGATCGCCTGCCCGCCCGACGAGCGTGCCGACCTGTTTGCCTCCGCATCTCTGATTGACGAACGCATGCGCGAACTGCGTGATGGCGGGCGCGTGGTCGGGGCCGAGCGGATCGCGGTGATGGTGGCGCTGAATCTGGCGCACGAGCTGCTGGAATGCCAGCAGCAGAAGGCCGGTGGCGACTCCGCCGGCAGTTCGGCGCGGCTGGTCGCCCTCGCCGACCGCATCGAACAAACCCTGGGCTCGTCGCGCTAGCGCCATCGGCGGCGCCCCGCCGCCCTCCCTTTCTCCCGGACATGCACGGCCCGGGGACGACCCGCCACCCGCTACCCCATAATCATCATCCGGCGTTTTCGGAGGATTGGGTCGGCCGCCTGCCTCGTGGTGGCTGGTCCTGGTTCGTCCTCCGGTGTTTATGGTGCCTTCGGTCCGCAACCTGCCGATTTTTGGCTAGGCCTGGTTCGTCCTTCGGTGTTTACGGTGCCTCCGGTCCACGTACTGCCGTGCGCTGACTCGCCAGCGCGCCCCGAGTGACTTCTTTGCTCGTGCAAAGAAGTCACCAAGAAACACGCCCGACTGCCGCGACCCCGGCCCGCT
>NZ_KB898096.1:0-238061 GCF_000377425.1 Thioalkalivibrio sp. ALE28 | reverse complement strand
ACACGGCTGTGCGGTTTCACCGTCAATACTGATCCACAACTCGGCCTTGCCGACATCGACCCCGATCCGATGCGTTGCCATCATCACACCTCCCGAGCTAGCTTGGAGTGGTCTGTCGGGGCCTCACCGAACGCTGGCTTGCCATCTATCGTCGGTCCCGAGCCGATCGATTCCTTATCGGCGTTTAAGGTGAGGGGTGGGACGAACTCTCCTACCGTCTGTGCCACAGGCCAGATGCCAGCTTCGTCCCTCCACCCCGACAGACCCTTTCTAGGCCTGCCACGGGTAAACATACAAGCCTGCTCGCAGGCGAAGATTCGTGTGATTGAGAAGGTGTGCGATGGAGCAACAAGGCTCGGTAGAAGGCGCGGTGCTGTCGCTGACCGATGTGGCGTTTGCCTACCCCGGCGAGGGGGAGGTGCTGCATGGGGTGGATTTCGCGCTTCGCGCCGGGGAGCGGGTGGCGATCGTCGGCGAAAGCGGCAGCGGCAAGTCCACCCTGCTGCATCTCGCGGCCGGGCTGGAGGCGGCGGCGCGCGGCCAGGTGTACCTGACGGGGCAGGCGCTGGCGGGGCTGGACGAGGCGGCGCGCACGCGCCTGCGGCGGGGCCGCGTGGGGATCGTGTTCCAGTCGTTTCACCTGATTCCGACGCTGACCGTGCTGGAGAATGTGATGCTGCCACTGGAGCTGGCGACAGACTTGTCTGCCGGCGAACGCCGCGAGCGCGCCGCGGTGCAGCTGGAGGCGGTGGGGCTGGGTGACAAGAGCGGGCGGTATCCGGAGACCCTGTCCGGGGGCGAGCAACAACGCGTCGCGATCGCGCGGGCGCTGGTGCACGAACCCGCGCTGATCCTGGCGGACGAGCCCACCGGCAACCTCGACTCGCGCACTGGCGAGACGGTGTTTGCCCTGTTGCTGGAGCAGGTTCGGGCCACCGGTTGTTCGTTGCTGCTGGTGACCCACAGTCATGAGCTGGCGGGTCGGCTGGACCGGATCCTGACCATGCGCGACGGGCTCCTGCAGTCGGCCGGTTCCACGGAAGCCGCTCCCGCATGAGCCTTCTGGTCCTGCGAGCCTGGCTGCGCGACTGGCGCCGGCGGCCGCTACAGCGGTTGCTGACGCTGGTGGGGGTGATCATTGGCGTGGCCGTGGTGCTCGCGGTGGACCTGGCGAACCAGTCGGCCCAGCGGGCGTTTGACCGCTCGATGGACGAGGTTGCAGGCGCTGCGACGCACCAGGTACTCGGGCCGGCCAGCGGGTTCGACGAGGCCTTCTACCGCGAGCTTCGTGTGGCCGGATGGCGTGATACCGCTCCGATCGTGGAGGGGCCGGCCCGTCTGCCGGACGGCAGCACGATCTATGTGCTGGGTGTCGATCCTCTGGCCGAGGGGCCGTTTCGCGGCGCGGCTTCCGACATCGGGGATGCCCCGGTGCAGCGGCTGGTGACCGAGCCGGGGACGATTCTGCCGCCGGTGGGCTGGTTCCGCGATTCGGGCCGGGCTCACGAGTCGCGTGTGACGCTGGAGGCGGCGGGGGGTGCGCGCGAGGTGACGGTCATTGATCGCGCGGCCGAGCGTGACCAGGCGGACGCCGCGACCGATGAGGGTGGTGGCTCGCTATGGGTGACGGATATCGCCACGGCGCAGGGGCTGCTCGACCGGCTGGGGCGTCTGGACCGGATCGATGTGCGGCTGACGGATGCCGAGGTCGATGTGCTGGCCGAGGCTCTGCCCGCCGAACTGGAGCTGGTGCCGGTAGAGAGCCGTGGGCAGGCCGCGCGCGAGCTGGCCCAGGCATTTCGCACCAACCTGACGGCGATGAGCCTGCTGGCACTGCTGATCGCGGCGTTCTTGATCTACAACACGCAGACCTTTGCCGTGCTCCGGCGCCGCGAGGTGATCGCGAGTCTGCGCCTGGTCGGTGTGGGCCGGCGGGCGATCTTCGGCGTGGTGTTGCTGGAGGCGTTGCTGGTCGGCGTGATCGGGACGCTGCTGGGCGCGCTACTGGGCATTGCGCTGGCGCAGGTGCTGGTCGCGCAGGTGGCGCAGACCGTCACGGATCACTTCTTCGCGGTGGCGGTTACCGGGGTGACGCCACGCCCGTTGGCCCTGGGGGCGGTATTCCTGCTGGGAGTGGGGCTCTCGCTGTTGGCGGCGCTGGCCCCTGCCTGGGAGGCAGCGCGTGCGGGCGGCACGGGGCGCGGGGGTCTGGAGGGCCTCGCCCGTCGCTGGGCGGCATGGCTGGCTGTGCTGTCCATCGCGCTGCTGCTCGCGGGGGGGGGGTTGATCGTCACTGGCGCGGGAGCGCTGGTGGGCGGCTTCGTGGCGTTGTTCCTGTTGATTGCCGGAGTGGTGTTGCTGCTGCCCTGGGTACTGGTGTGGACGCTGCGCGGGCTGGCGGCGCTGGTTCGCGGGGTGACCCTGCCGCGCATTGCGGTGCGCAGCCTGGAGCGCAGCCTGTCGCGCAGCGCGCCTGCTACGTCGGCGCTGACCCTGGCGCTGGCGGCAGCGATCGGCGTGGCGGTGATGGTCGGCAGCTTTCGCGGCAGCGTGGAGCAGTGGCTGGGCCAGGCGCTGACGTCGGATCTTTACGTGGTGCCCGCGGCGCCGGCTTCGGCGCGCGGTGGTGCGCGTCTGCCCGAGGACTGGATGGCCGACCTGGTGGCGCGCTCGGGGGCCGTGTCGGTCAGTACCGGGTCCAGTCAGGAGGTCGTCAGCGAGCGCGGCCTGGTGGATCTCTTTGTGGTGCGACCGCATGCCGACTGGCTGGATTATCTGCCGCTTTTGGAGAGCACGGTGGCGCGCGAAGCGCTGGGGGAGCGGCTCGCGACGGAGGATGCGGTGCTGGTGACCGAGCCGTTTGCGGCGCACCACGACGTTCGGCCGGGGGATCGGCTGTCGCTGGCGGTGCCCGGCGGCCAGCGCCCCTTCGAAGTCCTCGGGATCTACCGTGATTACGGCAATCCGAGCGGTACTGTGCTGATGACCCAGGCGGCCTTTGTCCGGGCGGGCATGCCACCCGACGGAGTGGGGTCGTTCGGGCTGCGGCTGCCGGCGGGAGTGGATGTGGAAGCGGTCGTGGAACGGCTGGAGGCCTGGCTGGCAGAGCAGGACCGCCCAGCCCTGGTGACGCGCCCGGGCGATATCGAGCAGGAGTCGATGGCGATCTTCGACCGGACGTTTGCCATTACCCATTTGCTGCGGGTGATCACGCTGGTGGTGGCCTTCATCGCGATCCTGGGCGCGCTCATGGCATTGCAGATGGAGCGGGCGCGCGAGTTCGCCACGCTGCGCAGCCTCGGGCTGTTGCCCGGGGGCGTGCGTAGTCTTGTCGTGCTGCAGGGCGGGGTACTCGGCACGTTTGCCGCGCTGGCGGCGATCCCGCTGGGGCTGGGCATGGGCTGGCTGCTGATCGAGGTGATCAACCGCGAGGCCTTCGGCTGGGGGATGGACCTGCGTCTGCCCTGGGACGAGGTGGTCGAGACCGTGCTGCTGGGGATCGGAGCGGCATTGCTGGCCTCGGCCATCCCGGCGTGGCGGATGGCGCGCATGCGGCTGGTGCCGGCCCTTAGAGAGGTGCCGTGATGGACTGGATGAGGCGTTGGTTGGGACATGTGGGAGCGGGCTTGCCCGCGAATGGGGTTTGGCAGGGTCCAGCGCGGGCAGGGGCTTCGCCTGCAAGCAGGCTCCCACTGGGGCTGCGCCTGCGGGTGGTTATGGTGCTGATGATGGTGGGGGTGTTGGGCGCCTGCGGGGGTGTGGATCCGCCCGAGACCGATGATCCGGGGGTGACCGGGCTGCGGGTGGGCGAGGCCCTGGGCGGGGAGGAGACGGACGGGTTCCGGCGTGCGGATGCGCCGCGGGTGTTCGAGTTTCCGCGTGATCACGGGCCGCACCCGGGGTTTCGCAACGAGTGGTGGTATGTGACCGGCAATCTCGACGGGCCGGAGGGCGAGCGGCTGGGCTTTCACATTACCTTCTTCCGCGTCGGGCTGGCGCCGGAGCTGGCGGGGGATGCGCGCTGGCACGACTCGGCCTGGGCCAGCCCGGATATCTGGATGGCGCATACGGCGGTGATCGACCGCGAGGCCGGGCACCATGCCTCCGAGGAGCGCTTCGTGCGCGACGGGGCGGGGCTGGCGGGGGCGTCCGATCCGGTCGGACGGGTTTGGGCCGAGGACTGGCAGCTCGCGGATCTGGACCAGGACCGCTGGACGCTCGACTTCAGCGTGGACGACTACCGGCTGGCGCTGGAACTGGAGCCCCGGCGTGGCCCGGTGCTCCAGGGCGAGGCGGGGCTCAGCCAGAAGGGCCCGGAGCCGGGCAATGCCTCCTACTACTACTCCATGCCCCGTATCGCGGTGCGCGGGGAGGTCGAGCGCGCGGAGCTCGGGCGCCTGGCGGTGACCGGTCAGGCCTGGATGGACCGCGAGTGGAGCACCAGTGCGCTGTCCGAGGATCAGGTGGGCTGGGACTGGTTCGCGCTGCAGTTCGACGACGGGCTGGACGTCATGTACTACCAGCTGCGCAAGGAGGGAGGCGAGCCGCATCCGCTGTCCAAGGGCCGCTGGATGCCGGCGGACGCCGAAGATCGGCTTCTGGAGCCCGATCAGGTCGAACTGGAGCCCCGGCGCTGGGCCACACAGCCCTCCGGCAATCGCTATCCGGTGGAGTGGGCCATGCGCATCGCGCCGCCGGACGGCTCGGCGTCACGCGAATTCACCGTGCGCGCCATCCGCGACGAACAGGAGATGGACACCGTGATCCGCTACTGGGAGGGCGCCGTGGATATCCTCGATCCGGACGGAGAGGCGATCGGGCGAGGCTTTGTGGAGCTGACGGGGTACGAGGACTAGGGCGTTTCGACCACAGAGCGCACAGAGGACACAGAGAACAGCCAGGTCAAAAGCGAAAAGCTTTCACAGGAAGATTGGAAGCTCGGAAGGTTTTTTGGGTCCGGCAGTGCTGCGTCGGAGGCAGGATCAGCCCTCGCGCGCTGGGGGTGCCCGGGCGCCCCACAACAACCCTTCCTACCTTCCAATCTTCCTGTTAATCGCTTTCGACCCGGCCTCTCTCCGTGTCGTCTGTGCCCTCTGTGGTGCAACAGGGCTGCCTGCAGGCGAGGGGTGGCGCGAGGCCACCCCGGGGGTCACCAGTCCATCGCCTCGTGCGGGATGTCGAGGTCGAAGTCGTCCTGAAGATGGGCGCGCAGGGCGCGTTCTTCCATCAGGCGTTCCAGGGTGCGGCGGGCGGCGTGACGCGCCGGGCCGCGGTCGTTCACGAGCTGAGTGTCGAACAGGCTGGCGATCTCGTCGGCGCCATCGGCCGCATCATCGATCGTCGGGTCCATTGTCGGGTCTCCTGACAAGCCGGCCGGGCCACCCCGGACTGCGGTATCAGAAAAGCCTTATATATCGTTTCGGCCGGCCCGCAAGCAGAAAATTCTTATTGTTCCTCGTTTTCCCTCATGGAGTACGCGATCCGAACTCGAGCGGGCGCTGCTGGTCCATGGTGCACGAGTGGCGGCGTTTCCCGTCGCCGCCGAACAGTTGCGAGGGCAGGCCATGCTGATCCGCACCCGACGTCGTTCCGAGTGTTCCCGTAGCGAGATTACGCCGCCGGAGATCTACGCGCGGCGGCGCGATTTCCTGCGAACGGGGATCGGGCTGGGCGCTGGTCTGGCGCTCGGTGGGCTGGGCGCGGCGCTGCCGGCCTCCGCCGCCCTGCGGGGGTATCCGCTGGAATTCGAACCCAGCGATTTCTCGACCGACGAGTCGAAGACCTCGTACGACGAGATCACCAGTTACAACAACTTCTTCGAGATGGGCCCGGGGAAGGGGGATCCGAAGACCTACGCCGATCAGCTGAAGACCGATCCCTGGACGATCACCGTGGACGGGCTGTGCGACAACCCGGGTGAGTACGCGGTGGAGGACTTCATCAGCCCCTGGTCGCTGGAGGAGCGCATCTATCGCATGCGCTGTGTGGAAGGCTGGTCGATGGTGATCCCCTGGATCGGCTTCGAGTTGAACCGCATCATCGAGCAGGCGCAGCCGCGCGGGGGTGCGCGCTACGTGGCGTTCGAGAGTATTCACGACCCCGAAAACCTGCGGGGGCAGCGGCCCCGGCGCCGGGCCAGTTCCGGTGGGCTGCAGTGGCCCTATACCGAGGGCCTGCGCCTGGACGAGGCGATGCACCCGCTGACCATCCTCGCTGTGGGTCTGTACGACGAGGTGCTGCCCAACCAGAACGGGGCGCCGATCCGGCTGGTGGTACCGTGGAAGTACGGCTTCAAGAGCATCAAGTCCATTCAGCACATCCGCTTCGTCGAGGACCAGCCACCGACCCTGTGGAACCAGGCGCAGCCGGACGAGTACGGCTTTTACAGCAACGTGAATCCGGACGTGGATCATCCGCGCTGGTCGCAGCGCACCGAGCGCCGCATCGGCGAGTTCCGGCGCCGGCGCACGGAGATGTTCAACGGTTACGGGGACGAGGTGGCGTCGCTGTACGAGGGCATGGACCTGCGCGAGCACTTCTGACGGGATGGGGGCATGACCGCCACAACCCGTCGAGCCCGGTCCCGTCCGCCCACCGGGGTGTGGTGGGCCGTCCTGCTGGTGGCGCTTCTGCCGGCGATGTGGATCGGCTTGCGTACGCTTGGCTGGTTCGGCGGGTTGGGTGTGAACCCGATCGAGAAGCTGCTGGAGCTATCCGGCACGCACGCGATGATCGCGCTGCTGGTGGCGTTGGCGGTGACCCCGTTGCGGCAGATGACCGGGCTGGCGTGGCTCACCCGGTTGCGGCGGATGCTGGGGCTGGTCGCGTTCGGTTACGTGACCGCGCACGCCCTGATCTGGCTGGGGGTGGACCTGTTCTTCGACTGGGAACTGGTGCTCTACGACCTGACCGAGCGCCCGTTCGTGATGGTCGGTTTCGCCGCCTGGGTGATCCTGCTGGCGCTGGCGGTCACCTCCACCGATGGTGCCCAGCGCTGGCTCAAGAAGGGGTGGGTCTGGCTGCACCGCGGGGTGTACGTGGCCGGCGTGCTGGCTATCCTGCATTTCCTGTGGCTCGCGCGGGCCGACTATGCCGAGGTCGCGCTGTACGCGGCCATCCTGGCCTTCCTGCTCGGCTGGCGCGTCGTCTACCGCTGGCAGACCCGCCGGCGCATCGATGCCCGCCGCCGCGCGCTCGCCTGAACACCCCGATTCAAGGTCAAGGGCCTTTTGTTCACCACGAAGCTCACGAAGGCACGAAGAAGGGCAAAAGGCTTGTAACCACAGAGTTCACAGAGGACACGGAGAACGGTCGCAATAACAGAGAATTTTCGGAGCTGCGGCCGGGCAGTAGAGCTATGGGCCATAGCCCGGGCCTGTCACCCTTTGACCTGCTCCGTGTCCTCTGTGCCCTCCGTGGTGAAATCGCCCTTGACGTTGCCCTTCTTCGTGCCTTCGTGTGCTTCGTGGTAAAAAAAGCCCTTACGGAGCGCGCTGGTCGGCGTTAAGGGTGATGAGGAATTCGAGCAGGGCCTTCTGGGCGTGGAGGCGGTTTTCGGCCTCGTCCCAGACGACGCTCTGCGGGCCTTCCAGGACCTCGGTGGAGACCTCTTCCTCGCGGTGGGCGGGGAGGCAGTGCATGAACAGGGCGTCGTCGTTGGCGAGCCGCATCAGGTCGGCATCGACGAAGAATCCGGAGAAGGCCCGGCGGCGGGCGCTCTTTTCCTGTTCCTGCCCCATGCTGGCCCAGACGTCGGTGACGACCAGATCCGCACCCTCGGCGGCGGCGCGGGCATCGCGGGTCAGCTCGAAGTGTTCGCGCGTGGTATCGACCACGCTGGGCTCCGGGTCGTAGCCCTCGGGGCAGGCGGCCACCAGCTGGAAGCCCAGCAGGCGCGCGGCGTACATGTAGCTGTGGCACATGTTGTTGCCGTCGCCGATCCAGGCGACGCGCTTGCCGCGGATGTCGCCGCGATGCTCGAAGTAGGTCTGCAGGTCGGCCAGCAGCTGGGCCGGATGCTCGAGATCGGTCAGGCCGTTGATCACCGGCACCGTGGCGTGCTTGGCGAACAGCTCGATCTTTTCGTGTTCGTAGGTGCGGATCATCACGCAGTCGACCATGCGCGAGAGCACGCGGGCGGTGTCCTCGATCGGCTCGCCGCGCCCCAGCTGGGTGTCGCGCGGGGACAGGAACAGGGCGTTGCCGCCCAGCTGCTGCATGCCCACTTCGAACGACACGCGGGTGCGGGTGGAGGACTTCTCGAAGATCATGCCGAGCGTCTTGCCGCGCAGCAGGTCATCGTGGTGCTCGCCGGCCTTCAGTTGCTGCTTGAGCTCGATGGCGCGCTGCAGCAGGGCCCGGGTTTCGTCGCCGGAGAGATCCAGGAACGAGAGGTAGTGGCGTGGGTTCATGCGGAGACCTCGTTGGCTTGGGGCGACGCCAGGAACGCGTCCACCAGGTCGGCTACGGTTACGGCGATCTGTTCCACCTGGTCGTCGTCGATGATCAGCGGCGGCAACAGGCGAATGACCCGATCCGCGGTCACGTTCAGGATCAGCCCCCGCTCCAGCGCCGCCATGACCAGCTCGCCGGCCGGGCGGTCCAGTTCGACCCCGATCATCAGACCGCGGCCACGCACGGCGACGACGCCCGCATGGTCCGCGAGGCGGTCGCGCAGTCGGTTCAGCAGGAGCTCGCCCTGACGGGACGCCTGTTCGCACAGGGCCTCGTCCTGCATCACATCGAGTACGGCCAGCGCCGCCCGGCACACCAGCGGGTTGCCGCCAAACGTGGTGCCGTGCATGCCCGGGCTGAAGAGCTCGCGGGCGGCACCGGCCACCAGATTGGCGCCAATGGGGATGCCGTTGCCGAGACCCTTGGCCAGACTGACCACATCCGGGGTGATGCCCTCGTGCTGGAAGGCGAACCAGTGCCCGGTACGGCCGATGCCGGCCTGGATCTCGTCCAGCATCAGGAGCCAGCCGTGCTGGTCGGCCAGTTCGCGCAGGCGGCGCAGGTAGCCGGGCGGCGGGACATGGATGCCGCCCTCGCCGGTGACCGGCTCCACCAGGATCGCGACGACGTCCGGGTCGGCCGCCAGGGCTTCGACGGCCTCGGCGTCGCCGTGGGGCACATGCACAAAGCCCGATACCAGCGGCTCGAATCCGGCCCGGACCTTCGCGTTGCCGGTGGCGGACAGGGTGGCCATGGTGCGGCCATGGAAGCTGCCTTCCATCACCACGATCTTCGGCTCGGCGATCCCGCGGGCACGGCCATGCAGGCGGGCGAGCTTGATCGCCGCCTCGTTGGCCTCGGCCCCCGAGTTGCAGAAGAAGGCGCGATCCATGCCGGACAGTGCGCACAGGCGCCGCGCCAGCTGTTCCTGTAGCGGGATGCGGTAGAGGTTGGAGGTGTGCACCAGGGTGCTGGCCTGGTCGCAGACGGCCTGGGCGACCTTGGGATGGGCGTGGCCAAGGCCACACACCGCGATCCCCGACAGGGCGTCGAGATAGCGCTTGCCGTCGGTATCCCACAGCCAGGCGCCTTCGCCGCGCTCGAAGGCAACGGGCAGGCGCTTGTAGGTGTTCTGCAGGGCGTCGCTCATGGGGTTCTCCGAAACCAAAGAGCCGGCGGAGGGCCGCCGGCTCGATGAAAGGCGCGGCCGCGTCATGCGGCCAAAGGCGCCTAGTTTAGTCCGCTTGGGACTTTACTTCATCTGCTGGGCCACAAAGTCCCAGTTCACCACGGCCCAGAAGTTCTCGAGGTACTTCGGGCGGGCGTTGCGGTAGTCGATGTAGTAGGCGTGTTCCCAGACGTCGCAGGTCAGCAGCGGGGTCTTGCCGTCGCGCAGCGGGTTCGCGGCGTTGGAGGTGTTGACGATCTCCACCGAGCCATCACTGTTCTGCACCAGCCAGGTCCAGCCGGAGCCGAAGTTGCCAACGGCGGACTCGTTGAACTTCTCCTTGAAGGCGTCGAAGGAGCCGAAGGCGCTGTTGATGGCATCGGCCAGCTTGCCCGAGGGCTCGCCGCCGGCGTTCGGTGCCATGCAGTTGAAGTAGAAGGTGTGGTTCCAGACCTGGGCGCCGTTGTTGAAGATGCCGCCGGCCGGGGCCTTCTTGATGATGTCTTCCAGCGTGGCGTTTTCGAACTCGGAGCCCGGCAGCAGGCCGTTCAGCTTGGTCACGTAGGTCGCGTGGTGCTTGTCGTGATGGTATTCCAGCGTCTCGGCGGAAATGTGCGGCTCCAGCGCGTTCTTGGCGTAGGGCAGATCGGGCAGTTCGTAGGCCATGAAAGACTCCTTGGACAGTGTCGTGAGAAACTGCTGTGGCAGCGTCCCGAAACGGGCACGCCGCATAACGGGACAACGATAGTCACGTTGCCCGGACGATGCAATTTCCGATGGTACGGGTTGGTTTTGGCCCGGGCCGTATACCCTGATGCTTGACCGACGAAAGAGGCCCATGGCAGCGACCGAGGACACGGCAGGGCAACGCGACACCCAACCGGAAAAGACCCCTCCGGTGAACTGGCGCGGGCGCATCGGTCTGTTGCTGGGGCCGGCGATCTTCGCCATCTTCCTGCTGGTGCCGGCCCCGGCGGGGTTCGATCCGGCGGCCTGGCGGGTTCTGGGCCTGACGCTGTTCATGGCGACCTGGTGGATCAGCGAGGCCCTGCCGCTGCCGGTGACGGCGCTCCTGCCGATCGCGGTCCTGCCGGTGCTCGACATCGTGCCCATGGACGAGGCCACCGCGCCGTACGCGAATCCGATCATTTTCCTGTTCATGGGCGGCTTCGCCATTGCCCTGGCCGTGCAGCGCTGGGATCTCCACCGGCGCATGGCGCTGGCGATCGTGGCGCGCGCCGGCAATCGCCTGCATGTGCTGGTGGGGGCCTTCATGCTGGCCACGGCGGGGTTGTCCATGTGGGTCAGCAATACCGCGACGGCGGCCCTGATGCTGCCGATCGCGCTCTCGGTGCTGGGACTGATCGAGCGCGGCGCGCCGCCACAGGGGCCGGACATGGAATCGCGACGCCCGGCTCTGGCGCTCCTGCTGGGCATTGCGTTCGCCGCGAATATCGGGGGCATGGCGACCATCATCGGTTCGCCGCCGAATGCCCTGACGGCCGCGTACCTCGGGGATCGCCACGGGATGGAGATCGGGTTCCTGGAATGGATGACCCTGGGGCTGCCGCTGGCGGCGGTGCTGCTGGCCCTTGCGTGGTGGTCGCTGACCCGCTGGGTGTTTCCGGTGCACCGGGTGGAGCTGAACGGTCTGCGCGCGCTGCTGGACGAACAGCGCGCGACCGTGGGCCCCTGGTCGGTCGCGGAAAAGCGGGTGGCCGGGGTGTTTCTGCTGGTTGCGCTGGCCTGGCTGACACGGCCGCTGCTCGAGGGCTGGCTACCGATCTCGCTGACCGATGCCGGCATCGCGATCCTCGGGGCCGGGTTGCTGTTCCTGGTGCCGTCGGGCTCGCGCGAACAGCGCCGGCTGCTGAGCTGGGACAATACGCGCGAGCTCCCCTGGGGCGTGCTGTTGCTGGTAGGCGGAGGCTTGAGCCTGGGCGCGGCGATCGAGTCCAGCGGGCTGGCGGAGCTGGCGGCGGATGCCCTGGTGATCGCCCAGGCCTGGCCGCTGATCCTGATCATGGCCGGGGTGGCGCTCCTGACCATGACCCTGAGTCATGTGACGAGCAATACCGCGACAGCGGCTACGCTGTTGCCGCTGGTGACCGCGTTCGCGCTGAGCATGGACGTGCCCGTACTGCTGCTGGCCCTGCCGGTGGCGTTTGCCGCGTCGGTGGCCTTCATGCTGCCGGTGGCGACGCCACCCAACGCCATCGTGTTCGCCAGCAACCGGCTGCGGGTGCTGGACATGGTGCGTGGCGGGGCCTTGCTTTCGGTGCTGGCGCTGGTGCTGATCAGCCTGGTGGTCTACGCGTTTGCCGAGATTCTGTTGTTGTAGCCCGTCTGAGCGCGGAGCTCGGAAGCGGCCCACCGAGGCAATCTTGTCCCCTGAGAACCTGTGGGGAAGAAAGCACTTTGGTATTCAAGTTTTAGGATTCGCCGCCGCTAGGAAGGACGACTGACCTGAATCTTGATTCTGGAGCCGGCCGTGACCGGTGCAGGAAAGGACGCGCAGACATGTTTGAGAATATCCGGATTGGTGTACGGCTCATGGTGGGCATCATCGGCGTGGTCGTGCTCGCCGTGGTGCTGACGCTGGTGGTGGTGATGAACGCCCTGGGCACGATGGCGGACCGCGCCGAGCAGCGCGAGCTGAACGACCTGGCCGGACAGTTGCTGGATCGGCTGGACCAGGAGGCGGCGCGAGCCACGGCGATGGCCGAGACGGTCGCCCGCATCCCGGATATCCAGGAGGCATTGGCCACGGGCGATCGCGAACGGCTGGCTGCGATGACCGTGCCGACCTTCGAGTCGCTGAGCACGGACTACGGGGTGCGCCAGTACCAGTTCCATACGCCGCCGGCGACGTCCTTCCTGCGCGTGCATCGTCCGGACCGCTTCGATGACGACCTGTCCGGCTTCCGCCAGACCGTGGTCGATACCAACAATAACCAGGCGCCGATCTCCGGTCTGGAAGAGGGTGTGGCGGGCCTCGGGATTCGAGGTGTCGTGCCGATCGCCCATAACGGTGAGCACGTGGGCTCGGTGGAGTTTGGCCTGTCCTTCGGTGATCCCTTCTTCGAGCAGTTTACCGAGGAGCTGGGGGCGCCGGTCGCGCTGTACCTGCGGGACGACGGACGTTTCAGCCGCTTTGGCGGCACCATCGATGGCGAGGCCACCTTCAGCGCCGCCGAGATGCGCGAGGTGCTCGGTGGCGAGCGACACGTGCGCAACGTGACCTACCAGGGCAAGCCGATGGCGGTGATCGCGCGGCCGGTGATGGACTTCTCCGGGGACGCGGTGGGCGTCCTCGAGCTGATGGTCGATCGCAGTGCCTATGTCGACATGGCGCGCAATGCCACAGGTACCGTGGTGATGGTCGGCGTGATTGCTGTGGTCCTGGGCGCGCTGCTGGCCTGGTTCCTGACGCGCAGCATCGTGCGGCCGTTGTGCCAGACCGTGGACCGGCTGAACGACATCGCTAGTGGCGAAGGGGACCTGACGCGTCAGCTGAAGGTATCCGGCAAGAACGAGCTGGGGGATCTCTCCATCGCTTTCAATAACTTCGTGGAGAAGATCCGGGTGCTGATCCAGCAGGTGGCGGCCGGTTCCGACCAGGTAGCGGCCGCGGCCAACGAGCTGTCCGCGACCAGCGAGGAGACCAACGAGCAGGTCCGCCGCCAGAAGGCGGAGACCGACCAGGTCGCCACCGCGATGAACGAGATGACGGCCACCGTGCAGGAAGTGGCCCGGAATGCGGCGGACGCCGCCGCCGCCGCGCAGACCACCGATCAGGATGCGAACGCCGGCCAGCAGGTGGTGCAGAAGACGGTCACCGCGATCAATGGCCTGTCCACTCAGGTGGACAGCGCCGCCGAGGTGGTCAGTCGTCTTTCGCAGGACGCCGAGGAGATCAACAAGGTCCTCGAGGTGATCGGCGACATTGCCGATCAGACCAACCTGCTGGCGCTGAACGCGGCGATCGAGGCCGCCCGCGCCGGCGAGCAGGGTCGCGGCTTCGCGGTGGTGGCGGACGAGGTGCGCACGCTGGCCAGCCGCACCCAGGACTCGACCCACGAGATCCAGCAGATGATCGAGCGGGTCCAGACCGGCACGCGCGAGGCGGTGCAGGCGATGGAAGACGGCCGTGCCAAGGCCCACGAGAGCGTGGAGCAGGTGAACCTGGCCGGCGAGTCGCTGGTCGCGATTACGCAATCCGTCACCCGCATCAGCGACATGAACACGCAGATCGCCAGCGCCGCCGAGGAACAGTCCACGGTGGCCGAGGAGATCAACCGCAACGTGGCCAACATCACCGAGGTGCTGGATCAGACCGCGTCGGGTTCGGAGCAGATCCGCAATGCGTCCGAGGAGCTGTCCAAGCTGGCCTCCGAGCAGCAGCAGCGCGTGGGTCAGTTCAAGGTCTGATCACGATCAGTTGCCGGGAGCCGAGCCCGCCATCCTTTTGGGGTGGCGGGCTTTTTCATGCGTGTGTGGTTGAACGGCTTGATTCACCACGAAGTGCACGAAGGCACGAAGAAGGGCTGGTTCGATGGCGAAAACCGGTCTACAGGAAGCGGGGAAGATTGGAAGCGAGATTGATGGGGTAATGGATCGGGCACGGTCTGACGGGGAGGGTTGGTTGGAGGGCTGGTGCTCGAGCGGACGCGGGCGGGGGCTTCGCGGGCGAGCCCGCTCCCACAGGGGGCTCGGCCGGCGGGCTGGACGGGTCACGGCGTCGGCCAGGCCCCGGACGGTTTTAGCCGATTCATCCTTCGAATCTTTCGGCCTTCCTGTGAACCGCCCTTGTCCTGGCCTTTCTTCGTGCCTTCGTGCGCTTCGTGGTGAATCCAGGGCTTTACGGAGCGGGGAAGAGCCGTTCGCCGTTTTCGAAGGCGATCGCGCGGGCGACGTCCTCGGGGAGTTGTTCCAGCCAGGCGCGGGTCTCGTCCTTCAGGCGCGTGTACTGTTCCCAGCGGGTGCGCGTGAAGGTGTCCACGCCGATCATGAAGCGGTCGGGGTGGGCCAGGAAGAGCTCGAACCAGGCGTCGTCGATCTGGCCGCCGGGATTGATGCGCGGGTTGCGCATGGACAGGTCCATGTTCATGCGCGGGTGGCGTTCGAGGTAGTCCTGCACCAGCGGCGGGTACGCGTAGCTGCCGGCATGGGCCCAGAGGATGCGGACCTCGGGATGGGTCGCGTAGGCGTGGTCGATTACGGCGGGGTCGCCGTGGATCATGATGGTGAGGTCGCGCGCCACGGCCAGGTCCAGCAGCTGCTCGAAACCGGGGGCGAAGCGGTCATCCGCCAGGATATGGAACTCGCCCAGGCCGCGCCATTTCACGTCGGATTCATCGAGCATGCGGGCGACGCGGTCGCCGAGATCCTCGACATGCATCCAGTCCATCTTCTTGCCCAGCCGCTGCGAAACCTCCAGGAACGGCACGATGCGCGTATCGGACCCGGCCTTGAGGCGGCGGATCAGATCGTCTTCGGGGGCCATGACGATGGCGCTGCGCACCTCGTTGGCGGCCAGGGTGCGCGCGACGTCGCTAATGCCGAAGTGTGCGGCCTCGGCCGGCCGGTAGTGCAGGTGGGCGTCAAAGATCGGCGAAGCGGCGCTGGCCGCCGCGAATGGCAGGGTCAGCAGGAGCGCGAGCAGGGAACGACGGATGGAGTGATACATGGTCTTCGGCTGTCGCTCCGGGTCAGGAACGCGGCGGGGCGTCGGTGGCGGCGGCCGGCGCGGCCTGTTGCGGATCGAAGCGCTCGCGCAGGTAACGGATGATCGCGTCGGATTCGTACAGCCAGCGCACCGAGTGGTCGTCTTCCTCGATGCGCAGGCAGGGTACCTGAAGGCGCCCGCCCTCGTTCTGCAGCTCCTCGCGCCAGGGCCCGGCGGCCTGGGCGTTGCGCAGTTCGATGTCCAGCGAAAGCCGCTGCATGGCGCGTCGGGCCTTGATGCAGAACGGGCAGGCCGGGAAGTGATAGAGGGCCAGATGGCGGGTTTGCTCGTCGACCCGGGCCTGTTCGGCCGGGTCGCGCTCGATGCCGCGCGGGCGCGAGACGCGCTCCCCGATCAGCATGAACGGGGTCAGGATCAGGCGCACGCCACGGAAGAAGGTTCGGATCAGAAATCGCATGCGGAAAGCATGCCACAGGAGACCGACGGCGTTACAGCATCCCGAAGGCCGGAGTGTTAGTCATGCTGCTGCAAGGGCGGTTTAAGGGCGGATTCACCACGAAGCGCACGAAGGCACGAAGAAGGGGCGGGTCAAGGGCGGAGAATCGATTTACAGGAAGAGGGGAAGATTGGAAGAGATATGGATCGGGTAATGGGTCTGGCAGGGCCCGGCGGGGAGGGGTGTTTTGAAGGCCGGTGGCTGAGTGGGCGCGGGCGGGGGCTTCGCGGGCAAGCCCGCTCCCACAGGGGGTTGCCCGGTGCGTTTGCCGGGTTCCGGCCGGTTCTGGCCGATCCATCCTTCGCATCTTCCAGCCTTCCTGTGAACTGCCTTTGACTTTGACCTGGCCCTTCTTCGTGCCTTCGTGCCCTTCGTGGTGAAAAAGGTCTTTCAATCAGTAGGTCAGGGATTGCCGAAGTCGAACTGCCAGGGGTCCTGTTCGGGGGCGTCGAGCAGGGAGGGGCGCAGGCGGATGATCTCGAAGCCGAGCGCGCGGTAGTCGTCGAGGCGATCCGGGGCCAGATCGGCGACCTCCACGAAGTCGGCGAAGGCGTCGGCCTCGATGCCGCGCCAGTCCGCGAAGGTGCCGCAGACGGCGACGCTTACGTCTTCGTCGCGCACCAGTGCCTCGACCTCGGCGTGCAGGCCGGGGTGCTGGCCGGCCTCGCCGCGGGTGAGGGTGAACTGCTCCGCGCCGTGGGCGACGATGGCCACCGGGAAATCCGGGTCGTCTTCGCGCAGCCGGGCGATGTTCGCGCGGATCTCGGGAAGCAGCGCGGCGAGTGCCGCGCGGTCATTCTCGATGATCTCGAAGACCACGCCGGCGGGGCGTTCGTCGCGCTCCAGCATCTCGAGTACGGCGGCCGAGGGTTCTCCCGCGGGCGCCTCTTCGGGTGCGCCGAGCGGGTTCGCGGCCAGCGCCGGCATCGCGCTCAGGATGCACAGGCACATGGCGACGAGCCCCCCGGAGCGGGACGCGAACGACTTGAGGAGGCTGTAGCTGCGCATGCCCCCATTGAAGCGGGCACCGGACCGGGACGCAAACGACCGTGTCCCGGGTGCGACGGGACCTGCCTCAGTGGCGGTCGCCGGTGGCCTCTTCGGCCATCTGGTCGTAGCTGGTGTGGCGCACGTCCTTGCCCTTGACGAAGTAGACGACGTATTCGCAGATGTTGCGGGCGCGGTCGCCGATGCGTTCCAGCGAACGGGTAGCCCAGATGATGTCCATCAGGCGCGGGACCGAATCCGGCGAGGCGGTCATCTGTTTCATCAGCTTCTGGGTGATGATCTCGTACAGGCTGTCGATCTGGATGTCCTGCTGCGCCACACGCACGGCCTGTTCAACATCCATACGGGCGAAGGCATCGAGAGCGCCGCGCGTCATCTCGCGGGCGTGCTCGCCCATGCTGGCGATGTCCGCCATCGGGGCGCTGTTGCGGTCCGCGTCCAGCAGGTGCAGGCCCATGCGGCCGACGCGCTCGGCCTCGTCGCCCATGCGTTCCAGGTCGGTGATGGTCTTGATCACCGCGATCACCAGGCGCAGGTCCGAGGCGGTCGGCTGGCGCCGCGCGAGGATGTGGGTGCATTCCTCGTCGATCTCGACCTCCTTGGCGTTGATCTGGTAGTCCGAGGTCATCACTTTTTCGGCGAGTTCGACATCCCCCTCGACCATCGCGTGGACAGCATCGGCGAGCTGCTGTTCGACCAGGCCGCCCATGGCCATCACCTGCTTGATGATGTCCTCCAGCTCGGCGTTGAACTGCTGCGAGATGTGCTGTTTGAAGAAGCTCTTGTCCATTGTGGTATCCCCTTGCGGTCGCGACGTCAGCCGAAGCGGCCGGTGATGTAGTCCTCGGTCTGCTTTTTCGCGGGCGAGGTGAACAGGGTGTCGGTGTCGGCGTATTCGATCAGTTCGCCCATGTACATGAAGGCGGTGTAGTCGGATACGCGCGCGGCCTGCTGCATGTTGTGGGTGACGATGACCAGCGTGTAGTCCTTCTTCAGCTCGATCATCAGTTCTTCGATCTTCAGCGTGGCCAGTGGGTCCAGCGCGGAGCAGGGCTCGTCCAGCAGCAGGACCTCGGGGTCGATCGCGATCGCGCGGGCGATCACCAGGCGCTGCTGCTGGCCGCCGGACAGGCCGAAGGCGTTCTCGTGCAGGCGATCCTTGACCTCGTCCCACAGCGCCGCGCGCTTGAGCGATTTCTCGACTACCTCGTCCAGCCGGCGCCGGTTCTTGACCCCCTGCAGGCGCAGGCCGTAGGCCACGTTCTCGTAGATCGACTTGGGGAACGGGTTCGGCTTCTGGAACACCATGCCGACGCGTCGGCGCAGCTCGGGGATGTCCACGGTCTTGTCGTAGATGTCCGCGCCGTCGAGCCGGATGGTGCCCTCGATGCGGGCTGCGTCGATCAGGTCGTTCATGCGGTTGAAGCAGCGCAGGAACGTGGACTTGCCGCAGCCGGACGGTCCGATGAACGCGGTGATGCGGTTTTTCGGGATGCGGATGTCGATCCCCTTGAGTGCCTGGTCCTCGCCGTAATAGAGCTTGAGGTCCTCCGCGGTCAGGCAGATGTCCTCGCGGTCGAGGTTCAGGCCGCGCGGGGCCTGGTTGTTCTGGGCCACGTTGACGGCGTGGGTCTGGGTGTCACTCATTTCGGGTACTCCATGGGGAATAGGGTTCGACGCAGCCCGTTATCGCGACGGTACGGAAAAGCACCGTCATCGCGAGGCGCGCAGCGCCGTGGCGATCTCCGTGGGTGGCCCGGGCGCTGGGCCCGACGGACGTCCGGGGTTGCGTCCGGAGGTTGCCACGGGTCCTGCGGACCCTCGCAATGACGGGAGAAGCCAGGCGTCATGGGGAGGCGCGCAGGGCCGTGGCGATCTCTGTGACGGACGCCGCAGGCGACTGGAGCGAACGTCGGGGTTGCGTCGCGAGGTTGCCGCGGCCCCTGCGGGGCCTCGCAATGACCGTGCCTGAGAGAGACGTTGTGCATGGCGCGTCTCAGTCGCTGTCGGCGCGGTACTTTTCGCGCAGGTGGTTGCGGATGGAGATCGCCGTGAGGTTGAGCACGATGATCAGCAGCACCAGGACCAGCGCGGTCGCGTAGACCAGTGGCCGGCCGGCCTCGACATTCGGACTTTTGAAGCCGACGTCGTAGATGTGGTAGCCGAGGTGCATGAAGGCGCGGTCCAGGTGGAGATACGGGAAGTTGCCGTCCACCGGGAGGTTGGGCGCCAGCTTGACCACGCCAACCAGCATCAGGGGGGCCACCTCGCCGGCGGCACGCGCCACCGCCAGGATCAGGCCGGTCATCATGGCGGGGGCGGACAGCGGCACGATCAGCCGCCACAGGGTCTCGGCCTTGGTGGCCCCGAGGGCCAGCGAGCCATGGCGGATGCTGCTGCCGATGCGGGTCAGGCCTTCCTCGGTGGACACGATCACCACGGGCAAGGTCAGCAGGGCGAGGGTCAGCGAGGCCCAGATGATCGCCGGCGAGCCGAAGGTCGGCGAGGGCAGGGCGTCCTGGAAGAAGACCTGGTCGATGTTGCCGCCGATCAGGTAGACGAAGAAGCCCAGGCCAAACACGCCGAACACGATGGAGGGGACCCCGGCGAGGTTGTTCACCGAGATGCGGATAGTGCGCACCAGCGGCCCCTGCTTGGCGTATTCGCGCAGGTAGATGGCGGCCAGCACGCCGAACGGGGTCACCACGATGGACATCAGCAGCACCATCAGCACGGTGCCGAAGATCGCCGGCAGGATGCCGCCCTCGGTGTTGGCCTCGCGCGGGAAGCCGGTCATGAAGTCCCAGAAGTTGACCACGTAGTGGCCGAGCTTCTGCACGGTGCCCATGTCGTTCGGCCACCAGGCGTTCACGATCTGGGACAGGCTGATGCTGGAACGCTGGCCATCGGCGGTCTGCAGGGTGAGCGCGTAGCGGGCGACCTCCTGGCGCAGGCGGTTGCGCTCGGCCTCAAGCTCGCTGTACTCCGCATCCAGTGCCTCGCGCTCGGCCTTGAGTGCCTCATGGCGTTCGGAACGTTCCGCGTCGGAAAGCGCGGTGTCGCGCTCCAGGCCGCGTTCGGCCAGGCGGACCTGTTCCAGCGCGTGGTTGATACGGCCGATCTCGATGCGCTCGATGCGCTCGATCTGCTGCACCAGGGAGCGGGTTTCCGGGATGCGCGCCTCGAAGGCCTCGCGGGCCGCGCTGCCCTCGGCCACCACCTCGTCGTCCACTCGGAACTCGCGGATGTAACCGTAGAAGTTGCCCCACTGCAGGCGCTCCAGGGCCACGGCATCGCGCGGTCGTTCCCACTCGGACATGAAGTCCTCGACGTACCAGCGGAAGTCGCGCGAATCGAGGTCGCGGTTGCCGCGCTTGATCAGGTGGCGGACCACGATCTCCTGGCCTTCCGGGACATCGAAGCCGGTCTCGCGCATGGCCTGGGCGGTCATGGTCTCGGAGCGCGACAGCTCGCCCATCACCCGGACGGGCTCGCTCTGCTCGGTGGTCTGGTACTCGAACTCGATGATGTCCGAGGGCCAGAAGAACGACAGGCCGTTGACCGCGATCATCATGATCAGCCCGAAGACCATCGTCAGCGACACCGCCACGGCGCCCGCGTTGAGCCAGATCCAGGGGGTGCCCGTTTTGAACCATTTATTCATCGGATCGGAGCCTGTCGTCGATGCGGTTTAGAGGGAGCTGTACTTGTTGCGCAGGCGCTGGCGCACGATCTCGGCGACCGTGTTCACGAAGAAGGTCAGCGCGAACAGCACCAGTGCGGCGAGGAACAGGATGCGGTAGTGCGTGCCACCCACCGCAGTTTCGGGCATCTCCACCGCGATGTTGGCGGAGAGCGTGCGCATGCCCTCGAAGATGTTGAAGTTCACGACCGGAGAGTTGCCGGTGGCCATCAGCACGATCATGGTCTCGCCCACGGCGCGGCCGAAGCCGATCATCACCGCGGAGAAGATCCCCGGGCTGGCGGTCAGCAGCACCACGCGTACCACGGTCTGCCATGGGGTAGCGCCCAGCGCCAGCGAGCCCTGGGTCAGGTGCTTGGGCACGTTGAAGACCGCGTCCTCGGAGATCGAGTAGATGGTCGGGATCACCGCGAAGCCCATGGCGATGCCGATGACCAGGGCGTTGCGCTGGTCGTAGGTGTAGCCGGCGTCGGTCAGCCACTGGCGGGCGTCGCCGTTGAACAGCCAGACCTCGATCAGGGGGCTCATCGACGCGGAGAACCAGCCCACCAGGATCACCACCGGGATCAGCACGGCGGCCTCCCAGCCGGCTGGGATCACGCGGCGCACGCCCTCCGGCAGCAGCCGCGTCCAGACGAAGGCGACCACCAGGATCATCAGGGGCATCAGGATCAGGATACTGGCGACCGCCGGCAGGTTGGATTCGATGTACGGGGCCAGCCAGAGCCCGGCGAGGAAGCCGAGGATGACGGTCGGCAGGGCCTCCATCAGCTCGATGCTGGGCTTGGTCAGGCTGCGCATGCGGCTGGACATGAAGTAGGCGCTGTAGATCGCCCCCATGATCGCCAGCGGGGTGGCGAACAGCATGGCGTAGAACGCGGCCTTGACCGTGCCCAGGGTCAGCGGCACCAGCGAGAACTTGGGTTCGAACTCGTCGGTCGCGGAGGACGACTGCCAGACGTAGTCACCACTGGAGCGGCCCTCGTACCAGACCTTCTGCCACAGCACGTGGAGCGAGACCTCCGGGTGCGGGTTCGACAGGCGGTGCAGGGTCCAGGTCTCGTCGGTGTCGATCGCGATCAGGAGCCGGTTGCGCGGGTCCATGTAGACCCGATGCAGGGGCTTGGTGCCGACCTGATACTGGACCAGCGTGCGCTGCGAGGTGGGGTAGTGGATGGCCAGGGCGCCACTGGCGTCCGCGGTGGCGAAGCCTTTGCGGATATATTCCGGCTGGGTGTTGGTCACGGCAGCCGCGTGACGGGGAAACTCGCGTACCCGGGTAATCCGGTTCACGTTATCGTCGTCACGCACCAGCATGTACTGCGTCACGGAGCCGTCCGACCCGCCAACCATCACCGAGACCGTACCCAGCAGATACTCCAGCGAGGTGACCTCGGCGTCCTCGCCCTCGACCACGCGACGGGTATCGATACGCTGGGCATTGCGGGGGTTGGAGATGTCGTAAAAGTGGAGGCGCCCCTGGTCGTCGCCCACCAGCATGTTGCGCCCGGTGATGTCCAGCAGGATGCGCGACGGAGTGGCGCCTTCCGGCAGGGACGGCATGTCGTGGGCGGAGCGGCGCACTTCGACCTCGCCGGTCATCATCGAGGTGCGTTCCTCGAAATTCACCAGGCGCAGGCGGCCATCGGCTGTGGCCGCGGCGACGCGGACGCCGCTGGAGCCGCGCTGAATGCCGACGACCTCGATGGCCTGGCCTTCGCCATCGACGTCCAGCAGCGAGGAACTCTCGTCCCCCAGTGGGTAGACCAGGCCGGGCTCGTAGGTGCGGCCTTCGGGGGTGAAGCTTTCGTTGTACTCGTACTCGATGGCGAGGACCTGACCATTGTCCAGTCCGATGGCGACCAGTCGGGTGCGCGGTTCGGCGGCGGTGAAGCTGGTGACCCGGGCATCGTCGGGGATTGGCAGCGACTGTTCCTGGATGATCTCGCCGCTTTCCGGACGGAAGAAAATCGCACGCCGGTCCTCGGTCAGGCGCACGGCCATCTCCCGGTGGCGGTTCACCGCCAGGTGGACGGTCCCGGTGTCGGCGCCGCCGGGGGCGCTGTACTGGGTCTGTTCCTCGAGCTCCGCGCCCAGGAACATGGGCAGCGTTTCGCTCAGCAGGTAGACGAACATCAGGGTCAGCGCGCCGACCACCGCGACGCCGAAAAAGCCGATCAGGTAGCGCGCCGAGGTGTCCTTGGCGCGGCGCCAGCGCTGGAAGCGGCCAAGGGTGGAGATCGCATGAGGTCCGGACATTCGGGATTCCCCTGAGGGTCGGCAGGCGGAAGGCTTGAGTTGGCGTGCATGCTACGGGCGCTTCGTGACAGAAAGGTGACAGCGACGTGACAGCCGCTTGAACGCCAATGGGAAGGGTTGGCGGCACAAAAAAAAGGCCCGGACGGTGTCCGGGCCTTGTGCGGTCTCGGCCGCGGCCGATGATCGCGTTGGAGCGGCCATGGGGGTGAAGCCCCGCCGGCAGGCTCCTGTGGTGGTGTTTACTCGAGGCCGAGGGCTTCGCGCTGGCGCTGGGCGACGGTCTCGGGCAGCGGCACGAAGCCGTCACGCACGACCACTTCCTGGCCCTCCTTGGACAGCACCATCTTCAGGAACTCGGCCTGGCGCGGGGCGAGGCCGTCTTCCGGGTGCTTGTTGACCGCGACGTACAGGAAGCGGGACAGCGGGTAGTCACCGGAGGCGGCGTTCTCGGCGGTCGGCTCGAAGTATTCGCCTTCGTTCTCGCCCAGGGCAACGGTGCGCACGCCGGAGGTCAGGTAGCCAATGCCGGAGTAGCCGATGCCGTTCAGCGACTCGGCGACACCCTGGACCACGGAGGCGGAACCGGGCTGCTCGTTCACGGCGTTCTTGAAGTCGCCGTCACACAGGGCGTGCTGACGGAAGTAGCCGTAGGTACCGGAGACCGCGTTACGACCGTAGATGGTGATGTCGCGGTTGGCCCAGGAGCCTTCCAGACCCAGCTGGCCCCAGCGGGTGATGTCCTCGGCACCGCCGCAGCGGCGAGTCGAGGAGAACACCGCATCCACGTCGGCGATGGACATGCCCTCGATCGGGTTGTCACGGTTGACGTAGACCGCGATGGAGTCGATGGCGACCGGCACCAGGGTCATCTCGTAGCCGTGACGCTCTTCGAACGCGGCCTGCTCGCTGTCGCGCGGCTGGCGGGACATCGGGCCGAAGTCGGCGGTGCCTTCGGTCAGGGCGGGCGGGGCAGTGGAGGTGCCGGCGCCCTGGATCTGGATGTTGACGTTCGGGTAGAAGTCCTGGAACTCCTCGGCCCACAGCGCCATCAGGTTGTTCAGGGTGTCCGAGCCTTCGCTGGACAGGTTACCGGAGATCCCGCTGACTGCCTGATAGGCCGGCAGGTTGGGGTCGACATCGGCCATCGCCGGGGTAATGGCGAGGGCGGCAGCCGCGGCGGCGGCGAGAATCGTGCGCTTGAACAGCATGGGTGTACTCCCTGGTGCTTGCTTTGAGGTTTGTTCGGAGCCGATCGGTCGGTCCTTGATGCGGGATTATCGGGAGGCTTGCTTGCAGTTGCGTGACGGCAACATGACAGCGGTGTGACATGTGGCGGGCCACTGCGGCAGCGCGGCGATCGGGGATGTGGGTCCGGCCAGACCCGGGCTATGCCCGGTAGATTGCTTCGCTGCGCTCGCAATGACGGGTTGCTGTAGCAGTCATTGCGAGGAGCGCAGCGACGCGGCAATCGGTCCGGATGGCCCGGGACCGGGAACCTTGTGGATGCTCGTCAGGCCCCCGCCGGGTCTTCCTGGCTGGATCGGTCGGCGGCTTCGGCGTGGCGAATGCGGCTCAGGGGGAACAGGCAGGTGAAGCGGCTGCCCTGGCCGACCTGGCTCTCGATCGCGAGGTGGCCGTCGTGGCGGGCAAGGACGTGCTTGACGATGGCAAGCCCCAGTCCGGTGCCGCCGCGGGACTGAGTGCGTCCGGCGTCGACCCGGTAGAAGCGTTCGGTCAGCCGACCGAGGTGATGGCTGGCAATGCCGGGGCCGGTGTCGTCGACGATCAGGCGCGCACCGTCAGGATCGGCTCGCCATTTCAGGGTGATTGTGGTCCCGCCGGGGGTGTACTTGACCGCATTGAACATCAGGTTCGCGCAGGCGGAACGCAGCTCGTCCGAATTCCCCCGAAATTCCAGCGTGGGGTCGGCGTCAAGGACGATCCGATGGGCCTCCGTGCCCGACAGCAGCCGCGCCTCCTCGGTCAGTTTCTGCAGCATCGGTAGCGGGTTGAACCAGTCCTGCGGGCCGGTGGTTTCGCCGGTTTCCAGGCGCGAGAGCAGTAGCAGGTCGTCCACCAGCAGCTTCATGCGTTCCGACTGTTCGCGCAGCATCTGCACCGAGCGGGTCAGTTCGGGCTGGTCCTCCAGCGCGTCTTCCAGTGTCTCGGTAACGCCGTAGAGCACGGTCAGCGGCGTGCGCAGCTCGTGCGAGACATTCGCGATGAAGTCGCGGCGCATCACCTCGAGGCGATGCAGGTGGGTGGTGTCGCGCGCCAGCAGCAGGTACTGCGCATCGCCGTAGGGGAGCATGCGCATCTCCAGCTGGCGCTCGTGATCCAGTGGCGAGGGTACCGTGACGCGGGCCAGCGATTCGCGGGCACGCTCCATAAAGGCCAGGAACTCCGGATGGCGCAGCAGGTGGGTGATGCGCTGGCCCTCGTCGCGCGGCCAGTTGAGCCCGAGCAGCTGGCAGGCCATGTCGTTCAGCCACTCGATGCGCAGGTCGTCGTTCAGGACGATCACGGCGTCGGGCATGGCCTTGGCCGAGTCGCGGTAGCGCTCCAGCAGCTGGCGCAGGCGGTGTACCCGGTTTTCGTGGCGTTTGCGGCGGCGGTAGAGGTGGTCGAAGATCGTGCCCCACAGGCCGCGCACGTCGGGCGGGTCCGCGCGCCCGCCGCGGCGCAGCCAGGTCTCCAGCCACAGCAGGTTGGCGATGTTCCACGCCAGCGCAGCGCCCAGCAGAAAGGCGACCGTAGGCCAGAACTGGCCGGTGGCCCAGCCCAGCGCCAGGATCGGCAGTGCGATCAGCAGGCTGGTAATGAGGATGTCGGGCCAGGTCTTGCGAGGCTGCACGGGGACCGCCGGGCGTCAGGGAGTCTGCGAGAAACGGTACCCCGAACCGCGCACGGTCTGCACCAGATGATCATGGCCGGAGTCGGCCAGCGCCTTGCGCAGGCGGCGGATGTGCACGTCCACCGTGCGTTCTTCCACGTACACGTTGGTGCCCCAGACCTTGTCCAGCAGCTGTTCGCGACTGAATACGCGGTCCTGATGGGTCATGAAGAAGTGCAGCAGGTTGTACTCGGTCGGGCCCATGCTGATGGCCTCGCCGTTGCCGGTAATGCGGTGCGAGACCGGGTCCAGGCGCAGGCCCTCAATCTCGATGGGCTCCTCGCTGGTGGTCGGCGAGGTGCGGCGCAGCACGGCCTTCATGCGTGCGACCAGCTCGCGCGGCGAGAACGGTTTGGTTACGTAGTCGTCGGCGCCGACATCCAGGCCGCGCACGCGGTCCTCTTCCTCGCCGCGTGCGGTCAGCATGATCAGCGGGATGTCCTTGGTGACGGGACTGGCCTTGAGGGTGCGCGCCCAGTCGATGCCGCTGATGTCCGGCAGCATCCAGTCCAGCAGGATCAGGTCCGGCGGGTCTTCCAGCAGCAGCGATTTCGCGCTGCGCACGTCGCCGGCCTCGCGGACCTCGTAGCCGGCCTTCTGGAACGGCAGCTGCAGCATCTCGCGGATTGCCGTGTCATCCTCCACCAGCAGAATTCGAGTGGCCATGGCCCTGTCTCGTGATTGCCTGCTCCGCATTAGATAACAGGCATGTTACAGCCTTGTGAACGCGGGTGATGTCTGAATCCGCCGAACCGGCCGGGGCCTTCGGTCTTGTTACGAGTGCGCGCCGAGTTCGAAGCGTTCGTCGCCGTGCAGGAAGATCATGCCGTCATGGTGGGGCGAACGGGCGAGTTGCTGGCGGATGGCCTGTTCATGGCCGGGCTTCAGGTGCGTGATGGCGATGCGCGGGCGGTGCTCCAGTAGCGCGAGGTCCTCGCCCAGGTGCTGCGGCGTGTAGTGCTTGGCCAGGTCGGCCATGCCCTCCATCTCGTCCGGGAGGCCGGTCTCGATCATCAGCAGGTCGAGGTGGGGCAGGGCGTTGAGGGCGGGCCAGAGCTGATGCGAGGAGGTGGTATCGCCGCTGAAGGCGAATGCGGCGCCTTCGTGGTTGGTGACGCTGTAGCCCACGGCCGGTACCGTATGCCGTGCCGGAAGCACACGGATCTCGCGATCGCCGGCGGTAATGGTCTGTCCGGGCTGCAGGGACTCCAGCCGGATCAGGGGCTGGTCGGGGCGGGGCAGGCGCGTGAAGTCCGGCCAGATCACCCAGTTGAACACGTGGTCGCAGAGCGCCTTCAGCGTGGCGGGTAGCCCATGCACGTGGATGGGTTCGGCATTCGGGCTGTAGACCATGTCCGCCAGCATGGGCAGGAAGGCGATGTGGTCCAGGTGCGAGTGGGTCAGGAAGACATGGCGGATGCGGCGCAATTCTTCCAGGCTCAGATCGCCCACGCCGCTGCCGGCATCGATCAGGATGTCGTCGTCGATGAGGATGGACGTGGTGCGCCGGCCGGGGCCAATCCCGCCACTGGCGCCCAGGATGCGAACGGTCAAGCTCATGCGGCGTAGTATATCCAGCCGGCGGCGGGCCGTCCCGCGGCTGGATTGGGGGAGTGCGAGCCGACGCCGGACACCCCTAGGGAAACACGGATCCATGTACACGCTCGCGCTCGAGTCGCTTTTGCGTGCGAACAAGGCGCGGTGACTGCGGTGCAGTCATTCTGCACAAGGGAGCCGCAACGCCGTGCGCGCGCCCGTTTTTGATCACAACGGGCGGCCGAGCCCCTTCGGGGTTGGCACCCCAGGTTCCCCGATCCTGCGTTGCGGCCCGCATCCATCAAAAACGGGCCGGTAGAACCTCTACCGGCTGCGCACCGCGCCTTGTCTCGGAAAACCTGGGCTGCCAACGCGAGCGTGTACATGGATCCGTGTTTCCCTGGGTGCTGGATGTGGCTGACGGACATGCCTCAATGCTAGACCCAGTCCAGCCCCGGCTTCCGTGACGTGTCGCTCGAAAAGGCGATTTCGCGGGCGATATGCGCAGACGAAAGTTGCACCGACGGGTCTTCCCGCCACCCGGTGGAGTTGCTAGAATGCGCGTCCTGTTTGGGGCGGTAGCTCAGCTGGGAGAGCGTCGCGTTCGCAATGCGAAGGTCGGGAGTTCGATCCTCCTCCGCTCCACCAAACACCTGAAAAAGGCCTGCCTCGTGCAGGCCTTTTTCTTTTTGGGCGGGTTATGGGCCCGCGTGGCGCCGGGGCAATGTTCGTCTGCGCGGTGCGGTCCGGCGGGCGAAGTGCTCGGGCGCGTGCTGGCGCACGAGTGCGGCGAGGGCATCGGCCGGCAGGGGGCGGCTGCACAGGTAGCCCTGCCAGGCATCGCAGCCCTGGGTGGCGAGAAAGCCGAGTTGCGCGGCGTTTTCCACCCCCTCGGCGAGAACATCCAGCCCGAGGTTGTGCGCCATGCCGATGATGGTGACGGCCAGCTCGGCGTCGCTGCGATCCTCGGGCAGGTCGCGCACAAAGGTCTGGTCGATCTTCAGGATGTCGATGGCGAATTCCTTCAGGTAGGCCAGCGACGAATAGCCCGTGCCGAAATCGTCGATGGCCAGTGCCACGCCCAGTTGCTTGAGCTGTTGCAGGGTGCCGCGGGTCGTCTCGGCCTGTTCCATCAGCGTGCTTTCGGTCAGCTCGAGGGTCAGGCGTCGGGCCGGGAGACCGGTTTCCTGCAGGACCTGTCGGACCTGGTGAAGCAGGCCCGGTGCGGCGACCTGGCGGGCCGACAGGTTGACCGAGATCTCCAGCGGCGGCAGTCCGGCCCGGTCCCAGTCAACGACCTGACGACAGGCCTCGCGCAGGACGAACGCGCCGACATCCACGATCAGCCCGGTCTCCTCGGCTAGCGGGATGAAGGTATCCGGTGCGATCAGACCTCGTTCCGGATCGCGCCAGCGTACCAGGGCCTCGACACCTGTGATCGCGCCCGAGGCGGTCTTCAGCTGGGGCTGGTAGAACACCTCCAGTTCGCCCTGTACCAGCGCGCGGCGCAGGCGGTTCTCGATCTCCAGGCGCTGGCTGGCCGCATCGGTTAGGGCGGTGCGGTAGAAGCGGAAGGTATTGCGTCCCGCGTCCTTGGCCTCGTACATCGCGGCATCGGCCTGGGTGATCAGGTCGCCGGCCTCGGTGGCATTGTCCGGAAACAGGGCAATGCCGATGCTGGCGCCCACCTGGAGGTCGCTCCAGCCCCCGACGGCGAAGGGTTCCGCGATCAGCGCCAGCAACTGGCGGGCGCGCGCCTCGAGTTCCCGGTGATCGGCCGCGTCTTCGATGATCACAACGAACTCGTCGCCGCCGATGCGCGCGATGGTGCGCGCCTCGAAACGCGTCTTCAGGCGCTCGCCGAGGATTTGCAGCAGGTCATCGCCGACCCGGTGACCCAGGCTGTCGTTGACGGTCTTGAAGCGGTCGAGATCGACGAACAGGATGGCCAGGCATCCGTTCGCGTCACGGGCCTGCTGCATGGCATCGTGCAGGCACTCCTGCAGCAGCGTGCGGTTGGGCAGGCCGGTAAGCGGGTCGTGGCCGGCCTGGTAGGCCAGTTCGGCCTCGTGTGTGCGCAGGCGGGCCTCGGCCGCCCGGCGCTGCTCGACCTCCAGCGACAGCCGGGTGGTGAGACGCCGGTAATAAAGCGCGGCGAGGCCGCTCAGCAGCAACAGGCCCGCCAGGAACCCCAGCAGGACCTCGGGTCGGGCCTCCCAGTAGGCGCGCAGGTCGACCACCACCGGACGGTCGTAGGGCGGACGGCCGAGTTCTTCCAGCAGGGTGTGAACCGAGGCATAGGACAACGGCGCCGACCAGCCGTGGTAGCCGCCGGCGCGCACCGCGGGATGGTCGGACGGCAGGCTCAGCAGGGCGATGCTCACCGCCTCCGCCAGCGGATCCGGCGTGTGTTCCAGGCGCGAGAAGGGCCATTCCGGATACAGGCGGGTGGAGTGGGCGAACGGGAACTCCGCGGTCTCCCGGGGTTCCAGGACGCGCAGTGCCCCCGGGGCGAGGGTGTCGGCCCGGAGCTGGCCCTCCAGTACGCCGGTGCGCACGATGCCGGCATCGGCGTCTCCGGCGAGCAGCCCCTCGATCACGCGGTGGTGTGGCATGCCGGTGAATTCAAGGGCGGCGAGATCGTCCTGTGGCTCCACGCCCGCGTTACGCAGCGCCTCGTGGCCCGCCAGCCAGCCGCCCAGCGAGTCCGCGTCCACGGCCAGCAGTCGCTGGCCTCTCAGGTCGTCCAGGGACTGAAGATCCGCGCGGTCGTCACGCACCAGGATGGTCCCGCCGAACTGGCGGATAGGCTGGCCCTGTTCCTCGGCGATCAGGGTGGCCAGGCGGGTAATGCCCTGTCCGGCCTCCAGGCGTACGTAATGTCCGGTGTTGGTCAGGACGAAATCGATGTCGCGCGCGGCGACGGCCCGATTCAGCTCCGGGTAGTTCAGGGCCTGGATACGGAATTCGGCCGAGTCGATCTGCGCGCTCAGGTAGTCGGCGGTGGGCTGCCACTGGGCAGCGGTCTGGCCGGCGTCGAGGAAGGCCAGCACACCAATGGTGTACACCTCGGCACCGTCATGATCTCCGGCCATCGCCGGCGCGGCGCCGTACAGCGCGGAGAGCAGGGTCAGCAGACGGGAGAGGGGGGACCGGAGGCGCATCGGCAAGAGCCTACTATGAGAAGGGACTTGCCGTACACGCTCCCGGCTGGAGGGCCGTACTTGACCGGCCTGTGGATGAGGGGCGATCACGCGGCAAGCAAGGTCGCCGCCGCGTGACCGGAGGGGTGGACTACCAGCTCTTGTAGGGCAGGAACTTGCCGTTCCAGGTGATCTTCACACGGTCGCCCTTGGGGTCCTCGACCTTGTCGATGTCCATGGTGAAGTCGATCGCGCTCATGATGCCGTCGCCGAACTTCTCGTGGATCAGGGCCTTCATGGTGTCGCCGTAGACGTTGATGGCCTCGTAGAAGCGGTAGAGCACCGGGTCGGTCGGGATGGTCTTGTCCCAGTCCTTGTGCGGGAAGACCTGCAGGGCCTGGGCGACCTCCGGGCCAAGCCCCAGGAAAGTGGCCAGTTTGTCGGCCTGGTCGCTCTCCAGGTGATTCATGCCGTAGCAGGCGGAGGTCACATAGACCTCGTGCAACCCGGTGGCCTCGGCGATCGCGGCCCAGGTGGTGCCGCGGTTCTCTTTCGCCTCGAGGATGGTGGTGGTCATGGCGCTCTTGCTGAGACTCATCGTGTGCTCCTTGAAAGGGATAGAGGGAAGGGTTCAGACCGCGCGGACCATGCGCGGGCCGGGTTCGGGATCGGCCTCGGGCCGGGCCGGGTTGACGATGCGCGGACGGTGGCGCGGATTTTCGCCGCGGGCGGCCGCCTCCTGAGCCTTCGCGGACATCGCCTTGGCGCCGTCAACCAGGAAGTCCACCAGGTGGTTGCGGATCGGGTAGTAGGCCTCCTCCTGATGCAGGGTGGCCCGTTTCCGCGGGCGCGGGATGTCGATCTTGACCGACTCGGCGACCTGGGCATGCGGACCGTTGGTCATCAGCAGCACGCGGTCGGCCAGCAGGATCGCCTCGTCCACGTCGTGGGTGATCATGAACACGGTCTGGTGGGTCTCCGACCAGATCTTCAGGAGTTCTTCCTGGATGACGCCGCGGGTCAGGGCGTCCAGGGCCCCGAACGGCTCGTCCATCAGCAGCAGTTTGGGTTCGATGGCAAAGGCGCGGGCAATCCCCACGCGCTGGCGCATGCCCCCGGAGAGCTGAGCGGGCTTGCGGTCCATCGCATGATCCAGGCCCACCATGTGCAGATACTTCTCCGCGTGTTCGCGGCGCTTGGCCTTGCTCCAGTGCGGCCAGCGGGCGCGCACCGCGAACATCACGTTGTCGCGGGCCGACAGCCAGGGCAGCAGGCTGTGGTTCTGGAAGATCACGCCCTGGTCGAGGCTCGGGCCCTTGATCTCCTTGTTGTCCATGATCACGTTGCCGTCGGTGGGGGTGGCCAGGCCGGCGAGCACGTTGAGGATGGTGGACTTGCCGCAGCCGGAGTGACCGATCAGGCAGACGAATTCGCCCTTTTCGATGTCCAGGTCGACCCCCTCGAACACCGTCATCAGGTCGTTCGAGTCGGGCTGCGGGAAACGCTGGCTCAGGTTCTCGATTTCGAGGAATCCCTTGCTCATGGTTGTACTCCTGGTTGGGCTGCGCCGACTCAGTCGGCGTAGCGCACGAGTTTGGTGGCCTGGGCGAGGGAGGCATCCAGCAGGAAGCCAACAATGCCGATCATGATGATCGCGAAGATCACGCTGGCGAGATCGAGGTTGTTCCACTCGTTCCAGATGTAGTAGCCGATGCCGGTGCCGCCCACGAGCATCTCGGCGGCGACGATGACCAGCCAGGCAATGCCGATGGAGATGCGCATGCCGGTCAGGATGGTCGGGGCCGCGGCGGGCAGGATCACCGTGAAGGCCGTACGCAGGTTGGATAGCTCGTGGGTCTTCGCCACGTTCAGCCAGTCATTGCGCACCGAGGCGACGCCGTAGGCCGTGTTCACCAGCATTGGCCAGATCGAGCAGATGAAGATCACGAAGATGGCCGACATGTTGGAATCGCGAATCACGAACAGGGCAAGCGGCATCCAGGCGAGCGGCGAGATCGGCTTGAGGATCTGGATGTAGGGATCGAACGCCTTGTTCAGCAGCGGCGACATGCCGATCACGAAGCCGAGCGGGATGGCGATCAGCGCGGCCAGGGCAAAGCCCAGCAGCACGCGGTAGATCGAGTAGGCCAGCTGGATGCCGATGCCCTTGTCGTTCGGACCCGCGTCGTAGAACGGGTTGCTCAGTTCATTGAAGGCGTGGCTGAACACCTGCGTCGGGGCGGGGATGCCGCTGCTGGAACTGCGGTCCGTGCCACCTCCCATCAGCTGTTCGTATTCGCTCAGCTCGCCCTGCTGGGGCGCGAGGACCTCCGGGGCGGTGGCGAGCTGCCACACACCCAGGAAGACCACGAGCATTACCAGCGACAGGACAGTTGCCCGGAAGTTGAGATTGCTCAACATGGCTTAGCTCCTGCGGATTTCGAAGCTGTCGAGATAGCCTTCCGGGTCGGTGTAGTCGAACACCTTGCCCATGATCTCGAAGTTCTTGTACGTGTCGCTGGGGGCCTCGTAGCCCAGCTCGGTCATGACCTCGGCACATTCGCTGGCCAGGAACACGTCTTCCGCCAGGCGGTTGTAGTCGAAGTCGCGATCCACGTAGCCCCAGCGCTTCATCTGGGTGAGGATCCAGGTCGCCATCGAGTGCCAGGGGAAGGGGTCGAAGTCGATCCGGTGCGGGTCGTTCTGCACGTTGCCCAGGCCGTCGGCGTAGCGACCGGTGAGCACCTGTTCGACCACCGACTGCGGCTGGTTGAGGTAGGCGCGCGGGGAGATGGCCTCGGCGATCTCGGCGCGGTTGTTGATGTCCGAGCTGTACTGCGTGGCCTCGATCAGCGAGCGGAACAGGGCCCCGAAGGTGTTGGGATGCTCGTCGGCCCAGGCCGCGGAGCAGGCGAAGGCGCAGCACGGGTGCCCATCCCAGATATCCTTGGTCAGCATGTGAATGAAGCCGATGCCGTCCCAGACCGCGCGCTGGTTGAACGGGTCGGGGGCCAGGTAGCCGTCGACGTTCTCGGCGCGCAGGTTGGCCACCATCTCCGGCGGCGGGACGACGCGGATGCTGATATCGCGATCCGGGTCCAGCCCGTGTTCGGCGACCAGGTAGCGCAGCAGG
Source organism: Thioalkalivibrio sp. ALE28 (assembly GCF_000377425.1). NCBI lineage: Bacteria > Pseudomonadati > Pseudomonadota > Gammaproteobacteria > Chromatiales > Ectothiorhodospiraceae > Thioalkalivibrio > Thioalkalivibrio sp. ALE28. The sequence goes on along the minus strand of NZ_KB898096.1, from coordinate 204,579 downwards.
AAGTTGTGCATGGAGTACTCGAAGGGCACGGCGAAGGTGAAGCCCTTCCAGTCCTTCGGGTCACGCTTGTCCTTGTGCTTGTTGTGCAGGGTGATGGCCTGGCCGTTGATGTTCTCGACCGCCGGCATGATGTAGTGCTCGCGCGAGGAGCCCGAGCCCAGGGTCATGGACAGCGGCATCGGCGAGAGCATGTGCGAGGCGTCGTATTCACCCGACAGCGACATGTCGCGGGCGACGGCCCAGCCGGCGGTCTTGATCACGTCCACGTCGAGGCCGTGGCGCTCGTAGAAGCCCATCGGGTGGGCCATGATGATGGGGGTGGCGCAGGTGATCGGCACGAAGCCGACGCGCAGCTTGGTCTTCTCCAGCGGCCCGCCGTCCTTGATCGCGGCCTTCACCTTGTCGAGCGGCAGTATGGAACCCAGAGCCGCGGCCAAGGTGCCGCCGCCCAGCATCTGCAGGAAGCGGCGACGGTTGATCTCGTTGTGGCCGAACATGCCGCGGACGATGGCGCTTTCCACGGCGCGGTCGATCATGCCCTCGTCGCTCAGGTCCTCGCCAGTCTGGTGGGCGTCGGCCTGCACGGGGTCATGGGTGGCGCGGTGCTCCAGTTTTTCTTCCAGGTCCGGGGACGCGGTGTCGAAGCAACTGCAGCTCCCGGGGCCGGTATGGCCGTGGCGGCAGCTGGAGCCATGGCGCAGGTCGGCATTGGCGTCAAAGGGATCGTGAAGACTCTTGGTCGGCATGGTCGGCTCTCCTCGTGGCTCGAATCGATGCGGGCATCGTTGCCGCGCATGTCGAGAGTCTTTGCAGGTGCCATGCCAACGGGTGGAAACGGTTGCACCGGGGCCCCCACAGTGCCACGGCCGGCCGACACTTTGACGTCATTTCGGGCAATGCGGACGAATCGTCCCTTGGCGCCGGGGGCGGCGCTAAGTCGTTTCGATTCCGAGCTTTTTCAGGCGGTAGCGCAGCTGGCGCGGGGTCAGCCCGAGTTCCAGGGCGGCGCGGGTCTTGTTCCCGCGCGCCCGCTCGATCGCCCGCGCCAGGCGCTCTGCCTCGGAGGCGTGCACACGCTGGTAGGGGCGCACCGCGCTGGTGCAGTCTGCGCCGTAAGGGGGCGCCGGCGCGGCTTCGCGGGGCGCTGCCGACGAGGGCTCGGCGTGCGAGCCCAGGGGTTCACGCTCGAACGGACTGATGCGGGACTCTTCGTGGAGGATCTCGTCAATCAGCGGTGTGCCGATGCGGCCGTCGGTGGACAGCAGCACGGCCCGCTCGAGTACGTTCTCCAGTTGCCGGATATTGCCCGGCCAGTCGAAGGCCTCCAGGCGCTCCAGGACGCCGTCATCCACGACCACGTTCCAGCCGTGCAGGTGGGTGTAGCGGTCGAGGAAATGACGGGTGAGCAGGCGGATGTCGCTGGCGCGGTCGCGCAACGCCGGCATGTGCAGCGGGATGACGTTCAGGCGGTAGAACAGGTCGAGCCGGAACTCCCCGGCATTCACCGCGGCCTGCAGGTTCTGGTGGGTCGCGGCGATGATGCGCACGTCCACCGGGATATCGCGCGAACCGCCGATCGGCTGGACCACGCGCTCCTGCAGCACGCGCAGGATCTTCGATTGCAATGCCTCCGGCATGTCGCCGATCTCGTCCAGGAACAGCGTGCCGCCGTCGGCCAGGGCGATCTTGCCGGTCTTGGCGCTGGAGGCACCGGTGAAGGCGCCCTTTTCGTGGCCGAACAGTTCGGACTCCAGCAGGTCGGCCGGGATCGCGGCGCAGTTGATGGAGATGAACGGCTTGGCGCTGCGCTGGCTGATCCGGTGGATCATGCGCGCGATCTTTTCCTTCCCGGTGCCGGAGGCCCCGGTGACGAGGACGGTGGCCTGGGTGTCCGCGATGCGGTGGACCTGCTTCAGGACATGGCGCAGGGCCGGGCTCTCGCCGAGGATGCCGTATTGCCCGCCCTGGGTGTCCAGGGCGCTCTTCAGGTAGCGATTCTCGGACACCAGTTCGGCGGTGCGTTCGGCGATCAGCTGGTGAATGCGCAAGACCTGGCCGATCATGCTGGCGACCACCCGCAACAGGTTCAGGTCGTCCTGGAACTGGCGCGAGCGGCGGCGCAGGCGATGCACTCCGAGGACGCCGATGGCGTGTTCGTCCTGCACGATGGGGACGGCGATATAGGCGACGGTCTCCTGCGGCAGGGTGGAGCGGTCGATGGCGCGCGCGAGATATTCGGGCTCGTTGTCGATGTCCTGGATCAGGGCGATCTGGCCGGTCTTCATCACGCGCCCGGTGACGCCTTCGCCCAGGCTGTAGCTGCCGCGGTCGCGCTCGGCGTCGGTCAGGCCGTAGGCGTGGCGGATGCGTAGCTGTCCGCTGTTCGGGTCCGGCAGCAGGACGCGGCCGCGGTTGAGGCCCAGCAGCTGCGACATCATCCCGAGGATGCGGTAGATCGCGGCGTCCGGGTCGCCGGAGCGGCCCATGAGCTTGGCGACCTCCAGCAGCAGGGTGATCTCCTGCTCCCGCGTGGCGAGGTCGGGCGGGGTCGAATCGGATGCGTGTTGCGAGGCCATGGGTGGGGATATGCAGAAACCCTGCCAGTGCGCCCAAGGCGGTTTGTACAGGTCTGGCGCAGTAGCGGCGCGGTCCGTTTTGGTGCTGGTGCCTCGTGACGGGGCGGGGCGGCGCACCGTTGGCTTGCACGCGCCTTGCCCGATGGGGGGAAGGGCCCGGCCGGGGTGGCCGGGCCTATGGGGTCCTGCGGGCGGGGATTATCCCTCGGCGTGGTAGCTGCTGCGCTTGATCAGGCGCACGCAGATGGCGTCCAGCATGTAGCCGATGATGCCGATGACCAGCACGAAGGCGGCCAGTTTGTCGTACTCCAGGGTGTCGCGGGCATCGTTGATCGCGTAGCCCAGACCCGAGGTGACGCCGAGGTATTCCGCCGGGACCAGCACGATCCAGGCGACCCCCACGGCCAGGCGGATCCCGGCAAACACATCCTGCGCGATCGCGGGCATCACGATGTAGCGCAGGGTGTGGTACGGGTTGGCCCCCAGGTTGTTGCCCACCTTCAGCCACATCGGGTCAATGCGCTGTACCCCGTGGGCCGTGGCATAGGTGATGGGCCAGACGGCGGCAATGGCGATCAGGAAGATGATGGCCGCGTCCCAGGTGGCGAAGGCCAGCACCGCGATCGGCATCCAGGCCAGCGGCGAGATCATCCGCAGGAACTGGAACGGCACATGGGTGACCTGCTTCAGGGTCAGGAAGTAGCCGATCATTACCCCCAGCGGGACGCCGATGGCGATCGCATAGGCCAGACCCCAGCCCACGCGGTACAGGCTGGACTCGATCGGCTTCCAGACGTTGCCGGAGACGACAAGGTCCCAGAACGCCGCCAGCGTCGGCCCGGGGGCGAAGCTGGCAAAGGCCATCGTGTCCTCGTTGCTGGCGATGGCCCAGCCGCCCCAGTACCACAGGGCGAACAGGCCGGCGATCCCCAGCAATGGGTATTGCAGCGCCCGGCGTGTGCGGTCCGCGAACCGCAGGAGCGGCATCAACCGCTCTACGGTCGTGGGGTCGGCGGAGAGCGTGGCTTCGCGGTTCATAGGACCACCACCTCCTCGCGCGCGAACGGCGAATCCATGTCCACGCCCGGGGCATCCTGCCACGCGGTGTGGGTCTCCATCGCCTTGCGCACGAAGTCGTAGTTCACCAGGTCATCCTTCACGAACTCCGGGTCCAGGCCTTCGAGGAAAGTGGTATCGCCACCGACCAGGGTCTCGTTCATCGCGCCCACCAGCATTTTCGTGGCGGACGGGTACGGCCAGGGCGAGAAGTCGATGCGGCCGTTCTCCCACTCGGGGTGACGGATCGCGCCGCTGTCGGCGTAGGTGCTGTCGTCGTGGTAGTTCGTCATCGCGCGTTCCACCACGTTGGCGGGCATTGGCAGGTAGCCCTTGCCGTCACGCGAGAGCATCGTGGCGATGCTCTTTTTGTCCTCCTGGATGGTGCCCTGGGCGCGGACCACGGCGTTCATCACCTTCTGCGTCCACTCCGGTTCGCGGTCGGTCAGGCGTTCATTCATGCACACCACGCAGCAGGGATGGTTCTTCCAGATATCGCCGGTGAAGCGCAGCACGTTGCCACGGGCCAGCAATTCGCCGGCGGCGTTGAACGGCTCGGCGACGATGTAGGCATCGATGGAGCGCGCGGCCAGGGCCGGCGGCATGTCCGGCGGCGGCATGATCATCAGGTTGACCTCGTGCGCCTCCAGGGCCGAGCCCTGGTCGCGGATCACCGGAGTCAGGCCGGCGTCGCGCAGGGCCATCTGCATGACCACGTTGTGCATCGAGTACCAGTAGGGGACGGCCACGCTCTTGCCGCCCAGGTCGGAGAACGACTGCACGTCCACGTGGCGCCCGGTGACCACGGCGGAGCCGTTCGTGTGGGCCCAGGACATGATCTTGACCGGGAAGTCGTTCTGGTAGCGCATCCACAGGGGGATCGGCTTGAGCAGGTGCACCAGATTGAAACGATTGGCGGCGAAGGACTCGATCAGCGGCGACCAGCCGCGAATCAGGGTCGGGTCGGCGACCTCCAGGCCTTCGTCCTCGAAATAGCCCTCGGAGTGGGCGACCAGCAGCGCGGCGGCATCGGTGATCGGGATGTAGCCGATGCGCACGACGCCGTCGAAGTCACGGACGACGCCCTCGGGTTCCTCCAGGCTGCCCGGTTCGGCACCGAACAGCGAGCCGGGCAGGGCCAGCCCGGTCCCGGCCAGGCCGCCGACGGCGGCGGTGCGCAGGAAGTTGCGGCGGGAGAAGCTGCGATCCAGCAGGCTGTCCAGCTCGCGGTCGATGTCGTGGTGATTGTCGCAGTTGCACATGGCGGTGGTTCCTCGGTCAGGGTCGGGCAGTGGCGGCGGTGGATCAGGCAGCGCGTACGCGTGCCCGGGATTCGGATGTGGTCGGTTCGGTCGCCTGGCTTTCGTCTTCCGTGTCAGGCGAAGCGGTCTCGGACTCGGCGGCTTCCGGAGCGGTGCTGGGGCTTCGAGTGGCTCCGAAGTAGCCCATCAGTTCGGCCTTGCGGTCGACGAAGGCCTGGCTGTTGCGGTCGCGGGGGTGGTCGAGTTCGATGCTCAGCTCGGCGGTGATCGTGCCGGGGTTGGAGCCCATGACCAGCACGCGGTCGGCCATGGCCACGGCCTCCTCGATGTCGTGGGTGACGAACACCACGGAGATGCCGCGCTCGCGGGCCAGGCGGGTGACCTCGTCCTGCAGGGCGACCCGGGTGAAGGCGTCCAGGGCCGAGAAGGGTTCATCGAGCAGCAGCAGCTCGGGGTCGGTGGCCAGGCTGCGCGCCAGGGCGACACGCTGTTGCTGGCCGCCGGAGAGCGACTGCACGTTGACCTCGGCCTTGTCGGTCAGGCCGACGGTCTCCAGCAGCTGGTCGATGCGCTCGCGCATGTCGCGCTTGCGGCCCTGGAAGATCAGGCCCAGCGAGGCGTTCTTGCGCACGGTCATCCAGGGGTAGAGCGAGGGCTTCTGGAACATCATGTTCCAGCGCGGACTCGGCTTGATCACCTGGTGGCCGTTGATGCGCACGCAGCCGTCGCTGGGCATCAGCAACCCCGCGAGCATGTGCAGCAGGGTGGACTTGCCGCAGCCACTCTGGCCGATCAGGGCCACGGTCTCGCCGGGGGCGACGTTGACCTGGATGTCCTTCAGCGTGGGGGCTTCCTGCCCGGGATAGTGATGGGTGATGTAGTCGATGGAGATGGCGGCGCCCATGGCGTTTCCCTCTTGATCCTTCGTTCATGAGCCGCCGGGCGGATCGCTTCGGCGGCGCGTTCAGAAGGTTCCTTACAAGGGACGTGCCAAACCCGTCCTGATCCCCGGGATTTTCATCGTTGGCGGGTTCGAAACGGCGTGCTGACGCGAAATACCGGGAGGCAGGGTGGGTGCGCCGGCAAGCCGGGGCGATCCGGCGCGGGGCATGCGCAATGGACAATCCGGACAAAGCGGCCGATTCCGGGTGGACAAAGGGGACGAAATGGTCGTCGGGTGACGGGGCGATTCCGGAGCGACGTCCCGAAAACGGCCTTGTGGTGCGGTGTGCGCGATGTTGGCACGGCTTCTGCACCGGGATGGGCGACCCGGTCGAACGCCGGGGAACCACGAATCCCAACTGCGAGGAGTATCACCATGTCCGTAGCCGAAGCCACCACCTCCCTGACCGTCAACGGCCTGGAGCCGATCGACCAGGACGGCCTGAACGGCCTGGCCGCCAAGGGCAAGGCCAACCCCGAAAGCATCGTGACCCTGAAGGCCACCACGGTCTGCGAGGGCAAGTTCCGCAACCTGACCTACGTGCGCGATCTGGATGCCCACGTAATCGACGAGCCGCCGCACCTGCTCGGTGACGACACCGCGCCGAATCCCTCCGAGGCCGTTCTCGCCAGCCTGGGCGCCTGCCTGTCGGTGGGCATGCACGCCAACGCGATCGACCGCGGCATCACGCTGACCAAGCTCGAACTCACTCTGGAAGGGGATATCAACGTGACCGCCGTATGGGGCGTGGGCGACACCGACGTCAACAAGCACCTCGGTTTCTCCGACATCCGCGTGAAGGCGCACCTGGAAGGCGATGCCAGCGAGGAGCAGCTCAAGGACCTGGTGGCGCATGCCGACTTCTGGTCGCCGGTCGCCAACACCATGCGCAACCCGGTCAACGTCAGCGTCGAGCTGGCCTGAACCGGTTACTGGATCTTTACGGGAGTAAAACCCAATGCTCGAAACCCGCACTCAAGACGTGACGGGGGTGTCGCCGGCCGCAGGGCCGGCGGATGCCGACGCCGCGCTGCAGGCGCTGGTGGAACGCGACCTCGCGCCACTGACCGCCCGTATCGACCGCGAAGGCCTGTACCCCGAGGATTTTCTGCGCGAGGCTGGCCGCCTCGGCGCCTTCAACCGCCATCTTGCCAGCCAGAACGCCAGTGGCACCACCGACATTGCCAGCGCGATCCGCGCCACCGAGGTGATCTCGGCCGAATGCATGACCACCGGGTTCGTGGCCTGGTGCCAGAACGCCTGCGCCTGGTACGTGGAGAACAGCAGCTCGGACACACTCAAGCGCGAGGCGCTGCCGAAGCTGGCCAATGCCGAGGCGCTGGGCGCCACCGCGCTGTCCAACCCGATGAAATGGTTCGCCAACATCGAGGACCTGAAACTCTCCGCCGAACGCGTGGACGGGGGCTATGTGGTCTCCGGGTCGCTGCCCTGGGTGTCCAACCTGGGCGAGGATCACTACTTCGGCGCGATCTTCCGGACCACCGACGCGAACCCGCGCCCGGTGATGGCGCTGATCAACTGCGCCGACCCCGGCTTCAGCCTGACGGCCTGCCCCGAGTTCACGGCCCTGGAGGGGTCGCGCACCTTCGGTTGCCACTTCGACCGCGTATTCGTGCCCGATGCCCACGTGCTGGCCGACTCGCTCCCCGAGTACATCCGCCGGATCCGTCCGGGCTTCGTGCTGCTGCAGATGGGCATGGGGCTGGGGCTCATCGACGGCTGCCTGCGCACGATGCGCGAGGCCAACGAGACCCTGGGGCACGTAAACGGCTATCTCGACGACCAGGTCGGCGAACTGGAAGAGGCCCTGGAGGACGGGCGCGCGGCCTGTTATGCGCTGGCCGAGACGCCGTTCGACGAATCCGAGCGGTTCTTCGCGGACGTGCTGCAGATGCGCCTGACCGGGTCCGAGCTGTCCCTGCGCGCGTCGCAGTCGGCCCTGCTGCACTGCGGGGCGCGCGGATACAAGGCGGATGCGGCGGCCCAGCGCAAGCTGCGCGAGTCGTACTTTGTGGCCATCGTGACACCGGCCATCAAGCACCTGCGCAAGGAGCTTGCGCGCATCCACGCGCACTGAAACCACCACCCACGGTCGGGGCCCCCGGGCCCCGGGCCGAATCAAGGAATCGCCATGCTGGAAATCACTACCCGAATGGATCCCGAGGCGGCCGTCGACACCCTGAAGGCGGCGATCGATGCCCAGGGCCTGAAGCTGGTCTCGCATATCAATGGTCAGGCCAATGCCGCGAAGATCGGGGTCGAGGTGCCGACGGATCAGATCCTCGAGGTCTTTCACCCGAGCTACGCGGTGCGTGTCTGGGAGGCCTGCAAGCCTGCGGGCATCGACATCCCGTTGCGTATCCATGTGTCCGGTGATGGCGACATCCTGCGTATCAGCACGCGTTCCGCGCGGGAGGTGTTCGCGCCGTGGGCCAACCCCGACCTGGAGGCCATCGGATCCGAACTGGACCCGAAACTGCAGGCCATTCTCGACGCCGTGGAGGCCGCGTGATGAGTACCGAAACCGACGCATTCAAGCGCTATATCTGCAAGGTCTGCGGCTATATCTACGACGAGGCCAAGGGCGATCCGGATTCCGGCCTGGCGCCGGGGACCCGCTTCGAGGATATCCCCGACGACTGGTACTGCCCCGACTGCAACGTGACCAAGGCCGACTTCACCGCGCTGGAACCGCGCGCCGAAACGGCGGACGCGGGCGCCGCCGCGATGGCCTGGAGTGCCGGGAGCGGTATGGCCGACCCGGATGCGGTGGTGATCGTCGGTGGCGGTATGGCCGGCTGGGCCCTGGCCGAGGCCCTGCGCGAGCGGGATCCGCGGCGGACCATCCGCCTGCTGACGGCCGATTCGGGCGATTACTACACCAAGCCGCGGATCTCCAACGCCTTCGCGCGTGGCACCGCGATCGAGGACCTGGTCGAAGAGACCGGATCGGCGCGGGCGGCGCGGCTCGGGATCGACCTGATGCCCTTCGTGCGGGTGCTGGATATTCACCGTGCGCAGCAGCGCCTTATCACAGCGCGCGGGGGTGTGCCGTACGGCCAGCTGGTGCTGGCCACTGGCGCCCGGCCGCGCAGGATGGCGTTCCCGGGCGGCGCCGCGCCCCCCCTGGCCGTGAACACGCTGGAGGACTATCGGGCCCTGCGCGGGGCGCTGGAGGCCGGTGGCGGCGCGCCTGCTCATACCCGGGTGGCCATCATCGGGGCAGGTCTGGTGGGCTGCGAACTGGCGGACGACCTGGCGGCCGGTGGCCACCCCGTGCACCTCGTCGAATGTGCGTCGCAGCCGCTGGCCGGGCTGTTGCCCCGGTCGCTGGGCGATGACCTGCAGCAGGCACTCGCGAATCATGGCGTGCAGTGGCACACCGAGGCCACCGTCGAGCGCATCGAACCGGTAACGGATGCAACACGGCGCCTCGTGCTGGATGACGGAGCGACACTGGAGGCCGAGGTGGTGATCACCGCGCTGGGCCTGGAGCCCCAGCGCGAGCTGGCGGAGCGCGTGGGCCTGTCCTGCGATCGCGGGATCGAGGTGGATGCGCTGTTGCGCACCACCGATCCGGCGATCTTCGCCCTGGGCGATGGCTGCGAGTTCGAGGGCCGGCTGCGTCCGTACGTGGAGACCCTGCGCGGCCAGGCCGCGGCGCTGGCCCGGACCCTGTCGGGCGAGGCGACGGTCTACCGACCGGATGCCGGGGTCGTGCAGGTGAAGACGGGGAGCCTGCCGTTGAATGTCTGCCCGCCGCCGGTGGATACCGGGGAATGGGTGGAGATCAGCGCCGATGGAGACGGGCGCCACCTGGAGTTTCACGCCGACGGACGGCTCGCGGGCTTTGCCCTGTCGGGGCGCCACGCAAGGCGGGCCCGCGAACTGGAGACGCACCTGGGCAAGCCGGTGGTCGATCCCCGGGCCCGCCTGGCGTCCTGAGCGCTACCGGGCCGGCGGGGCCGGCCCGGAGCGGGTTCATATGACCCCGTCGAGCCGGAGGTAGCCGATCAGGAACAGGATGGCCAGCACCCCGGCCAGCACGTAGAGCCAGTTGGACAGCGTGGGGTTGTTGGGGCGGCTGAAGAAGGCCGCCCACAGCGCCAGCAGGATGAGGACGAAAAAGAAGAACAGGAAGCGCATGCGTCAGGCTCCTTCCGGGACGGCGTAGGGGAGATCGACCACCTCGGCCGTTGCACCATCCGGGGCACCCCAGCGCAGCTCGCCTTCCGCGGTGGCCACCTGCACGACCGCAAGGGCGGAATAGAGCCCGTCCGGGTGGAGTTCGGCCGCGACGATCTCGCCATCCGACTGCTCCGGCTTGCCGTCCGCGCGAAAGACCGGTGAGCCGGGTTGCGGCGGGGTCTGGGTATGGATGGCCAGGCGGAACATGCGCCGCTTGAGCTTGCCCAGGTAGTGCATGCGCGCCACCACCTCCTGCCCCGGGTAGCAGCCTTTCTCGAAACTGATCGCGCCGAGGGCGTGCAGGTTCAGCATCTGCGGGACGAACATCTCGGTGGTTTCCTCCACCACCGTGGGGACGCCGGCAAGGATGTCCAGCAGTGCCCAGTCACGCGGGCCCACCGGGGCCGCGTGGACGTTCAGGCTGTCCCAGGCGCGGCGCATGGCGTCAATCTCGCCGAACAGTTCGAAGCGCGGGTGCAGTCCGGGTACCCGGACGACGGTAACGCCATTCTTCTCGACCACCTCGTCCGGCGCGCCGGGACACACGCCCAGAGCATTGGTCAGCTCCTTCTCGGCATCCGGTCCGGAAAAGCCGAAGTGGATGCGGGAGTCCCCGGCGTGCTCGATGATCACGTTCGCGCGCAGCACGAACATCTGCAGGCGCTTGGCGACCGGCTCGATCCGGTCCGCCGGCATCTCGAGCAGGTAGCCGTCCGTCGTGCGCAGCACGCGGAACACGGCATAGGCCCGCCCCTTGGGGCTGGAGTAGCTGGAGAGCTGGCTGTGCTGGGCGTCCACCGCATGGATGTCATTGCCGAACTGCCCCTGCAGGAAGTCGGTGGCGTCATCGCCGCGCACCTCCAGCAGACCGCGGTGGGAGAGGTCGCAGATCACCTCGCCGTTGACGGCCATACGGCGCTCGCGCTCCGGGTTGCCGTAGTGCAGGAGGTCGTCCTCCTCGAACTCGGCGCCGGCGTCGATCAAGTGGTGTTTCCAGTCTTCGCGCATCGGGATTCTCCTGTGGCAGTGCTCGTCGCCGCGCGCCGCCGGACCGATTCGCCATCGGTGGCCGGGACGCCCGGAAAGGCAGCGCTGCACTGGATTGAGGTGGTAAGCTGAACCAAGCGGCTCGATAGTAGACGAACCTTTCACAGGGTGTCAGCCCTGGATTCTTTATCTTTGTTCAAGGGGGTGGCATGACTCGGCAGGGACGTCCCGTCTTTCTGGATTTGCGCAAGATCCGACTGCCGCTGAATGCCGTGGTCTCCATTCTGCACCGGATTACCGGCGTCTTCCTGATTCTGTCGATTCCCGTGCTGCTTTGGCTGCTGGACCGCTCCCTGGCCAGCCCCGCGGGCTTCGCACAGGTGATCGCGATCATCCACCATCCGCTCGGCCTGGCGGCGCTGGCGCTCGGGCTGTGGTGGCTGCTGCATCACCTGTTCGCCGGCATTCGCTACCTGCTGATGGAATTTGGTATCGGGGAGGATCGCGAGGGCTCGCTGCGCACGGCGCGTGATGCGCTGTACGCCGGCCTTCTGGCCACCGCGCTGGTTTGGCTGGGGCTGGTGCTGTGAAGTTGTTGAGCGGACAGCGCGCCTGGCTGCTGCAGCGCATCACGGCGGTCTATGTGGGCGTGTACGTAATTCTCGCCCTGGGGTTCTTCGTGCTGGCCGCGCCGGCGGACCATGCGGCCTGGCTGGCGGTGATGGGACACCCGGTGGTGGGGCTGCTGACAGCCGTGTTCGTGTTGCTGCTCTGGCTGCATGCGTGGATCGGCCTGCGCGACGTGGCGATGGACTACGTGCACGCCCCCGGTGCACGGCTTGTGGTGTTCGTGCTCGGTGGCGGCGGGTTGCTCCTGACGGGCCTGTGGGCGTTATTCATTCTGATTCGAGCGGGGCTTGCATGAAGGGACTGGCATGAACGTGGCACGGCGCAAATTCGACGCCCTGATCATCGGCGCCGGCGGCGCGGGCCTGCGCGCCGCGCTGCAGCTGTCCAACGGCGATGCCCAGGTCGCGGTGGTCTCCAAGGTGTTTCCCACGCGCTCGCACACGGTGGCCGCGCAGGGCGGGGTGAACGCCGCGCTGGCCAACGTGCTGCCGGACTCCTGGCACTGGCACATGTTCGACACCGTGAAGGGGTCGGACTACCTGGGCGATCAGGACGCAATCGAATACATGTGCCGCGCCGCGCCCAAGGTGGTCTACGAGCTGGACCACTTCGGCGTGCCGTTCTCGCGCCTGGACAACGGCAATATCTACCAGCGCGCATTCGGCGGGCAGAGCCAGAACTTCGGCCAGGACCAGGCGGCGCGCACCTGTGCGGCGGCTGACCGCACCGGGCACGCCATTCTGCACTCGCTGTACCAGCAGAACCTGCGCGCGCGTACGCACTTTTTCGACGAGTACTTCGCGGTGGACCTGCTGCGCGACGAGCAGGGCTTCGTGCTCGGGGTGCTGGCCTTCGAGATCCTGACCGGCGAGCCGATCGTGATCGAGGCGAAGACCACGCTGATCGCCACCGGCGGGGCGGGGCAGTTGTTCCGCACCACCACCAACGCCCTGATCAATACCGGCGACGGTATGGCGATGGCCCTGCGCGCCGGGGTGCCGCTGGAGGACATGGAGTTCGTGCAGTTCCACCCGACCGGGATCGCCGGGCGCGGCATGCTGATTACCGAGGGCGCGCGCGGCGAGGGCGGGTTCCTGATCAACTCCGAGGGCGAGCGCTTCATGGAGCGCTACGCCCCGCGGGCCAAGGACCTGGCCTCGCGCGACGTGGTCAGCCGCTCCATCGCCACCGAGGTGCGCGAGGGCCGCGGCTGCGGGCGCAACGCGGACCATGTGCTGCTGGATCTGCGCCATCTGGGCGCGGACACGATCATGCAGCGTCTGCCGGGCATCCGCGAGACGAGCATCACCTTCCTCGGGGTGGATCCGATCGAGGCGCCGATCCCGATCTTTCCGACCTGTCACTACAGCATGGGCGGGATCCCGACCAACCGCTTCGGCCAGGTGGTGGCGCCGGTCAAGGACACCCCGGAGGACCCGGTGCCGGGGCTGTACGCGGCCGGGGAGGCCGCCTGTGTCTCGGTGCATGGCGCCAACCGCCTGGGCGGTAACTCGCTGCTGGATATCCTGGTGTTCGGGCGCGCAGCGGCGAACCACATCCTCGAGTACCTGGCCGAGAACCGCTACCACCGCCCGCTGGACGAGACGGCCGTGGAACAGGCGATGGCGCGACTGACGCGCTGGGATCGCAAGGACCCGGGCGACGGCTCCGCCGAGCAGGTCGAACCGCTCAAGCGCGAACTGCGCAAGGTGATGGAGGACCACTGCTCGGTATTCCGCAGCGACCAGGTGATGCGCGAGGGGGTGGAGAAGGTCCGCGCGCTGCGCGAGCGCCTGAACCATGCAGTGATCGCGGACCACTCCGCCACCTTCAACACCGCACGGGTGGAGGCGATGGAGCTGGAGAACCTGATGGACTGCGCGATCGCGACCATCCGCTCCGCGCTGGGGCGCGAGGAGAGCCGCGGGGCACATTCGCGCATCGACTTCCCCGAGCGCGACGACCAGCACTGGCTCAAGCACAGCCTGTACTCGCTGGCGGACGACAGCCTCGACTACAAGCCGGTGCGCACCCAGCCGAACACCGTGGCCTCGTTCCCGCCGAAGGAGCGCGTGTACTGATGGCCTGTCGGGAATGCAACGCTCTGCGGGATGCGGTTCGCGCCGCGAACCGCATCAGCAGGCGCTGAAGGAAGGTACGGATGGAATTCTCGATCTACCGCTTCAATCCTGAGACGGATACGCTGCCGAAGATGCAGCGCTTCACCCTGCCCGACGACCAGGTCGAGCCGGGGATGATGCTGCTGGATGCGCTGCTGTTGCTGAAGGAGCAGGACGATTCCCTGGGCTTTCGCCGCTCCTGTCAGCACGGGGTCTGCGGCTCCGACGGCATGAACATCAACGGAATGAACGGTCTGGCTTGCATCACGCCGCTGGCGGATCTGGAGGCGCCGGTCACGCTGCGCCCGTTCCCGGGGATGCCGGTGATCCGCGACCTGATCGTGGACATGGGCAACTTCTGGGACCAGTACCGCAAGGCCGAGCCCTGGCTGGTCAACGAGAGCCCGGAGCCCGAGGTCGAGCGCAAGCAGAGCCCGGAGGATCGTGACCAGCTGGATGGTCTGTACGAATGCATCCTGTGCGGCTGCTGTTCCGCCGCCTGTCCGTCGTACTGGTGGAATCCGGACAAGTTCCTCGGCCCGGCCGCATTGCTGCAGGCCGCGCGTTTTATCCAGGACAGCCGCGACGAGGCCACCGATCACCGCCTGGCCGAGCTGGACGATGCCTGGAAACTCTACCGCTGCCACACGATCATGAACTGCACGCAGGTCTGCCCGAAGGGCCTGAACCCGAGCCGGGCCATCAGCGACATCCGCCGCACCATGCTGAGAAAGTCGCTGTGAGTGGATGGATGCCCAAATGTGGTTTAGCCCCCGTGGGAGCCTGCTTGCAGGCGAATGCCCCTGCCAAAGCCAGACGCGGGCAGGGGCTTCGCCTGCAAGCAGGCTCCTACGGGGGGGCTGGACGGGCGTTTTGGTGATGGAACCCGACAGCCGTACTCGCTGGCGCTGCCGCCGCGGGATGCTGGAGAACGACTGGCTGCTCGGGCAGTTTCTCGCGCAGGGATATGCGCAACTGGACCAGGAGGGTCGCGATGCCTTCGAGCGCCTGCTCGACTACCCCGACAATGTGCTGCTGGACGTGGTCATGGGTCGCCAGACCACGGTGGACGACGGGATAGCCCGGCTTGTCCCGGCGATCCGCGCCGCCGCTGCGGCTGCACCTTCGGCCTGACCTGGTTCTTCCCCGGCTCGCGCTCGCGGGCCAGATCCTTCTGCTGCTGGCGGTCGTGGGGTACGTGCTCGCATACAGTCCGTTGTGGACATTGATGCCCGTGTTCGGGCTGGCGGTTGCCGGGTGGGTATGGCAAGGACGGACACGGCCGCCGCCCTGGGACTGGCTGGGCCAGACGCCCGATGGCGCGACGTGGCTGGCCACGGCCGAAGGACTGCGCCAGGAGCGGGTGGACTGGGTGGAGATCCTGCCCGATACCCGGGTGCTGCGCGGGATGGTGATCCTGGTGGTCCGGCTCCCGGAGACCGGTCGGGTCCGGCGTCTCTGGCTGCACGCGGGCCGGTTGCACCCCGAGGACCTGCGCCGCTTGCGCATGCGCCTGCGCTGGCCTCCGGGGCGCGAGGAAGCGGATCCCGGCTGGCGGGTGCGGCTTCGCGCTGGGCTGGAGCGGGGCGTTGCTATACTGGCCAAAAGCCGAGTACCCGGAGGCCCGAGCATGGCTGGACCCGACAATGCGCAGGTGATGGTGGACGTCTCGCATCTGCTGAGCGACGAGCCCGATCACGTCTACAGTGAAGAGGAACTCGACGCGATCGAGGAGCTGGACCCGGAACTCGCGCTGCGTCTGGACCGTGCCCAGACCCATGCGCAACGCGAGGCGGCGGACGTGCCCGCCGACGGTCCGATCGACGAGGACGCCGTGCGCGCCGCCATCGAGGAGGCTCGGCGCATCCTGATGCAGGACGGGGGCGATATCGAGTTCGTCGAACTCGATGGGCGCACCGTGCGGGTCCGGTTGAAGGGAGCCTGTGTCGGCTGCCCGCGTTCCACGCTGGATCTCAAGAATGTCGTCGAACGCCTGGTCCGCTCGCGGGCACCGGGCGTGGCCAGCGTCGCGAATACCTTCTGACGGCTGCCTTCAGGCCGGGCCGGAGCCCAGACGGCGCAGCAGTTGCCGGAGGCGTCCCGGCCCGAACCCGTGTACCCGCTTGAAAGCCTTGCGAAAGGCCGCCTCCGAGGTATAGCCCACCGCGTCCATCACGCTGGCGACCGACTCGCGGCCATCGCGCAGCAGCCGCTCGGCCAGGACCATTCGCCACTGCGTCAGATAGTCGATGGGGGTCTGCCCGACCAGGGTGTGAAACCGTTCGGCGAAGCTGCTGCGCGACATGGCCGCCTCGCTGGCGAGGCCTTCCAGGGTCCAGCTCGCCTCGGGCCGGGCGTGCAGGGCATCCAGCGCGCGGCGGATGCGGTCATCCGCCAGGGCCGCGATCAGGGATCCCTCCGAGTGCTCGCGCTGGGTGCAGATGTGATGGCGCACGGCCATCACGAACAGCGTATCCGCCAGACGATCCAGCACCGGCCGGTAGCCCGAGGAACGCTCCGCGAGTTCGATGTTCATGAGATCCGCCAGATGCGCCAGGCGTTCGCCCGATTCGCGACGGCGGATGATGATGTGGTCGGGGAGAGCGGCCAGGATCGGGTTGCGCCGGCCGGAATCGAACCCGAAGTGCCCGCACAGGAGCTGCGTGACCGGGGTGTCCGGCGGATCCGCACCCTCGACCAGCGTCAGGTGGTTGTCCCGATCGGGCACGGTGTCGCGGCTGGCCATCAGCTGCCAGTCGTCGTGGGGCAGCAACAGCAGATCGCCGGCCTCCATCCAGACCGGGGCCATATCCTCCATGTGCAGATAGCAGCCGCCTTCGCCGACCAGGTGAAAGCTGGCATTCCCCGAACCCGCAGTGCTGAGCTGCCACTCCCCGCACAGCCGCGGGTTGGTGTCGATGCGAGCCCGCAGGTTGTAAGCCGCGAGTACCGTCGACAGCACGTCTTCGTGGGGGCTGATATCCATCGAACGTCCTTTTCCCTTGTGGTTGGGATTCACCTTAGACCCTTACGCCCCCGGTTTCCGCGGTTTTGTGGTCGAGAGGAGGAGTCTGGACGCTCGAACATAAACGCTGGCGCCTGACCTCGCGTACTGGCGGCGCGGTCGGTCTAGGCTTTCATCCAGTAGCAGACGAAATGGAGAAGGGCATCATGGGCGCGACGGGAAACTTGATGGTACGGATACAGGGCTGGCTTGACTGGACGCGCGGCGCGGATTTCCTGGCGCCCTTGCTGTTGCGGCTTTACCTCGCCCCCATCTTCTGGATGGCGGGGACCAACAAGCTGGACGGGCTGCTGCCGAAGGAAAGCGTGGTGATGTGGTTCGGCAACGCGGACTGGGGCCTGGGCATGCCGTTCCCGTATCTGATGGTGTTGTTGTCGGCCTATGCCGAGGTGCTGGGCGCGATCGCGCTGCTGCTTGGGCTGGCCACGCGCTGGTTCTCCATCCCGCTGATGATCACGATGGTCGTGGCGGCGGTCACCGTGCATCTCGAACACGGCTGGCAGCGCATCTCCGACCCGATGATGTGTCTGTTCAACTGTTCCGGGATCGAGCAGGCGCAGATGCGCCTGGACCGGGCCAAGTCCATCCTGCAGGAACACGGCAACTATAACTGGCTGACCGAGACCGGGAACTTTGCCATCGTCAACAACGGGATCGAGATGGCCGCGACCTTTTTCGTGATGCTGCTGGTCCTGTTCTTCTGGGGGGCGGGGCGCTATGTCAGCATCGACTACTACATCCGTCGGAGGATGATGAGCAGGGGATAACACCAAGAGCTGTGCGAGCAGCCATTACTGAACGGGGCCGGGTTCTATAGCTCAAGGGTCTATAACCCAAGGATCTATAAGCCAAGGGTCCATAATCGCAAGACGAGGAGTGAAATCATGAAGAACGATCTGTTTTCCACCAAGACCCTCGCCGGGGCCGTCGGCAGCGCGGCGATCGGTATGGCCATGGCCACCAGCCCGGTGTTCGCATCGGCCGACCTGAACCACGGCTATCAGCAGGGTGGCCAGTCGCCGCTGATGCTGGCCGAAGGGGCCTGCGGAGAAGGTACCTGCGGCGGTGCCGGAGAACCCAAGGACAGCGAAGGTAGCTGTGGCGAAGGCACCTGCGGCGGATCCGGCGACGACAAGGATTCCGAAGGGGCCTGTGGCGAGGGGACCTGTGGCGGCTAGGAGCGTCAGGCCCGTCAACCCGGCCCGCGTCAGCGGTGCCGGGCTCGGTTTGCGGCGGGCCCTTCTGGGCCCGCTGGCCGAGGCCCCGGAGGCGACGGAACGCCTGGGCTTCTTCGAGGCGGCGCCGGAGAACTGGATGCACCTGGGCGGACGCCTGGGGCGCATCTTTCGCGAATATACCGAGGCCCAGCCCTTTGTCTGCCACGGGCTGTCCCTCGACATCGGCGGGCCGCGCCCGCTGGACCGAACCTTCCTGCAGGACCTGCGGACCTTCCTGGATACTCACGGGATCGAGGATTACAGCGAGCATCTCTCGGCCTGTGGCGATGGCCAGGGGCATCTGTATGACCTGATGCCGATCCCGTTTACCGAGGCGGCGGTGCACTACGTGGCCGACCGCGTACGTCAGGTACAGGACATCCTCGGGCGCCGGATGGCCCTGGAGAACGTCTCGTATTACACCCCGGTGGGGGCCGAACTCGACGAGATCACGTTTGTTCGCGCGGTGCTGGAGGAGGCCGACTGCGACCTGCTGCTGGACGTGAACAACGTGGTCGTCAACAGCATCAACCACGGCTACGCGCCGACCGAGTTTCTCGACGCGATGCCCCTGGAGCGGGTGCGCTATCTGCATATCGCGGGGCACGAGGCCGAGGCGCCGGATCTGCGCGTCGATACCCATGGCCAGCCGATCTGCAGCGATGTCTGGGATCTGCTGGGCGAGACCTACGCGCGCATCGGCCCGGTGCCGACGCTGCTCGAGCGTGATTTCAATTTCCCGCCGCTGGAGGAGCTCCTGGCGGAGACCAACCGCATCCGCGATATGCAGCTCCAGGCGCGGGCAGGGCAGGAAGAGCGTATCCTGCATGCCTGAGACCGATTTCCAGCAGATCCAGGCGGCATTCGCGCGGCATCTGCGCGACCCCGAACGCTACCCGGCGCCGGAAGGCATCGAGAGCCGGCGCCTGGAGATCTACCGGCGGCTGTTCTTCAACAACGTGGCGAACCTGCTGGCCAGGGGGTTTCCGGTCTTGCGCGGGTTGCTGGAAGCCGCCGCATGGGAACAGCTGGTACGCGATTTCTACCGTGATCATGGCAGCGAGACGCCGTACTTCCCGCAACTGGCGGCGGAGTTCGTGCGCTACCTGGCGGACGAGCGTTCGGCGCAGCCCGGCGATCCGCCGTTTCTGGCGGAACTGGCCCATTACGAGCGGGTGGAGACCGAGCTGGTCTACGCCGAAGACGTCTGCCCCGCGGACCTCGACCGCACCGGCGACCTGATGACCGGGGTCCCGGTGTTCTCCGCCACCGCGCGTCTGCTCGCCTACGAGTATCCGGTGCATCGCATCGGGGCGGAGTTCCAGCCGGAACAGCCGGGTGAGGTCCCGACCTATCTGCTGGCCTATCGCTCGGGCGAGGAGCGGGTGCGCTTCGCCGAGCTGAATCCGCTCGGTGCCCGCCTGCTGTGGCGTGTGCTCGAGGCGCCGGCGACGGGCGCCGAACAGATCCGTCGGGTGGCTGGCGATTTCGAACTGGAGGTCACCGATGACCTGGTCGCCAGTGGCCGCCAGCTCCTGGAGCACTACCGTGGCCTGGGCGCCATTGTGGGGACGCGGCCGGAAGGTGTTTCCGGCTGAGGGAGAGGGACTGGACGCCGGCACCGCAGACCCGGACGCCCGGGCATGGGAAAGGCCGGTGAAAGACGCTAGTTACTGAAACAGAAAGCCTTTGGGAAACATTGATCAGTGTTTCCCCGGTTTCAGTGAGGCGAGCGTCAATGGGCGGCAAGCTGAGGGGCTGGTTCAGGTATCTGGTAGACGGAGTCGGGCGTCGAGTGCCGAGGGCTGATGTCCTCCGGGTTCCTCGGCGGCACCGGATACGGGCCCAACTGCGCCGGCACAGCGTCGCCATGATCTCGCTGATGATCGCGATCTCCTCCCTCGGCTACAACACCTGGCGCAACGAGACATCGGAACTGCACCGCAACTGGCGCCAGGCGTCCTTCGAACTGACGCGCGAGATCAACGAACTCCAGCAGGTAGTTCTTTACCGGCGTTATTTCCATCCGGTCGAGAGCGATGTGCCAGCCGGGATTGGCGATGCGGAAACCTGGATACGGGGCTGGGGCCGCGCGGCCAGCGTACGGGATCTGACCTCCGTCCTACCGGATCCACTGCCGGCGCATGGGCTCCATCTGCACACTACCTGGGCGCAGCATGCGCGGCACCTGCACGGGGACGACGAATTGGCCCGCGAGGCGGAGGAGGCGCTGCTGACGGCTCTGGACGACACCCGCGACTCGGTTCTGGAGCTCATCCGGAATCTGCGGTGAGGCCGTGACCGGTGGTTCAGTAACCCAGCTCGAGCGCGGGCTCGTCGAGGGCGGCGGCCTGCTCGCGCAGGGTGAGGATGTGGTCTTCCCAGTAGCGCGGGGTGTAGAAGACCGGGAAGCCGTCGATGAAGGCCGGGTCGTCGGCGCGGCGGGCCAGCCAGGCGGCATGCCGCAGGATGCGCAGCGTGCGCAGCGGGGCGATCAGCCCAAGCTCGCGCCGATCCAGCGGCACGAAGGTCTCGTAGCCCTCCAGCAGGGCCTGCATCTGCCACGCCATCTCCGGGGGCTCGCCGGACAGGAACATCCACAGATCCTGCATCGCCGGACCGGTGCAGGCATCGTCCAGATCCACGAAGTGCGGCCCGTCGTCGGTCCACAGGATGTTGCCGGGATGGGTGTCGCCATGCAGGCGCAGCTGCTGGACCGGGCCAATGCTGTCGAGTGTGCGCTGGATGCGCTGGAGCAGGTCGGCGCTGAGGTCGCGGTAGACCGATTCCAGTTCCAGTGGCAGATAGCCGGAGGCGAGCACGGCCTGGCGCGCTTCCTCGCCACGTGGCACGGGATCCAGTACCGGACGCTCGCGAAAACGGTCGGCGCGCCCGACCTCGTGGATACGCGTGATGAAGCGGCCAATGCGCACCAGCGTCTCGCGCTGCTCCAGATCCGGCGCGCGGCCACCGCAGCGCGGGTAGACGGCGAACAGGAAGCCCGCGTGTTCCTGCAGCGTTTCGCCCCGGTCGTCCGCCAGCGGGGCAACCACCGGGACCTCGCGCGCGGCGAGTTCCTGGCTGAAGGCATGTTCCTCGCGGATGGCATCCGGCGACCAGCGTCCGGGCCGGTAGAACTTGGCGATTACCGGCGTGGCGTCCTCGATGCCGACCTGGTAGACCCGGTTCTCGTAGCTGTTCAGGGCCAGCAGGCGCCCGTCGCAGCGCAGACCGGTGGTCTCGACCGCGTCGAGGATGACCCCGGGCTTCAGTGCGTCGTACGGATGCGGTTGCGATGTGCTCATCCTTGCAGTGTACGGGTTTGCCGCGCATGGTTTCGCCGAGATGCACGCGAGGAACCGCGCTTGAACCGTTACTACTGGGGGCTGCTGGCCGCACTGACAGCTCTGGTCGGCGTCTGGCTGCTGGCTGGAGTAGGGACGGGGCTGGACGTCGAGAGCCTGAAGGCCGCACGCGGGGAGATCGAGGTGTGGCGGGATGCACGGCCCCTGTCCACGGCCGTGTTGTTCTTTGTGGTGTATGCGGTGGTCGCCGCGTTTTCCGTGCCGGGCATCGTGGTGATGACCCTGGCGGGCGGTGCCCTGTTCGGGGTGGTCTGGGGGACGTTGCTGTCGTCACTGGCCTCCACGCTGGGCGCAACGCTGACCTTCCTGGCAGCCCGCGCGCTGGCGCGCGATGCGGTGCAGCGGCGTTACGGCCGGCAGCTGGGGCGGATCAATGAAGGCTTCGTCCGCGAGGGCGCGTTCTATCTTTTCGCGTTACGGATGATTCCGGTGTTTCCGTTCCTGCTGGTGAATGCCGGGATGGGGCTCCTGCCGATCCGGACCTGGACCTATTTCTGGGTGTCGCTGGTGGGGATGCTGCCGGCCACGGTCGTTTTCGCCAATGCCGGTACGCAGCTGGGGCAGCTGCAGGGGCTGGACGGGCTACTGTCGCCGGTGCTGCTGCTGTCCCTGGCCGCGACGGGTGTGTTTCCGCTCCTGGCGCGCTGGGGCGTGACCGCGGTTCGCTCCCGGCGCCGGCACGCCGGCAGGGGCTGATTCGGGTACCGTATCTGCATGTGCGCATGTAGTGCGGATGCGCGGTAAGCTGTGACTTTGGAACGAGAGGCGCGGGATTGCAGTCTCAAGGCTTTCGGGATCGATTTGCCTGTCCGCCGAGTGCACTGCCAGGCCCAAGGAGAGTTAATTACATGACATTGAATATTCTTCTGCGCCAGGGTCAGGCGGCACTTCTCGCGCTGGGTCTGCTGGGGCTCGGCATGGCGGTGCAGGCGGAGGACGAGCCGCTGGATCGACCGATCGAAAAGGTGCTGGAGCCGATCCAGCTGACCGACCGGGTCTACTACTTCTATGGCTCGCTCGAGAACCGCACGCCGGTCAATCTGGGGTTCACCAACAACACCGGTTTTGTGGTCACGGACGAGGGCGTGGTGCTGATCGATTCGGGCCCGAGCTACAAGGTAGCCCAGCGCATGGAAAAGGCGATTGCCGGCGTGACCGACAAGCCGATCACGCACGTGATCTCCGTAGGCTCGCAGGACCATCGCTGGCTGGGGAACGGGTACTTCCACGAGCAGGGCGCGGAACTGGTGGCACTCCAGCGGACCGCGAGTACCCAGGCCGAACGGGGCGAGGGGCAAATCGCCTCGCTGGCCAACTCCGTGGGTGAGGAGGCGATGGAGGGCACCGAGCCGGTTCCGGCACCGAACCCCGTGGATGCCGATGAGTACACCCTGAGCGTGGGCGGCGTGGACTTCGAGCTGATCTATGCCGGGGATGCCCATTTCCCGGGTGACATCATGGTCCATCTGCCGGGCGAGGACGTCGTCTTTACCGGCGATATCGTCTATACCGAGCGCATGCTGGGGATTCATCCGTTCAGCAACCCGGTGGAAAAGCTGGAGGCCTTCCGGCACCTGGAGTCCATTGACCCGGAGATTGTGGTGCCGGGTCATGGCCGCGCGACGGATATGGCCGAGGCGCGCCAGGATACCGGTGATTACCTTGAGTTGCTGGTGCGCGAAGTGCGCGCGGGGATCGAAGACTGGGAATCCCTGAGCGAGGTGGTGGACCGACTCGCGGATCTGGAAGAGTTCAAGCATCTGCGTCATTACGATGACTGGCACCGCCCGAACGTGAACCGGACCTACCTGTTTATCGAAGGCAATATGTAAGTCGACCTCCGGGAGTCCCGGCAGCTGGCCGGGAAACCTGCCGACGGCGCGGGGCGTGTGATACGCTTCGCGCCGTTGTCGTTTCCGGCAATTCTAATCTTTATACACGCGACGTTCGACCCCGCGTATGGGTCGGCGAAGGAGCCTCGCAATGCCCGCAGTAACCCTCCCCGACGGCAGCCGCCGCGAGTTCGATCATCCGGTCACCGTGCTGGATGTGGCCAAGGACATCGGTCCGGGCCTCGCCAAGGCGACCCTGGCCGGCAAGGTGAATGGCCAGCTGGTCGATGCCCGCCACGAGATCGACGATGACGCCGAACTCGCGATCGTGACCGACCGCGACCCGGAGGGGGTGGAGATCATCCGGCATTCGACCGCGCACCTGATGGCGCAGGCGGTCAAGCAGCTCTTTCCCGAGGCCCAGGTCACCATCGGCCCGACCATCGAGAACGGCTTCTACTACGACTTTGCCTATGACCGCGGCTTCACGCCGGAGGATCTGGAGAAGATCGAGAAGCGGATGAAAGAGCTGGCCAAACAGGACCTGCCGGTGGAGCGCTCGCTGATGGATCGCGACGAGGCGGTGAAGTACTTCCGCGACATGGGCGAGGAGTACAAGGCCGAAATCATTGCCAGCATCCCGCAGGGCGAGAACATCTCGCTGTACAAGCAGGGCGACTTCGTCGACCTCTGCCGCGGCCCGCATATCCCGTCCACCGGCAAGCTGAAGGCCTTCAAGCTGACCAAGGTGGCCGGCGCCTACTGGCGCGGCGACTCTGACAACGAGATGCTGCAGCGCATCTACGGCACCGCCTGGCCGAACAAGGACCAGCTGAAGGAATACCTGGAACGCCTGAAAGAGGCCGAGCGCCGCGACCACCGCAAGATCGGCCAGGAGCTGGATCTGTTCTCGATCCAGGACGAGGCCGGCGGCGGCCTGGTGTTCTGGCACCCGAAGGGCGCGCGCATTCGCCGCGAGATCGAGAAGTACTGGTACGACATGCACGAGAAGGCGGGTTACGACTTCGTCGTGTCGCCGCACATCGCGAACCTGGAGCTGTGGAAGACCTCCGGCCACGCGGACTTCTACGCTGAGTCCATGTACGAGCCGATGGAGGACGAGCATCAGGCCTTCCAGCTCAAGCCGATGAACTGCCCGTTCCATGTGCTGATGTACAAGGACCGGCTGCACTCCTACCGCGACCTGCCGCTGCGCTGGGCGGAGATGGGCACGGTGTACCGCCGCGAGATGTCCGGTGCGCTGCACGGGCTGATGCGTGTGCGCGGTTTCACCCAGGACGACGCCCATATCTTCTGCCGCGAGGACCAGATCGAGGCCGAGGTGATGGCGGTGATCGACCTGACGCTGGAGGTCCTGCAGACCTTCGGCTTCGAGAAGTTCGACGTGAACCTCTCGACCAAGCCCGAGGACGCGGTCGGCTCCGACGCGATCTGGGAGCACGCGACCGCTTCGCTGCGCTCGGCGATCGAGAAGAAGGGGCTGAAGTATTCGGTGGACGAGGGCGGCGGTGCGTTCTACGGACCGAAGATCGACATCAAGATCCACGACGCGATCGGCCGCGAATGGCAGTGCTCCACGGTACAGCTGGACTTCAACCTGCCCGAGCGCTTCGACATGGAGTACGTGGCCGAGGACAACGAGCGCCGTCGCCCGATCATGATCCACCGCGCGCTGCTGGGGTCGGTGGAGCGCTTCTTCGGCGTGCTGATCGAGCACTACGCCGGGCACTTCCCGACCTGGCTGGCGCCGGTGCAGGCCGAGGTGCTGACCATTACCGAGCGCCAGGACGACTACGCCCGCGAGGTCACCAAGACGCTGCGGGACAAGGGTTTCCGGGTCGAGTCCGACTTGAGAAACGAGAAGATCGGCTTTAAGATTCGCGAGCACACGCTCAAGCGCGTGCCGTATCTGCTGGTCCTTGGAGACAAGGAAATGGAAAACGGGCAGGTCGCGGTACGCACGCGAAGCGGAGAAGACCTCGGCGTGATGAGTCTCGAGGCCTTCGGCGAGCGCCTCCGGGAGGAGGTCGCGAGTCGCCAACACTGAACCTTGAACTGGAGAGAAGGCTATTAGCGCAGCGAAAACGGTCCGCCTGAACGATCAGATCACCAGCCCGCAAATCCGACTGATCGACGCCGAGGGCGAGAATCGCGGCGTCTGCAGTACTGCAGAGGCCCTGGAAATGGCCGCGGAAAGCGGTCTGGACCTGGTCGAAATCTCGCCGAATGCCGAGCCGCCCGTGGCCCGGATCATGGACTACGGCAAGTACAAGTTCGAGCAGGCGAAGAAGGCGCAGGAAGCCAAGAAGAAGCAGAAGCAGATCCAGATCAAGGAAGTGAAGTTTCGTCCGGGTACGGACGAGGGCGACTACAACGTCAAGCTTCGCAACCTGCGCCGGTTCATCGAGGCCGGCGACAAGGGTAAGGTCACCATCCGCTTTCGCGGGCGCGAGATGCGCCACCAGGAACTCGGTGGCGAGCTGCTCGACAAGATCGAGCAGGACATGGCCGATATTGCGGTCGTGGAACAGCGCCCGAAGATGGAAGGGCGCCAGATGATCATGGTGCTGACCGGCAAGAAGAAGTAGGCCGGTCAGACAACAAGGGCGGTCGGGTCTCCGCATACCCGTATCGCCTTTTCACAAACGGCCGGCCCGAATCGGGTACGGCCCCAAATGCCGGAGAGAGTAATGCCGAAGATCAAGACCAATCGGGGTGCGGCCAAGCGCTTCACCCGTACCGGGTCGGGGAAGTTCAAGCGGTTCCAGTCGCACCGCAGCCACATCCTGACCAAGAAGCCTACCAAGCGTAAGCGTCACCTGCGCAGTCCGGCGATGGTGCACGAGTCGGATGCCCCGGCCGTGCGCAAGCTGCTGCCGTACCGTTGAACTGACCGAGGAATCGAGACATGCCACGAGTCAAGCGCGGTGTAACCGCTCACGCCCGTCACAAGAAGGTCCTGAAGCAGGCCAAGGGCTACTACGGCGCCCGGAAGAACGTCTTCCGCGTTGCCAACCAGGCCGTCATCAAGGCCGGCCAGTACGCCTACCGTGACCGTCGCCAGAAGAAGCGCCAGTTCCGGTCGCTGTGGATCGTCCGCATCAATGCGGCGGCCCGTCAGTTCGATCTCTCCTACAGCCGCCTGATGGCGGGTCTGAAGAAGGCCGAGATCGAGATCGACCGCAAGAGCCTGGCCGATCTGGCCGTGCACGACCTGACCGCCTTCGGCAAGATCGCCGAAAAGGCCAAGGCCGCACTGCCGGCCTGAGCAGGATCCTGCAGGATTACCCGCCGGGCACTGCCTGGCGGGTCCCGGAAAGGGGAGGGTCGACGCCCTCCCTTTTTTGTTTCGGGAACAGGGAACACCGGGACGGCGGGTAAGCCGTCGCCCATCATTTTCGGGGAACGCACGTGGAGCAACTGCAACAGCTCGTCGCCGAGGCGCGCGACCGCATCGAGGCGGCCACCGACCTGAAGGCGCTGGATGAGGTCCGGGTGCAGTACCTGGGCAAGAAGGGGTCGATTACCGCCCAGTTGAAGGAACTCGGCAAGCTGACGGCGGAGGAACGCCCCGCCGCGGGCCAGAAGGTGAACGAAGCCAAGGCCGAGGTCGCCGGTCTGATCGAGGCGCGCAAGGAAGCGCTGGCGCAGGCGGCCCTGGCGGATCAGCTGGCCAGCGAGCGGGTGGACGTGACGCTGCCGGGGCGCCGGCCGGGGCCGGGTGCCCTGCACCCGATCACGCAGACGCTTGAACGAATCGAGACCTTCTTTGCCGGTCTCGGATTTCGCGTGGCCGAGGGACCGGAGGTGGAGGACGACTTCCACAACTTCGAGGCCCTGAATATCCCCGAGCATCACCCGGCGCGGGCCATGCACGACACGTTCTACTTCGACGCCCATCGGGTGTTGCGTACGCATACCTCGCCGGTGCAGATCCGGACCATGGAGGAGCAGAAGCCGCCGCTGCGGGTGATCGCGCCCGGGAGGGTGTATCGCTGTGATTCCGATCTGACCCACAGCCCGATGTTCCATCAGGTGGAAGGGCTGTGCGTGGATACCGATATCACCTTCGCGGATCTGCGCGGTGTACTGAGCGCGTTCCTGCAGGCCTTTTTCGACCGTGATGATCTGGCCACCCGGTTTCGGCCCTCCTACTTCCCGTTCACCGAACCCTCGGCGGAGGTGGACATCCAGTGCGTGCACTGCGGTGGGGAGGGGTGTCGGGTGTGCAGCCATACCGGCTGGCTGGAGGTGATGGGCTGCGGGATGGTGCATCCGAACGTGCTGGGGCACGTCGGAATCGATTCCGAGCAGTACACGGGCTTTGCCTTCGGGCTGGGGGTGGAGCGCATGGCGATGTTGCGCCACGGCGTGAACGATCTCCGGCTGTTCTTCGACAACGATATCCGCTTCATCGGGCAATTCGGGCAGACAGGCTAATGCGTATCAGTGTGCAGTGGCTGCAGGAATGGCTGCAGATCGACGAAACCCCGGAGGCGCTGGGGCATCGCCTGACCATGGCGGGGCTGGAGCTGGACGCCCAGGAACCGGCGGCCCCGGATTTCAGCGGCGTGCGGGTGGGTCATGTCCTTTCGGTGGAGCCGCATCCGGATGCCGATCGCCTGCGCGTGTGCCGGGTCGCGGCCGGCGCGGCGGAGCCGCTGACCATCGTTTGCGGGGCGCCCAATGTCCACGAGGGGATGCGGGCGCCGGTGGCCGTGGTCGGCGCGGTCCTGCCCGGCGACTTCCGGATCAAGCGCTCGAAGCTGCGCGGGGTCGCCTCCGAAGGCATGCTCTGCTCGGCGCGCGAGCTGGGCCTGTCCGAAGATGCGGCGGGGCTGATGGTGCTGCCATCGGATCTGGAGGCCGGCCGGGACCTGCGCGAGGCCCTGGGGCTGGACGACACCATCCTCGAGGTGGACCTGACCCCGAATCGGGCGGATTGCCTGGGGATGCGGGGCATTGCCCGCGAATGCTCGGCCTTGCTGGATCGCCCGCTGCGGGCCCCGGATATGCCGGGCGTGCAGGTGGCCAGCGAAGCCCGTGTGGCCATCGAGGTCCGCGATGCGGAGGCCTGCCCGCTGTATGCGGCGCGGGTGCTGGAGGGGCTGGACGCGAAGGCCGCCACGCCGGTCTGGATGGCGGAACGCCTGCGGCGTGCCGGGGTGCGTCCGCTAAGCGCCATCGTGGATGTGACCAACTACGTCATGCTGGAACTGGGCCAGCCCCTGCATGCCTTTGATGCCGGGCGCGCCGGCGAACGGATCATCGTGCGCCGCGGGGAAGAGGGCGAATCCCTGATCCTGCTGGGAGGCGAGCAGACGGCGAAGCTGTCGCCCAGAGACGTGGTGATTGCTGGAGAGGATGGGCCGCTGGCCCTGGCCGGGGTGATGGGCGGGGCCGCGAGTGCGGTCGACGACAGCACCACGCGGGTAATCCTCGAGTGCGCTCATTTTACCCCGCGTGCCCTGGCCGGCCGCGCCCGGGCCCACGGTTTGCACACCGATGCCTCGCACCGCTTCGAGCGCGGGGTCGATCCCACCCTGGTGCCGCGGGCCATGGAGCGCGCCACGGAGCTACTGCTGGCGATCTGCGGTGGGCAGTGCGGCCCGGTCGAGCAGGCCGGCGAGACGCCGGCTCCGCACCGGGAGAACGCGATCACCCTGCGCCCGGAGCGGGTCCAGCGCCTGCTGGGGGTCACACTCGATACCGCCGAGATCGAACGCATCCTGCGGGCGCTGGACTGCGAGGTCGAGGCGGCCGGTAATGGCTGGTCGGTGCGGGCGCCGCGCGCGCGGTTCGATCTGGAACGCGAGGAGGACCTGATCGAGGAGCTGGCGCGGGTGCACGGCTACGATGCCCTGCCGCAGACCCTGCCGACGCCCGTGGCGCCGGTGACCCCGGACAATGCCCTGCGGTCACTGCGCGACGGGCTCGCGCGCCGCGGGTTTCACGAGATCATCAGCTTCAGCTTTGTTGCGGCGGACACGGCCCGGGCGTTCTATCCGGACGTCGAACCCCTGGCCCTGGCCAATCCCATCTCGTCCGACCTGGCAGTGATGCGCTCCGGGCTGTGGCCGGGACTGGTAACCACCGCGGCGTACAACCAGGCCCGCCAGCAACCGGATCTGCGGCTGTTCGAGCATGGTCTGCGGTTTGTGCCGGATGCCTCGGGCTTGCGCCAGGAGGCACGCCTGGCCGGTCTGCTCGGTGGCCGGGCGGCACCGGAGCACTGGGAAGGGACACCGAGAAAGATGGATTTCTTTGACGCGAAGGGGGTAGTGGAGACCCTCTGCGAGCGGCTCTCCGGGGAGCTGGGCTTCCGTATGGAACGGCACCCGGCGCTGCATGATGGTCAGTCAGCGCGCGTCCTGGTGGATGGCCAGGCGATTGGCTGGGTCGGGCGGTTGCACCCCTCCCTGTGCGAGCGATTCGACGTGGAGCCCGTCTACCTGTTCGACCTGGACGCGGTCGCCGTGGCCCGCGCGCCGGTGGCCCAGTTCAGCCCGCTGTCGCCCTATCCGTCGATCCGGCGCGATCTGGCGGTGGTGGTCGGCGAATCGGTCGCCGCCGGCGACGTGCTGGCGGCCATCCGGGAGCTGGACCTGGAGCTGGTGCAGGATGTCCGCCTGTTTGATCTGTACCAGGGCAAGGGCTTGAATCCGGACGAGAAGAGCCTGGCTTTGGGCTTGATTTTACGGGCTTTTGATCGCACCCTAGGCGAACAGGATGTGGCTGGCGTCACCGACGCGGTGATGCAGCATCTCCAGGCCCGGTTCAACGCAACCCTGAGACAATAAGGCGATGGCAGCTGTTACCAAGGCGGATCTTGCCGCCGTGCTAAACGAGGAACTGGGTCTCAACAAGCGGGAGGCCAAGGAATTCGTCGAGATGTTCTTCGAGGAAATGCGCCAGTCGCTGGAAGCAGGCGAGGGCGTAAAACTCTCGGGCTTCGGCAACTTCATCCTGCGCGACAAGAACCAGCGTCCGGGACGCAATCCGAAGACGGGCGAGGAGATCCCGGTATCCGCGCGACGTGTGGTTACCTTCCGCCCGGGGCAAAAACTGCGCGAGCGGGTAGAGAGCTATGCTGGAGGCGAGTAACCACCAGGAACTGCCCGCGATTCCGGGCAAGCGCTACTTCACGATCGGCGAGGTGGCGGAGCTGTGCCAGGTCAAGCCGCACGTGCTGCGCTACTGGGAGCAGGAATTCCCGATGCTGGCGCCGGTGAAGCGCCGCGGGAACCGCCGCTACTATCAGCGCCAGGACGTGATCCTGATCCGCCAGATCCGGGCTCTGCTGTACGAGGAGGGCTACACGATCAATGGGGCCCGCCAGAAGCTCTCCGGTGATGAGGCGAAGGGCGATCGCCAGCAGGCCCAGCAGATCATCCAGGACACCATCTCCGAGCTCGAGTCCGTACTGCGCACGCTCCGCGCCTGACCTTCCCGGCACCCGTGTTCAGAAAGGCCTTTTGAACCACAGAGGGCACAGAGTTCACGGAGAAGATCGTTAGGGCCTGACCGCGGATAACTACCCTGGGTGTCGGTATGTGGTCTGGCCGAACGCCTTAACGGGTGGCGGGTTGCGCCCTATCGGGCCCACTCCGTCCTCCGAATCCGGCATCCATCGATGCCTTCCGTTCCCTCGCGTTTCTCTGTGTCCTCCGTGCACTCTGTGGTGAACTAAACAGCCGTGTGCCGTGGTGGGCGCTCGGTTCGCTTTGACGGTGTTGGGTGCTTTCGTGACGGCGGGGAATCGGATATAGTTCGCGGCTTCGGGGCGTGGCGCAGTCTGGTAGCGCATCTGCATGGGGTGCAGAGGGTCGCAGGTTCAAATCCTGCCGTCCCGACCAAACGGGAAGCATCAAAAAGGCCGCTTGTAGCGGCCTTTTTTGTGTCTGACGTCCGAGTTTGTCCGGGCGGGTCTATTCCATCGAGCGGCGACGCGCCTCGCGCTGGTAATGCAGCAAGGCGAGGTTGGTCTGGCGCTCCAGCCACTGGGTCATCCCGACAATCTCGAAGCCGGCGTATTCGTAGCCCTCCCGCGTACTGCGCCGCCGGTTGGCCAGGCGCAGGTCGCCCGAGAGCCGCTCACTGACGTCGGGGAGCAGCAGATTGGTGAACGCGAGGGTGGTGCCGGTCTCCAGCGTGTCGAGCGTGGCCGTGGCCAGCTCGATGCACATGCCCTGGCCCGAGAGATCGACGAGCTCGCCGATGACCGGGTCCTTCCAGCCGGGCGCGCGCAGTTCGATCTGCGGGCGCTGGGCCATGGGGATGTGAACGCGGAAGGTTTCGCGGCGCTGGAGATGCTCCAGTGTTTCGGGGTAGGGGCAGGCGTACAGGGCGCCGCCTTCTTCATGTTCGATACGGGCCACGGTGGTGGAGAAGCGTACGGCCACGCCGCGCAGCGCGGCGAATACCCGCAGGGGCATACCGGAGGTGACATGCTGGTGCGCGCGCGGCGGATTCAGTTCGTCGAGAAAGAGTTCCTTCGCGGCGGGGTCCAGCCGGACCAGGGCCGAAGTGTACAGCGGGCCGTCGGCGTCGAGCCGGACGCTGACCAGGGTGAGCTTGTGGTCCAGGTCCTTGAGAATGCCGGCGATCCGGTCCGGCTTGTCGACCGTGTAGTCGGTTTCGTCCATGCGTCCGTGACGTTAGCTGGGTGTGAGGACGCAAGGTACTGGTCGAGCATCCGAAATGCCAGCATCGGTGCGAATAAGCTGCATCAGGCTTGTGTGATACGGCGTCCGCCACGGGTGTTGGGGCGGGTGCGCCCGTAGGGGTCGTAGGTCGCCGCCGGGCCGGCCTCTTCGCCGCGCAGGATCTGCATGGAGAGCTCCACGCGCTGGCGATCGCGATCGATCAGGCGTGCGTTGCCCTGGTTGAGGGTGTTGCAGCGCTCGATGGACTGGCGCAGGGCCTGCCAGTGATCGTTGAGGACGGCACCGTCGTCCATGCGCGAGAGCAGGCGGGCCATGCCCTCGGGTGTGAATGACTCGCTCGCGGCCTCGGCGATAGCGCGCTGCTGGCGGGTCTCGGTCTCGAGTTCCTGCAGCAGCCCCTGCTTGGTTGCCACGACCTCCTGCAGGGTCTCCGGGGTGCGCGCCTCGACCGCGCGGGTCTCCTGGATCAGGGCCTCTTCCAGTTGGTGGGCCAGCCGGATCGAGGTTTCCAGGGAGCGCAGCAGGCGATGGCGCGTGTCGGTGTTCATCGGTGAGGTCCGTGATTAGCGCAGCAGGCGCTCGAGGTCGATCATGCGGTCGGCCAGCTGTTCGTTGTCCACCGGGTAGTTGCCGCTGGCGATCGCCTCGCGCAGCTCGGCCACACGCGCCGCGTCGAACGGGGCGTTCTCGCCGGCGCTGGCGGCCGAACTCATCGCCTGGGCGGCGCCGGTCAGGGTAAGCGAATCGTTACCGGTGGTCGCGGCGCTATCCGACCCTTGCGCCCGGTTGGGCGCGCCGCTGGAGTCCTCGCGGCCCTTGACCGTGGAGCTCTGGCCGTCGGGGCGCAGACTGTTCGTATTGAGGCCCTTGATATCCATTGTGCCGTCCTGTCGTTGTAACTGTGCTGCAAGTGTTTACGGCCGCGTGTGCTGAAACTGTAGCCCTGTGGCGGTGGTTTTTGTAACACCGATCACAGAGTCGGCATCAAAGTGTCACCCGGACGTGCCCGGAGGGCTGGATTTCGCCCTCGACCACGCGCCCGGACGAGGTGTTCTTGACCCGGATGCGGTCCCCGAGGCTGCCGTTTTCCAGGGCCTCGCCCTGCATGCGGATGGCGATCGAGCCGTTTTCGGCAAGGATCGTGACCCGCTGGCCGCGGCTGACGATCTCGCGCTGGGTGACGTGCTGTGTGCCGATGATCTGGCCCGGACGAATGCTGCGCCGGGTCTGCTGACCGATGAGGGCCGACTTGTCTTCATGATAACTGCCCGCGTGGCGTGACGTCTCGATGCGCTGGAAGCGCAGATCGCCGCTGGTCAGCGTGTGCTGGCGAGGGAGGTTGCGACTGGCCACCAGCACCTGAGCGTAACGTTCCACCGTGGCCGGGACATACAGCTGCCAGGTGACCGGGCCCGCACACTGAAGGTGGATCGCGGTATTGCCGTCGCGGCGGCCGCCGGGCGGGAAACGGGCGTTGAGTCCGTCATGGCAGTAGGCCAGCCGGAGCCGGTTGTCGAGCTGGCCGATCTCGATATTGATGTCGTCGCTATGTTCGGCGTCCAGCTCCTGCAACAGAAACTGTTCCGCGGCCGCGCGGATCTCCGCAACGGGGTGGATCTCGGCGTGGGCCGGCACGGAGAGCGCGAACCACGCCACGAGAGCCATGAGCCCCATGGGGATGCAGCGTGATGTACAGGTTGTATGTGGATGCATATGCCGGTCCTCGCCGCCCGAGGGAATACCCCGGGTCTGCCGCGTCCGTTCGCGGACCCGAAGCTATGCAGGTTTGATGCCAGTTGTCCGGGCGGTGCCCGACTCAAGGCCCGGCGTTCAATGCCGTTATCCCTGGGAAGCGGCGCCAGAAGGCGCATACAGGCGATTGCAAATGACAGCCCGGGGGTGCGCGGTGCACACTGAGCTCCCGGGAGCGGCTCGCGGCAGATGGGCGCGGGACAAGGAGAGCAGCACCATGAGTCAATTCATTGACGATGTGAACCAGCGAACGCAGCTGGTGGGTCAGAACCGGATGGAACTGCTGCTGTTCCAACTGGGTGGATCACAGACCTTCGGAATCAACGTGTTCAAGGTGCGCGAGGTGATCCCGTCGCCGCCGCTGCGCCAGATCCCGGGGTCGATGAGTGTGGTGCGCGGTGTGGCTACGCTGCGGGGCGGCACGGTGCCGATTATCGATCTGGCGCGCGCCATGGGCCTGCGCAGCGCGGCCGGTGCCAGCGACAGCGGCGACCAGAAGGTGGTGGTCACCGAGTTCAACCGTTCGGTTCAGGGGTTCTGGGTGTCGGCCGTGGACCGGATCGTGAATGTGAACTGGCAGGACGTGAAGTCCCCTCCGCGTGGTACGGGGCGCGAGTCCTTCCTGGTCGCGGTCACCGAGATCGACAACAAGCTGGTCGAGATCATCGACGTGGAACGGGTGCTTTCGATCGTCAATCCTCTGCCGACCGAGGTCTCCGAGTCCATCCGAGCGGACGCCACGCCAGCGGGGGGGAGCAAGGTCGTGATCGTTGACGACTCGGTCGTGGCGCGCAAGCAGATCGAGGGGGCGATTCGCGGTCTCGGGTTCGAATACGAGGTTTTCAAGGATGGTCAGGAGGCGCTCGACTTCCTGGAGCAGAAGGCCGGGGAGGGCCCGGTTCGCGACCAGATCGAGCTGGTGATCTCGGACATCGAGATGCCACGCATGGACGGCTATACGCTGACGGCGCGGATCCGGGACAATCCCGCCCTGAAAGATCTGAAGGTGCTGCTGCATTCCTCGTTGAGCGGCGAGTTCAATACCGACATGGTCAAGCGCGCCGGGGCCGATGCGTTTCTCTCGAAATTCAACCCCGACGAACTGGCCAACGCGGTGCTCGACCAGACCGGGCGCGAGGATCAACAGGTCGAATGACCGCCGGGGGGAACGGGGTTGCCGCCCGGCAAGGCCGGGGCGGCGTCACATGGCCGACAAGGGCCCAGTGTCGTGTCCCGCCTGCGACACCGTATACTGAAACCCGCTACCGGGGATTCCCCCTGCGTTTCGTGGCGCGGGCGCCGCTGTCAAGGACTCGTCATCAGGATGCTAATCACCATGGACTGTGCTCGGGGATGAACCGGTGATCGATTCCCGCGATTACGAGGAGTTTTCCCGCTTCCTGCAGGACTGCTGCGGCCTGGTGCTGGGTGACAGCCGTCAGTATCTGGTGTCGAGCCGACTGTCCCGGCTGCTCGACGAGTTCGACTTCAAGAGCGTGCCGGAGCTCCTGCACGCGATGCGGCAAGCCCCGAATCCGCGGCTGCGCACCCGTGTGATCGACGCGATGACGACCAACGAAACCTCGTGGTTTCGCGATGGCTTTCCGTTCGAGATCCTCCGGCATGTGTTGTTGCCGGAGCTGGCTGCGAAGGGAAGCAGCATCAAGGTCTGGTCTTCCGGCTGTTCCAGTGGCCAGGAGGCCTACAGCATCTCCATGGTCGTCTCCGAGTGGGAGGAATCCCGCCCCCCGCGCAAGGTGCCGGTATCCATCCTGGGGACGGACCTGTCGGAGAAGATCCTGGATGACGCCCGGCGGGCGGTCTACGACGGCCTGAGTATTGTGCGCGGGTTGAGCGAGAGCCGCCGCGCGCGCTTCTTCGAGACCGTGACGGACGGCCACAAGGTCGTTCCCGAGGTGCAGCGGCGCTGTCGTTTTCAGAAGCTCAACCTGATCGACAGCTACGCGGCACTGGGCAAGTTCGACCTGGTGTTCTGCCGCAACGTGCTGATCTATTTCTCCGGCGAGACCAAGCGACAGGTTCTTGACGGTATTGCCCGGCAGATGAATCCGGGCGGCTATCTGTTTCTTGGCGCTTCGGAGACGGCCGGCCCGTACACCAAGGCCTTCGAGACGGTTCGCACCGACTACGGCTCGGTCCTCCGGCTCAAATCCTGACGCCCCTCCGTCGCAGGGCCGCCAGGTCCGAAACGCCCGCGCAATGCGGCCGCGACTCGAATTGCCCCCTTCCCACGTTTCCCGCTAAGGGCGTCCCCAGCCGAGACGGATTCCCGTCGCTGGCATAGCGATTGCATCGGTCTCCTCGCAAAGGGCCGCAATGGCTGCGTCCCGGTTCTGGTAGCGAGGGTCCGCCACGGGCGGACAGGACGGAAACGATGAGTCTCTCTCTCGACAAGGCGATGGGCATCCTGCCGCAGGCGGTCAACGTGCGCGCCCAGCGCATGGAGCTGCTGGCCTCCAACATCGCCAATGCGGACACCCCGAACTACAAGGCGCGCGATATCGACTTTCGCGCGGTGCTCGAGTCCGCGGCGGGGAGCGGCAATCACTTGCCCATGGCGCGTAGCCAGGCGGCGCATATCGACCCCAATGCCGGGGCGATGAACGGGCAGGCCGAGGCGCTTTATCGCGTCCCGTCGCAGGCGTCCCTGGATGGCAACACGGTGGATCCGCAGATGGAACGTGCCGCCTTTGCCGAGAACGCGATCCAGTACCAGAGCAGTCTGGAATTCCTTAATCGCCGGGTCTCCGGCATCCGCGAAGCCCTGAGGGGCGACCGTTAACGCGGGCCTGATCGGGAGATCGATGTCGTGAGCAACATGTTCAGTCTGTTCAATACCTCGGCTTCGGCGCTGTCGGCGCAGTCGGTGCGCCTGAATACCGTCGCCTCGAATCTGGCCAACGCGAACACCGCCGCCACCAACCCGGACGAAGCGTATCGCGCCAAGCAGGTGCTGTTCCAGAGCGTGATGGATCAGGCCAACCCGAATGGTGCGGCGACGTCCGTGCGGGTGGCCGGCGTGACCGAGTCGCAGGCCCCGCCACAGGCCCACTACGAGCCGCACCATCCGCAGGCGAACGAGGAGGGCTACATCTTCCGCCCGGCGATCAGCGTGGTCGAGGAGATGGCCAACATGATGTCCGCCTCGCGCAACTACGAAGCGAACGTCGAGGTGATGGAGACCTCGCGTCAGCTGCTCCAGCGCACATTGCAGATCGGCCAAGGCTAGAGGAGCCCGCCATGACACAGATTTCCCCCGAATTGCTGGATCGCCTCGGCCTGTCGCGCCCGGAGAAGAAGCCGGAAGGCGAGATGGACCGCCTCGGGCAGTCCGACTTCCTCAAGCTGATGACCACCCAGCTGGAGAACCAGGACCCGATGGAGCCGATGGATAACGGTGATTTCCTCGGCCAGATGGCGCAGTTCTCCACCGTGACCGGCATCGAGCAGCTGTCCAAGTCCTTCGAGAAGCTGGCGCAGTCCCTGGGGCAGAACCAGACGCTGCAGGCGGCTTCGCTGGTTGGCAAGGATGTACTGGTGCCCGTCGAGTTTGGCGAACTGGGGCCCGACGGGCGGGTGAACGGCGCGGTCGATCTGGAGCGCGCCACCGAAGAGCTGCAGATCGACGTGTACAGCCCGAATGGCGAGCGCATTCGCCGCATGAATATGGGCGCTGCCGGCAGCGGCCTGCAGGAGTTCACCTGGGACGGCATGCGCGACGACGGCACCTTCGCGCCACCGGGCGTCTACGAATTCAAGGCCACGGCCCGCTCCGGGACCCAGTCGGAGGC
This sequence comes from Thioalkalivibrio sp. ALE28, assembly GCF_000377425.1. Classification (NCBI taxonomy): domain Bacteria; kingdom Pseudomonadati; phylum Pseudomonadota; class Gammaproteobacteria; order Chromatiales; family Ectothiorhodospiraceae; genus Thioalkalivibrio; species Thioalkalivibrio sp. ALE28. The sequence goes on along the minus strand of NZ_KB898096.1, from coordinate 167,106 downwards.
CGTGGATACCTTTCTGGATGCCCGCGTGGAAAGCGTCGCGGTGGGCAGTGACTCCGGGCTGGCACTGACCGTGCAGGGCCTGGGCGAGATCAGCTTTTCGGATGTACGGCGGATTGGCGGCTGACGCCCCGCAACAAGAACCCTGACGGAGGAAACACCCCATGCCCTTCAATATCGGATTGAGCGGACTCAACGCGGCCCAGGCCGATCTGCAGACCACCGGTAACAATGTGTCCAACTCGGGGACCACGGGGTTTAAACGTTCCCGTGCCGAGTTCGGCGATGTGTTCGCCCAGAGCTTCGGCGGGATCAGCCAGACAGCCATCGGCTCCGGCACACGACTGCAGGCGGTCACCCAGCAGTTCTCGCAGGGACGGACCGAGTTCACCGAGAACGGCCTGGACCTGGCGATCAACGGCGAGGGCTTCTTCGTCCTGAACGACCAGGGCAGCACGGTGTACAGCCGGGCGGGGGCCTTCCAGGTCGACCGCGACGGGTACCTGGTGAACAACCAGGGCCTGCGCCTGCAGGGCTATGACGAGGCGGGTGGTACGAATCTCGGGGACTTGCGTCTGCAAACCGATACGGCCGCGCCCCAGGCCACCGAGAATCTCGAGGCACTGATCAATTTGCGTTCGGATGCGCCGGCCTTGAGCGCCGATCCGGCGGATTTCGATCTCGAGGATCCGGAGACCTACAACTTCTCGACCTCGCTCACGATGTATGACTCTCTGGGCATTGCGCGGGACGCCAACATCTACTTCGTCAAGACGGGGCAGAACGAGTGGAATGCCCATGTGGCGGTACGCAGGGAGGACGGTTCGCTGCAGGAGGTCGATTATCCCGGCGGGGTAGACGCCCTGGCTTTGCAGTTTGGATCGGACGGCGCGTTGGCCGCTGTGGTTCCGGACCCCGATGGTTTGACCGTTCCAGGAGCGACCTTGGATGGGGCGGATGATTTGGTCTTCGATATCGACTTCGACGGTACGACCCAGTTCGGCGGAGATTTTTCCGTCAATGACCTGAACCAGGACGGTTTTGCCTCTGGACAGCTCACCGGTATCGACATCGATCAAACCGGCGTGGTGTTCGCTCGTTTCACCAATGGGCAGTCGACGGAGCTGGGTCAGCTTGCGCTGGCGAATTTCCCCAATCCGCAGGGCCTGGAACAGCTGGGTGACAACAACTGGGCCGAAACCTTTGCAGCAGGTGATGTGCGCCTGGATCGGCCCGGATCCAGCAACTTGGGGTCGGTGCAGGCTGGGGCGCTGGAGGCCTCGAACGTGGATATCGCCCAGGAGCTGGTGAACCTGATCACCGCGCAGCGCAACTTCCAGGCGAATGCGCAGACGATCTCCACGGCCGACCAGGTTACCCAGACGATCATCAATATCCGCTAAGTATCGGATAAGTTGGTAAAGAGGGCTTGAGCATGGATCGATTTCTGTACATCGCGATGTCCGGTGCGAAGGAGACGATGCACGCACAGGCCATCAACAATCACAACCTCGCCAACGCCAATACCGACGGCTTCCGCCAGGCCCTGGCCACCGCGGATACGGTGCCGGTACGCGGCCCGGGCTATGCCTCGCGGGACTACACCCAGGTGGGTAACGAGGCGGTGGATTTCAGCAAGGGCAAGATGCAGAGCACCGGCCGTGATCTGGACATCGCCATCGAGGGCGAGGGGTTCATCGCGGTGCAGGGACCGGAAGGGGAGGAGGGCTATACCCGGGCCGGTTCGCTGCATGTGGATGCCTTCGGCCTGCTGCGCACCGCGCAGGGCCACCAGGTCCTGGGGGATGGCGGGCCGATTGCCATCCCGCCGGCGGAGCAGATCGAGATCGGCACCGACGGGACGATCAGCGTGCGCCCGCTGGGTGTGGGTCCGGAGGCCCTGGCGGCGGTGGAACGCATCCGCCTGGTCAACCCGGATACGGACGAGCTCCAGCGGGGTGATGACGGTCTGTTCCGCCTGGCGGATGGCGGCGAGGCGCCGGCGGATGCCGAGGTGCGCGTCGTCTCCGGGATGCTGGAGGGCAGCAACGTGAACACGGTGGAGGCCCTGACCCGAATGATCGAGCTGTCCCGTCACTTCGAGATGCAGGTGAAGATGATGGACAGCGCCAACACGCTGGAACAGAGCAGTAACCGCTTGCTGGGCCTCGGGTAATTTCCCGGGACTCGCGCGGCACTTGAGAGAAAACAGGAGAACACCATGAACCAGGCACTGTGGATCGCCAAGACCGGCCTCGACGCGCAGCACACGCGCATGTCGACGGTCTCGAACAACCTGGCCAACGTGAATACCACGGGCTTCAAGAAGGACCGGGCGGTATTCGAGGACCTGATCTACCAGACCGTGCGCCAGCCGGGCGCCCAGGCCACCCAGGATCAGCAGCTGCCTTCGGGCCTGCAGATCGGCACCGGCGTGCGCGCCGTCTCCACCGAGAAGATGTTCGAGCAGGGAAATCTGCAGCAGACGGACAACTCGCTGGACATCGCCATCGAGGGGCGCGGGTTCTTCCAGATCCTGCTGCCCGACGGCAACGTCGGCTATACCCGCGACGGCAGCTTCCAGCTGAATTCGGACGGCCAGGTCGTGATGTCCAACGGCTACCCGCTGCAGCCGGGTCTGTTCGTACCGGAGGACACGCAGTCCCTGGCCATCGGCAAGGATGGCACGGTGACCGCGCAGATCCCGGGTCAGGCGGCGCCGGTGGAGCTGGGCAACATCCAGCTGGCGGACTTCGTGAACCCGGCGGGCCTGCAGGCGGTGGGCGAGAACCTGTTCCGCGAGACCGCCGCGTCCGGCGTGGCACAGCAGTCCCTGCCGGGCCTGAACGGGACCGGCACCGTGGTGCAGGGCTCGCTGGAGACCTCGAACGTGAACATCGCCGAGGAGCTGGTGAACATGATCGAGACCCAGCGCGCCTACGAGGTGAACTCCAAGGCGATCTCCGCGGCTGACCAATCGCTGCAGTTCGTCAACCAGACCATCGGGTGATGTGATGACGCGCCTCGGAACCGTTCTCCGCCCGGCCCTGGCCGTGACCGCCGCACTGCTGCTGTCCGCCTGCGCCGCCACGCAAACAACCAAGCCGGACGACAACCCGGAATATCGCCCGGTGATGCCTGCCCAGCCGGTCCCGCAGTCGCAGAACAATGGCGGGATCTACCAGGCGGCGCATTCCCAGGGCCTCTTCGAGGACTACAAGGCGCGCAACGTGGGCGACATCCTCACCGTGATCCTGGCGGAGAGCACCAACGCGCAGAAGTCGGCGTCGACCTCCACGGGCAAGGATTCCAATCTCGACCTGGGGAACCTGTCGGCCTTCGGCCGCGATGCCACCTTCAACGGGCGCCCCCTTTTTGGCGCGAGCAATTCGAGCTCGCGTGACTTCGACGGCTCGGGGGATTCCTCGCAGAGCAACCAGCTCGACGGCGAGATTACCGTGACCGTGGCCGAGGTCCTGCCCAACGGCAACCTGGTCGTGCAGGGCGAGAAGTGGCTGGGGATCAACCAGGGCGAAGAATACGTGCGCTTTCGCGGCATCGTGCGCCCGGTGGACGTGACCACCAACAACACCGTGCTCTCCACGCAGGTCGCCAACGCTCGTGTCTATTACGGCGGTTCCGGCGTGCTGGCGGACAGCAACACCCCCGGCTGGATCACGCGCTTCTTTAACAGCCCGATCTGGCCCTTCTGACGCAGCGTGCGCGCGGCGAGGTACGACATGGACTCGATATCCCTCAAACAACCCGCGAACGACCGCCGGATCGTGGCGCTCGGCGACTGGCGGCGCTTGGCCCTGCTGGTTCTGGTAGCGCTGCTGGTGGCCGGTCCGGGGAGCGCTTCGGTGGCGGCGCAGACCGCCATCCAGCAGCAGGCGGCGATGCAGGAGCGCAGCTACATGGAGCGAGTCAAGGACGTGGCCAGTGTCTCCGGCGTGCGCGAGAACCAGCTGGTCGGGTACGGCCTGGTGGTGGGCCTGGACGGCACGGGGGATCAGACCACCCAAACGCCATTCACCGTGCAGAGCCTGAACAATATGCTCGGCCAGCTCGGGCTGACGCCGGATGCCGGCAACCCGCAGCTGCGCAACGTCGCCGCCGTGATGGTGACGGCCGAACTGCCGCCATTCGCCAAGTCCGGCCAGCGCATCGACGTGACCGTCTCGTCGATGGGCAACGCGACCAGCCTGCGCGGTGGCACGCTGCTGATGACGCCGCTCAAGGGGGCGGACGGGCAGACCTACAGCATCGCCCAGGGCAATCTGGTGGTCGGGGGCTTCGGGGCCGAGGGGACCGATGGTTCGCGCATCACCGTGAACGTGCCGAGTGTCGGCCGGATCCCCAATGGTGCCACAGTGGAACGCGAGGTCCCGACCGCGTTTGCCCAGGGGGATCATGTCACCCTGAATCTGCACCGCCCGGACTTCACTACGGCCAACCGCCTGGTACAGACGGTGAACGATACCTTCGGCCAGGGGGTCGCCCATGCCCTGGATGGATCGTCGGTGCGCGTGCGCGCGCCGTCCAACCCGGATCACCGGGTCGGCTTTGTCGCGGAGCTGGAGCGCCTGCCGATTGAACGTGGTGCGCCACCGGCGCGGGTGATCGTCAACTCGCGCACCGGGACGGTGGTGATCGGCTCCAGCGTGCAGGTGACCCCGGCCGCCGTCTCGCACGGCAGCCTGACGGTGACGATCAGTGAGGCCCCTCAGGTCGTCCAGCCGGCGCCCTTCGGCGCGGGCGAAACGGCGATCCAGCCGGATACCGACATCGCGATCGAGGAGGGCGACAACACCATGTTCCTGTTCGATCCGGGCACCTCGCTGGACGAGATCGTGCGCGCGGTGAATAACGTGGGGGCCGCCCCCGGCGACCTGGTCGCGATCCTGGAGGCCCTTCGCGAAGCCGGCGCGCTACGCGCGGAGTTGGTGGTGATCTGATGATTACCCCGGGCGTCGATACCCAGATGCAGGCCCGCGCGGCCCTGGCCTCTGACCCCAGTGGTCTGCAGGACCTGGCCCGGGGTGCGCGTTCGGGCGATCAACAGGGCCTGGAGGCCGTCGCCCGCGAGTTCGAGGCGATGCTGATCGGCCAGATGCTCAAGCAGATGCGCGAGGCCTCGCTGGGCGATGGCCTGTTCGACAACGACCAGAGCAAGATGTACCTGGAGATGCAGGACCAGGAATTCGCCAAGGCCATGAGCCAGGGCGATGGCATCGGCCTGCGGGATGCCCTGATGCGCCAGCTCTCCGCGCAGCAACCCGCCGATCCCGAGGCCTTGAATGACCCGGATCGCCAGGCGGCACTCGAACTGCCGCAGCGGCGGTCGGGACTGGATACCCTGCGCGTACTGCAGGGCGATGTGGAGCCCGAGTTGCAGCCGGTGGGGCCGCAGCGCCCCGATGCTGTGGCCCCGCAACCGAGCGCGGGGGCGGCGGCGCCATCACCCATCGCCTGGCCCCCGCGGGACGCCGCCGAGTTTGTGCAGAGCCTGGAGCCCCTGGCGCGGGATGCGGCCGCGGAGCTCGGGGTCGAACCCGGCATCCTGCTGGCGCAGAGTGCCCTGGAGACCGGCTGGGGACAGCACGTGCCGTCGCGCGCCGACGGCCAGCCGAGCTTTAACCTGTTCGGGATCAAGGCGGACAGCCGCTGGAACGGGGATCAGGTCTCCGTGGGCACCCTCGAGTTCCGTGAGGGGGTTGCGCAAAGGGAGCAGGCGCGTTTCCGTGCCTATGCCGATCCGTCAGAGTCGTTCTCCGATTACGTCGAGTTCATTCGTAACAATCCGCGTTACCACCGGGCCCTGCAGGCCGGGGATGACGCACAGTACATTCGCGAGCTGCAGGACGCCGGTTACGCGACGGATCCGGCCTATGGGGACAAGGTCCTGCGCCTGCGCGATCAGTTGGCCGCGCACCAGGGCAGTGGATCGACTCAAGTCGCGGCCGATGCGGCCGTTACCCGTACCGAGGGGTAGAGCATGAAGCAGAAATGGCCCAATCCGGTGGTTGAACGAGCGGTTTCGCGGGAGGCGCGGGTATGAGCGCGTCCGGGATTGGCACCTCGGCGCTGCTGGCCTTCCAGCGCGCGATTGGCACCACCAGCAACAACATCGCGAACTCCGCGACCGAGGGCTACAGTCGGCAGCGCACCGAGCTGTCCAACCTGACGCCGCAGTTCCTGGGGGGCAGCTTCCAGGGCCAGGGCGTGCAGGTGGACACGGTTCGGCGCATCTCCGACGACTTCGTGAACACCCAGCTGCGCAACTCCATCTCGGATCAGTCGAATGCCGAGCTGAAGGCCTCGCTGGCCGGGCGCATCGACGACCTGCTGGGCAGTTCCAGTTCCGGTCTGACGCCGGTACTGCAGGACTTTTTCGACGCCGGCCAGGATCTGGCCAACGACCCGACGTCCAGTGCCGCGCGCACGGTCTTCCTGACCGAGGCGGAATCCCTGGCCGAGCGTTTTGCCTCGATCGACCGGCGCATCGAGGAGCAGCGCGACATCATTAATGGCCAGATCCGCACCAACGTCGAGGAGATCAACTCCCTGACCGAAGCGATCGCCGGGCTCAACCGCGAGATCGTGTCGAAGTCGACACAGGGGACGCCCAACGACCTGTTGGACCAGCGCGACCGGGTGCTCAACCAGCTGGCGGAGAAGGTGAACGTCCGCATCACCGAACAGGATGACGGAGCGGTCAACGTCTTCGTCGGCAACGGCCAGGCCCTGGTGCTGGGCGGCAACAACCGCGAGCTGGTCGCCGAGTCGCTCACGGGCGACCCGCGCTCCCCGGACATCGGGCTGAAGACCAGTGGTGATCCGGTCAACATCTCCCGCTTCATCCAGGGCGGCGAGCTGGGTGCATTGCTGGAGACCCGAACCGGGATCATCGACGAGGCCCAGAACACCCTGGGCCGGCTCGCGGTGAGCATCGGGGCGGAATACAACCAGCAGAACAACCTCGGGCTGGACCTGGAGGGCAATCTGGGCGCGGATATCTTCGGGATTGGTGATCCGGCGGTACGTGGATTCCCCGGCAATGAGTCTGATGATGTTCCGTCTGTCGAATTCGGAGACGTGCGCGACCTGACCACGTCCGATTACCGCCTGAGTTATAACGGTACGGACTATGAACTACGGAAGCTGTCGGATGGTGAGGTCGTAGCGAGTGGCAATGGAGTCCTTGAGGCGGATGGGATCATTGTGGATACGGCTACGATTGGCGGACAGGTGGAAGGGGATGGCTGGCTGATCCAGCCGACCCGCAATGGGTCGCGCGACCTGTCGGTGGAGATGACCGACCCTAGTCGGATCGCTGCAGCCAGCGCCGTGCGGGCCGACCTTGGCGATGACAACGCCGGGGATGCCGCGATCGCGTCTGTGCGAGCAGCAGACCCGACCATCGATTTGGAAGCTCTACCCGCGGACGACCCCGATGAGGTTGTGTTCGATGCTGACATCGGGGACCGGGGCGCTTTCGTGATCGATGGAGAAGAATTTGAGCTCAGTGAGGATGGTGTGACAACCATTGAGTTCAATGGATGGGAAATGGAGGTCCGTGGTGCGCCTGCGGACGGGGATATCTTCAAGGTCAGCAGCAACGAGGGGTATCCCGGCGACAATCGCAACATGCTGGCGATGAACGAGCTGTCGGATCAGCGCCTGGTGGGCGGTGACCGGACCTTCGGGGACGGCTACAACAGCCTGCTGGCGAATGTCGGCACGCGCACCCGGCAGGCCCAGGTCGCGCAGGAGTCCGCCGATGCGCAGCTGGCACAGGCGCGGGCGCAGCGTGAGGCAGTGTCCGGCGTCAATCTGGACGAAGAGGCGGCGGATCTGATCCGCTACCAGCAGGCCTACCAGGCGGCGGCCCAGGTCATCTCGGTCAGCAACTCGCTGTTCGATTCATTGCTCGGCGCGTTCCGCCGCTAGCGCCCACCGGGAGACACGGACATGCGCATCTCGACCACCCAGATCTTCCAGACCGGGATCGACCAGATCCAGCGGGGCCAGACGGAGCTGAACCGGACCTCGCTGCAGATGGGTCGCGGCGAGCGCATCCTGAGCCCCTCCGATGACCCGAGCGGGGCCACCCAGGTCAACCAGTTCGAACGCATCATCCAGGCCACCAAACAGTACCAGCGCAATATCGACAACACCCAACCACGCCTGCAGCAGGAGGAATCGGCCCTGCAAAGCGGGACGGATCTGCTGCAGCGGGCGCGCGAACTGGTGGTGGCCGGCAACAACGATTCCCAGACCAACGAGACCCGCAGCTATCTGGCCGGGGAACTGCGTCAGTTGCGTGAGGGCCTGTTCGACATCGCCAACACCAAGGATCCCAACGGCGAATACCTCTTCGCCGGGACGAAGTCCTTGCAGCAGCCCTTCCAGCAGGATGGCACGGGCGCGGTGCGCTATGAGGGGGCCGAGGGAACGGGCAGCGTCCGCGAGGTCGCAATCTCGGCCAACCGCAAGGTGCCGGTGGGCGATACCGGTGCGCGGGTGTTCATGGACATTCCGGAGAACGACGGGCGGGTCGGGGCCGAGGTGCTCGATCGCGCACCGGGCAGCACCCTTGTTGTGGAACAAACCGGCGTAAGCGACGTTGGTGGACTGGATGAGCGCGACTACACGATTGAATTCTCTGAGGACGCCGACGGGAACGTCCAGTTTTCCATAACCTATGTGGACGAGAATGGAGATACCCAGTTCGCCGAAGACAATTCCGGGAATGCGATGGAGGATCGGCCTTTTGTGGCCGGTGAGGCGGTCCTTTTTGAGGGGCGGAGTATCACCCTGAGTGGCAGACCCCAGGCTGGGGATCAGGTCTTGTCCCGCGCCGCCGAAAACAAGAGCGTGTTCGAGACGCTGGACGCGATCATCGCGGCGCTGGAAGAGGGCGGCGCCAGTGGTACCAGCCGGGCCAACCTGGCGACGGCCAGCAACACCGCATTGGCCGACCTGGATGCGGTGCTGGGCAACTTCAGCGACATCCGGGCCGAGGTCGGTTCGCGCCTGAAGAGCTTCGATCAGCAGAAGGACCTGAACGAGGACCGCCTGGTGGACCTGAACAGCGCGGTCTCCGAGATCCGCGATCTGGACTATGCCGAGGCCATCAGCCGCTTCAACCAGCAGCAGGTGGCCCTGCAGGCCGCGCAGCAGACCTATACCCAGGTGAACCGCCTGTCGCTGTTCGACTTCCTCTGATCCATGCCCCGGCCGTGCGGATCGTGGGCGCGCCTTTGTGCGACCATGACGCCATTGTGATCTGCGAGACTCCGGCATGGCCAAGAACAACGAACCCTCCGCGCCCATCCAGTACCGTTCCACCGGGCGGCCCCCGCGCTATCTGATCGTCCTGCTGATCCTGGCCGCGCTGTGGGCGGGGTTCTGGGGCGTAATCCACCTGCAGTCGGGCGAACCCGAGCCGGTGACCCTGAATGTCCAGGAGCAGGCGGAGCTGGAAGCCAAGCTGCGGGCGTTGGGTCCGCGCGATGCGGAGCCCCGCCCCGATAGCGCACCAGGCGATCCGATCATCGATCTCGACGCCGAAGCCGAGCCGCTGGTCCCCGAACTCTACGAGGAACGCGCCGAGGCCCGGGTGGTGCAATTCAGCGAACGCGAGCTGAATGCGCTGATCGCGCAGGACCCGGACCTGGCCGGGCGGGTGGCGATCCGCCTGACGCCGGGACAGGTGAGCACGCGGGTGCGCATCGATGTGCCGCCGGATATCCCCCTTCTGGGCGGACGCGTCCTGAATGTGCGCTCGGGCGTTCGCTTTGGTACGGAAGAGGGCCAGGTGCACGCGCGCCTGGTGGGCGTCAGCGTTGCCGGGATCCCGCTGCCGGATGCCTGGCTTGGCGGGCTCAAGGACGAGGATCTGCTGGGGCTGGAGCCCTTCCAGCAATTGCGCGCCGGTATCGAGTCCATCGAGGTGCGCGACGGCGAGCTGGCCCTGGAGCTCGCCCGCTGAGGCAGGGCGCTTGGTGCCACTTGTGGCACCTGTGCCACGAGACCGCACCGCTACGGTTGCAGATCCCGGCTCTGCGCTGCGTTCCGGCCGGGATGATGTTCTGGGGGGAGGGGGCTTCCCTGGTGCGGTGGGTTACCGGGCGGGGCCGACGCGCAGGGTTTCGGCGCCCAGAGCCTGCAGGCGGCCGCGTATGCTGAGGCTCAGGGTGGAGTGCCCGGCCTCCAGCACCGGCTGGCTGGCGGATTCGTCCATCGCCCGCATGGCCATCATCGGCTGCGGGCCGCCGTGGGAATCATCCGGCAGTTCCACTTCCAGAACACGCAGGTGCGTGGCGCCCAGTGAGCGGGCGATGACGCGCGCCTGATCCTTCAGGTCGTCCATGGCCTCTTCGATCATGGCCTCGCGGTGTTCCTCGCGGGCCTCGGGGCTCAGGGAAAAACGGATCTGACTCACCGTGAGGTCGTGCCGCTGGAGGGTGCCTACCAGTTCGCCCAGGCGGTCGAAGTCGCCGCTGGTCAGTTCCAGGTTCTGCTGGATCTGCCAGGCGTTGATGCGGCTGCGGTCGTCGGCGTCGTAGATGGGGCGGGTCGAATAGCCAATGGTGCGGGCCTCGACGGTATTGTGTTCGCCTGCGCGTTCCAGGGCCGCCTCCATGTTCCGGTTGACGGTAGCCGCGGCTGTGGCAGCCTCCGGGGCGCGCGCCTCGGTCTGCATCTGCACGGTCATGTGATCGTTCGCGACCTGGCGTTCGGTTTTGCCGGTCAGGGAAAGCGTCGTGGCGCCATCGCTGCCAACAGCGGCCCCGGGGATCGCCAGTGCAAGTACGGCGAGGCCGGCGACGAGCCAGGATGTCCGGTGGGCAAGCGGGATGTGGTTCGGTCGCATGGGTGTTTCCTTAGAGGTCGCGGGCCAGGCGGATGCCGGCGAATACGTGGCGTTTATCGGGAGTGAAGAAATTGCGCAGGGTCGTCCGGGTGAGCAGCGGGTCGCTCCAGGCACTACCGCCGCGCAGGACGTAGTGCTTCCCGTCGAACCAAGGCAGGGAGTATTCATCATAGGGGTAGGGCCGGAAACCCGGGTAGGGTTGAAAGGGGGTCGCACACCATTCCCAGACCTGCCCTGTACCGGCTAGGCAACCGGCCTGCGCGGCATGCTCCCACTCGTGTTCGTGGGGCAGGCGGGCGCCAACCCAGCGCGCGTAGGCCGTGGCCTCGAACCAGGAGAGGCCGACGGCGGGTGCCCGTGGCTCGAGCCGCTGGGTGCCGCCCGGCAGGGTCTGGACTCGTGTGCCGTCGGGCCGGCGCCCCCAGCCCAGCGGGGCGGTGACCCCCGTCTGTTCCAGCCACGCCCGGCCGGATTCGTCCCAGTGAGGGCCGGGGTGATACCCGTCGGCCTCGATGAAGGCCGCGACCTCGGCGTTGGTGACGGGGTGTGCACGGATGGCGTGGGGCGCGAGCCGCACGGTGTGTCGGCCGCGCTCGTTGTCGAAGGCGGTGATGGAATCGCTGCCGGCGATGTGTTCGCCCCCCGGGCACTCGATCCAGTCGTTGCAAGGCCGGTGCGCGGTCTCGGAGGTTTGTACAGGGCCGGCTTCGGGGTGTTGCAGGCGGGCAAACCAGCGCACCTGTTCGAGACTTTCCAGATGCATCGCGTGGTGCTGCGCGAGGAAACCGGTCAGGTAGTCGTTTTCAAGCAGGGGATGGCGGCGCACCTCCGGGTGGGCGCGCAAAAGCTCCAGGTGGTGCTGCTGACACGCCCGGCCCCACTCGAGCAGCGAGTGGCGGGGCGGGAGCCGCCCGCCGCGGCGCCATTTCGGGCTTTGCTCCGGGAAATACAGGTCGTGCCAATCCCGCCGTGCGAGCGGCGGCTCACCCAAAATCCGTTCGTGCAGCCAGACTGCCTCGATGAAATGGCAATGGGCGTAATGCCATCCCATGGGGCTGAGGTCCGGGTGGTACTGATTGCGCCACTCGTGTTCCGGGGTGGCGAGAAGCGCCGCGTTCAGGCGCTCGTGCTGGACGGACAGGCACTCCATGAGGCCCGGTTCGGAGGCGTTCGACAGCGGATGGACGGCGTTCATATCCGGTGGAGCGCGTTACAAGGCCAGGAGTTCCGGCGGTTCGTCGGGATCCAGGATCAGCAGGTGGCCGGATGGCACCGGGCGCCAGCGCTCGCGATCCGTCAGCGGTTCCGATGCCACGACTACGCTGTCCTCGGGGAATGTCTCGTCATCGGTGGTGTAGTAGAGGCTGGGGCAGGGCGCGTTGATCGCGTGGCGGCTGGCGATGATGCGGCGCCCGTCGGACAGGATCACGTTCAGCAGGGCGGTATCCGTGCCCAGCCAGGCCTCGATGGTCGAGAACGCCTCGCCGAGGGCGCCTTCCAGCGTGGCGTTCTCGTCATCGGCCAGGTACTGCCGCACCAGCGCGAACAGGTGTTCCGAGTCGGTTGTGCCCTCGATGCTGGCTTCGATCTCGTGGCTGAGGATGTTCTGGATCTGGCGCCGCACATCCGGCCGGAAGCGGCTGATCAGGCCGTTGTGGCTGTACAGCAGGCCGTCCCGGGCGAACGGCTGGGCATTGACCGAGTCGCCCCCGAAGCCGGGGGTTGCGCTGCGGATGGCCGCGATCCAGAGGGGCTGGGTCATGTCGCTGGCCAGATCTTCCAGATTGGGATCCTGCCAGAGCGGGTCGGCTCGGCGGTAATGGCGCGCCATGCCCCCGGCCCCGAACCAGCCGAAGCCGAAGCCATCGGCATTGACCCGCGCGTAAACCAGTTCCTGGGGCGCCATGGCCTGTTCGATCAGGTTGTGGGGGGGATCCAGGATCAGGCTGCGCAGCGTGATCGGAGGACCCAGATAAGCGAGGTGTCGGCACATTGATCCGGGCTTCCCTGGGGGCAGTTGGGACGTCGGTGGTTTCATGCTAGCGTGCCGCAAACCCTCTTGATACGGAAGCCCGCATGTCCGCCGACGCCTGCGCTGTACCCGTTTCCTCCCGCTACAGCCGCCGGGTGGTGGAAGAACGCGATGCCCACGCCGAGTTACTGGCCGATTTCCGCGCGGGGATGCTCGAGCCGCCGCGATCCCTGCCGCCGAAGTACTTCTACGATGCGCGGGGTTCGCAGCTGTTCGATGCGATTTGCGACACGCCGGAATACTACCCGACCCGCCTGGAGGCCGAGCTCCTGGAGCACCATGCCGATGCGATCGTGGAGGCATCCGGCGCCCGGACGCTGTTCGAGCTGGGCAGCGGGACCTCGCGCAAGACCGAATACCTGCTGGCCGCCCTGGAGCGGCGCGTGGCGGCGCCCCATTACGTCGCCAATGACGTGTGTGGCGAGATCCTGGACGAGGCGGGCGAGCGGCTCTTGCAGCGCTTCGATCAACTGCGGGTGGACAGTCTGTGCGGCGACTATGCGGCGGCCCTGGGCCACCTGGGCGAGGTCTCCGGCGCGCGCGGCGACGGTCCCCGACTGTTCGCCTTTCTCGGCAGCAGTCTGGGGAATTTCGAGGACCCAGAGGCCGCCGCCCTGCTGACCCGGATCCGCGCGACCATGAATGCGGAGGATCGCCTGTTGCTGGGGCTGGACCGGGTCAAGCCGCGTCCGGTGCTGGAGGCGGCCTACAACGATGCGGCGGGGGTCACCGCGGCGTTCAATCTGAATCTGCTGTCGGTGCTGAATACCGAGCTGGGGGCGGATTTCGACCCCGAGGGGTTCGATCACCGCGCGCCCTTCGTGGAAGAGCATTCGCGGATCGAGATGCACCTGGTGGCGCGTCGCGACCAGGTCGTGCAGGTCTCGGAGCCCGAGGCTCGCCTGGAGATCGCGGCAGGCGAGATTATCCGCACCGAGATATCGCGCAAGTTCAGCCGCGAGGCGGTCGATGGTCTGGTGGCGGCGGCGGGGATGGAACACGAGGCCGAGTGGTCGGCGCCCGAGGCGTGGTACTCCCTGTTTCTGCTGCGGCCCGGGGCGGCCTGATCGGCATGCGGGAACCGCGGCTGGTGCTGGTGCGGCATGCCCAGGCCGGTAATCCCGGCGACTGGGACGGGGCCGATCGTGACCGGCCGCTGACCGCAAAGGGGCAGGTCAGCGCGGTGCGCATGGCCCAGGCGCTGGGCGATCTGCTACCGGCTTCCGTGGAGCTCCTGTGCAGCCCCTATCTGCGCGCCCGACAGACGGCGATCCCCCTTTCCCAGGCGCTGGATGTACCGGTGCGACAGAGGAAATGGCTGGCTCCGGGACAACCCGCCGGGCTGGAGGTCGAAGCCCTGGCCCGGAACCTGCCGACGAACGGCGGGTTGGTGCTGGTGGGCCACGAGCCCGACCTGTCGCTTCTGGTCAGCTGCTTGCTGGGCGCGCCCGGAGGGCGGAGTCTGGTGCATATGGGCAAGGGCGATGCCTGCGGGCTGGCGGGTTCGCTGCCGGGACCGATGCGCCTTGTCTGGCACCTCCCGCGGCGGGTCCTCGAACGGCTGGCCGATGGGGAGGCGCATTAGGCATGCAGGAGGCTCACCATACGGAGACGGTTGCGGCCGTCGATCTGGGATCCAACAGCTTTCACATGATTGTGGCTCGGCGCCAGGATGGCGAGGTCCTGAAGGTGGACCGGCTCAAGGAGATGGTGCGGCTTGCCAGCGGCCTCGACGATCAGGGACAGCTGGATCCGGAGGTCGCCCAGCGGGCTTTGGACTGCCTGGATCGTTTCGGCCAGCGGCTGCGTCAGCTGCCGCGCGGTCATGTGCGGGTCGTTGGGACCAACACGCTGCGCCAGATGCATGACAGCCGGGCCTTTCTGCGGTCGGCGGAGCAGGCCCTCGGACATCCGGTGGAGATCATCGCCGGGCGCGAGGAGGCACGGCTGATCTACCTCGGCGTGGCCCACACGCTGGCGGATGACAGTGGCCGGCGCCTGGTGATGGATATCGGCGGCGGCAGCACCGAGTTCATTATCGGGGAACGCTTCGAGCCGCTCCTGGCCGAGAGCCTCGAGATGGGGTGTGTGACCTTTACCCGGCGCTTCTTCGCCGACGGCAAGCTGAGTCGCAAGGCCTTCGATGCCGCCCGGCTGCGAGCGGAGCAGGAACTGCAGCCGATTGCCAGCGCCTACCGGGCCGAGGGATGGGATCAGGCACTCGGGGCCTCGGGCACGATCCTCGCGCTGGATCGCATGGTGCAGGAGTCGGGCCTGGACCCGGCGCCGGGCATGGACCGGCAGGCCCTCGAGCGTCTGCGGGACGCACTGATCGAGCAGGGCTCGATCGACGGGCTGGAGTTCCCCGGCCTGGCGGCAGAGCGGGCGCCGGTCATCGCCGGCGGACTGGCGGTCCTGCTGGGCGCGTTCGAGGCGCTGGGCATCGAACGCCTGCATCCCTCCGACGGGGCGCTGCGCGAGGGAGTGGTGCATGACCTGCTGGGTCGCTTCCGGCACGAGGACGTGCGCGGGCGCACCATTCATCATCTGCGCCGGCGCTTTGCGGTGGACCCGGCCCAGGCCGAGCGCGTCCAGGCCACGGTGGCACGCCTGGTCACTGCGGTGCGCGCGGCCTGGGGGCTGGACGGGGACGACGCCGAGCGTCTGGACTGGGCTGCCGAGCTGCACGAGATCGGCCTCGCCCTGGCCCACAGCAAATACCACAAGCACGGTGAATACATCCTCACATGGGCCGACCTGCCCGGGTTCTCGCAGCCGGAGCAGGCGGAGCTTGCACTGCTGGTGCGCCTGCACCGGCGGAGCCTGAAACCCAAGCTTCTGGGCGATGTGCGTGAGGATCGTGCGGGCGCCTTCCGGTATATGGCGGTGCTGTTGCGCCTGGCCGTGCTGCTGCATCGCTCGCGGGCACCCGATCCGGTGCCGCTGGAGCGTATCGAGGCGACGACGGACGGCCTCGCACTGAGCTTTGCGACGGGATGGCTGGATGCCCATCCCCTGACACGGGCCGACCTCGACGCCGAGCGCGAGGAATGGGCCCGCCACGCACTGCAACTCGAGTACGCCTGACGGCGGATTCGGAAAGGATGGATGCAATGCTGACGCTGGTGGTCTGGATCTATGTACTGTCGGTGCCGTTGTGGATCGGCATCTGGTGGTCGGCTACGGGGTTCCGGTTGATGCGGCACAACCGGTTGCTGGCACTGCCCTTCCTGCTCAGTCTGGTGTATGTGGTCGGAAACGCCCTGCTGGTGGCCATGTTCGGCGGGCTCAGCGAAGCCACCTACGAGGAGGGCCGGTACGTGTTCATCACCGACCGGGCCATGATCGCGGTTCAGGCGACGGCGAGTGTGCTGATCGTGGCCACCATTGTGTACGGCCTGAGCATACGGCGGGTACCGGTGCACTTTATCCGTTTCATGGTGTATGCATTCGTGGCGTTGCTGGGGGTGATGGCGCCGATCCTGTGGATTCCGGCGCAGGAGGCGGAGTTCTTCTTTGTGCTCCGCCATGTGCAGTCGATCGGACTGAACTTCGGGCTGTTCCTCTGCGTGGCCGGGATCGTGGTGCTGTTGCAGGACCTGCTGCGTCATGGCGACGCCGAGGTCACCCTGCTGGGCGGACTGCATGATGTGCCGCGCTCCGAGCGTCAAAGTGAAGCGGATACAAAAAACCGCGGGAGCTGAGGCGCTTACCAGGTGTGTTGTGAACGGGTAGGGAACCCAGCGACCCTCTGCATCGGGAACAAGAGGATTGGGTTCAGGAGCGCCTCGGTTCCGGGAGGGTGCCGCACGCGTGTGCGGCCCGATGGTGTGCGGCGCATGTGCCCCTGTATTCACTCACGTTTGGGGCTTGTACTCCAGGTTCCCCGACCCTGCATTGCGCCCCGAGGGTTTATAGAACGGGGGTGGAGGCGCTAACGGCTGTGTGACCCCTGCCTCGGGGGCTCGGGGTGCCCACGCGAGCGTGTTCACCCATCAGCATTTCTCTGGAGCGAGACCTGCTGAGCGGGTATGCCGCCTGTTGTGTCCTGGTCCGACAGACCAAGGCGCCCCAGTAGCTTCTGGCATTCGGCGGAGTCCGCCGCCCCATTGGTCAGCAAGAAGGCGGTGCGCATGATGGGGAGATGAATGTGGCCGCTGCCCAGACCGAAGCCGTGGGCGGCCCCAATCATCTGCTTTAACGGGAGAGAAAGGCGTAGACGCGACTTCAGCGCTACGGCCATTCGAGCGGGCCAGTCCCCCGCAAGCGCCGTATCCAGGGCGGCTGGGTCGAGGGTGCAGCCCTGAAGGACGCAGCGCTGTGCCGTGGCGATGACCGCGAGCTCGCCCAGGCGATGCATCAGTCCGGCGGTAAAGCAAAGGCTGGCGTCCGCCCGCAGGCTGCGACCCAGGGCCGCGGCCTGGTGGGCCATGCGCTCGCTCTGTTCCTGGTAATGCCGGGCGCGGGTCTGGAGGTTGGGCTCCTGAAGTGTGGTGGTGAGATCGAGGGCCATGGCCATTGCCAGATTCAGGGCGGTGGGGATGCCCAGAACCTGCAGGGCGTCGCGTAGCGAGGTATTGGGGGTGTCGGTGCGCCTCAGAGCACTGCCGTTGGATGCATCGATCAGGCGCGTGACCAGGGATGGAATGTCCTGCCAGGCCTTCTCCAGTTCGGACAGCGAGAGTGTGTCGGCCCGCGCCCTCAATTCCCGCAGTGCGTCAAGATCGATCGGTGTAGGCAGTCTCAGCTCACCGGATTCGGCCTGTTGCAGGGCGTTTTCCAGGGCGGGCGCCTCCGGCTCGCCCTCGGCTTCTTCGCGGGACTCGGCGGTAGTCGCTCCCGTAGCCAGTATCGCTTGCAGACGGTCATGCACCAGTTCCGCCTCGAAGGGCTTGGAGATAAAACCCCGGACGCCGTAGCGAGCGGCGCGCTGGACACTCTTACGGTCCGGGTTCGCGGTGATGATGACGATGGGCGTGACGCGGCCATCGATGGACGCCCGTCGCAGGAAGTCCAGCCCGTTCCCGTCGGGCAGCGACAGGTCCGACAGCACGAGGTCGTGGTGTGTCTCGCGCCAACGTCGCAGGGCCTCGGTAATGGAGCGCGCGTGGAAGATGTCGGAATCGGGATAAAGGCCGCGAACGAGCGTCTTCAGGAGATCCGCCATGAGATCTTCGTCTTCCAGTATCAGGATCTTCATAGGGGGTCCGGATGCTCGCGCCCACAGGGAGGTTGTGACCTTCAGGTTCGGTTGTCCGAAGGATGGGGTCAAGCGGGGACCGGCGAAGTCCCACGACCGGGTGCCCCGCGCCGGCCATGGGTGTCGCGTCAGCCGGCGGTAGACCCCGCCAGCCGGGCCGCCAGGACCTCCTGTGCGGAGTAGGGGGCCTGGTCGTCGGCGGGCCGAATGCGGGTGTAGCTGCCGTCCGGTTGCAGGGACCAGGCGGTGGCGGTGTCGCGCAGGTAGTTGAACAGGGATTCCTCGGCCACGCGGTCGCGCAGCTCCGGGTCGCGCACCGGGAAAGCCACCTCGACGCGGCGGAAGAAGTTGCGCGGCATCCAGTCGGCGCTGGAAAGGAACACCTCGGGGTTGCCGGCGTTCTCGAAGTAGAACACCCGCGAGTGTTCGAGGAAGCGGCCCAGTACCGAGTGCACCTCGATGGTTTCCGATATGCCGGGGACCCCGGGGCGCAGGCTGCAGATGCCGCGCACGATCAGCTGGATGGGTACTCCGGCCTGCGAGGCCTGGTACAGGGCCTGGATGATGGTGGCCTCGTTCAGGGAGTTCATGCGCGCGACGATGCGCGCCGGTTTGCCGGCCCGGTGGTTCTCGATCTCGCGCTCGATCTTCTCCTGCATCGCGTCGTGCAGGCGGAAGGGGGCCTGGATGAGCTGGCGCAGGCGGGTCACCTTGCCGAGCCCGGTCAGCTGGAGAAACACGCGGTGGACGTCCTCGGTCAGCACGGGGTCGGCCGTCAGCAGGCCGAAATCGGTGTAGGCCTTGGCAGTGCCCGAGTGATAGTTGCCGGTGCCGAGGTGGGCGTAGCGGGTAATCTGGTCGCCATCCCGGCGTACCACCAGGGCCAGCTTGGCGTGGGTCTTGTAGCCGACCACGCCGTAGGTCACATGCACCCCGGCATCCTGCATGCGGTTGGCCAGCTCGATGTTGTCGGCCTCGTCGAAGCGCGCCCGCAGCTCGATCACGACGGTGACCTCCTTGCCGGCCTGCGCCGCCTCGATCAGGGTCTCGACCAGGGGCGAGCGGGTGCCCGTGCGGTACAGGGTCTGCTTGATGGCCAGTACCCGCGGGTCGGCCGCGGCCTGGCGCAGGAAATCCACCACCGGCATGAACGACTGGTACGGATGATGCAGCAATAGCTCCTGCTCGCGGATGCAGGCGAAGATGCCGCTGCCGCTGGCGTCCACGCGAGGCAGGGCCGGGACCAGGGGCGGGAACTTGAGGTCCGGGCGGTCGACCAGTTCGTGCACCGCCATCAGCCGGTTCAGGTTCACGAGGCCGGTGACCTGATACAGGTCGTCGGGGTCCAGATGGAACTGCTGCAGGAGGAAATCGGCGACCTCCTGCGGGCAGTTGTCCGCGACCTCCAGCCGCACGCCGGCGCCGTAGTTGCGCTGGGGCAGTTCGCCCTCCAGGGCGTTCAGGAGGTCGTCGATCTCCTCTTCCTGCACGAACAGGTCGGAGTTGCGGGTCAGCCGGAACTGGTAGCAGCCGGTCACCTTCATCCCGCGGAACAGCTCGTCAACATGGGCGTGCAGGATGGACGACAGCAGGACGAAATCGTTGTCGCCGCTGGCGACCTCCCTCGGGAGGCGCACCAGACGCGGGAGAGAACGCGGTGCCTGTACCACGGCGCGGCCGGACTCGCGGCCGAAGGCGTCCTTGCCCTTGAGCGTGACGATGAAGTTCAGGCTCTTGTTCAGGATGCGCGGAAAGGGATGCGCCGGGTCCAGGCCGATCGGGGTCAGGACCGGTTGCAGCTGTTCGCGGAAATACTGCAGCACCCATTCCTGCTGCGCGGAGCTCCAGTGGGTGCGGCGCACGAAGTGGATGCCCTCGGCCGCCAGTGCCGGGATCAGTTCATCGTTCAGGGTGCGGTACTGCTCCTCTACCAGGTCGTGCGCACGCGGGGCGATCTGGCGCAGCTGCTCGGCAGCGGACAGACCATCCGGACCGGGGGCCTGCACGTTCAGTTCGACCTGCTGGCGCAGCGAGCCCACGCGGACCTCGAAGAACTCGTCCAGGTTGGTGGAGGAGATGCTCAGATAGCGCAGGCGTTCGAGCAGCGGGAAGGCGGGGTCCTGGGCGATCGCGAGGACCCGGCGGTTGAATTCCAGCAGGGACAGCTCGCGATTGAGGAACAGATCAGTCTGGGTCACGTCGGCATCCGGCATGCACGACTCGCGGCAGGAATGGACCCGCGAGTCTATGACGACATTATGTCAGTTCCGTGAATGGGGGGCAGGCGTGGCCGAAGTCCCCGGGCGACGTGCCTGAACTGCGGTACGGGTCGACGGACGGCTATAATTTAGGGCTTGATCATGCAGCGCGATATCCGCTGCCGTAAGGAGAAGTCCGTTGGCCGAATTTACCCTGACACTGCATGCGCGCGACGAATCGCAGCCGGAGCTGCACAAGGTCTCGGTGACCGCCGAGGGCGAGTTGCCCGAGTACGGCCAGGTCTGGGTGTGGGATATCGTCTACGCCCAGCAGCTGTTCGCCCTGGGCGAGGTGCAGGCGGCCCAGGACCTCAAGGAGACCATGGAACTCTGGGCGGTCAACATGTCCAGCAAGGTGTTCCAGCCGCATGGGCATATCCTGTCCAAGGGGTACCTGGACCTGTCGGAGAACCTGCAGCTGGTGAACGGAGATTCCGTGCCGGCCGCGGCCGACGGGGATCGCCAGGTGGTGGTATCGGTCGACGGCCAGGCCGGGCAGCTCCCGGATGTCCGGGTGTCCCCGGAGAGCCTGACGGCCGACGAGCGCCAGGATCTGGTGCTGGGGCTGGGCCAGTACTTCAACTTCGAAAACCCGATGTTCGCGCGCGAGCTGCCGATCCATGTCCTGGCCATGCGCAAGTACCACGCGGACATCAACCTGCCGCATACCCGCACTGCGCTCGAGGAAGCCCCGTTCTTCGCAATCCAGAAGGCGATGGAATACTTCCAGGCGGCCAATCAAGGCACTGTGCAGTAGGGGTAGGCCCGCTGCGTCGGATTTGCCGCGCGTGCTACGGTCGCGGTCATGAGGACTGTCTATTCCGCCGCCGACCCCGTGATGGCCGGGTTCATCGAGGACCTGCTGAAAGAGGCCGGGATCCCGGCGTACGTGAACCAGGCCGGGCTCATGGGCGCGGCGGGGGAGGTCCCGCCAACCGAGACCTGGGCGCGCATCATGGTGGTGCACGAGGAGCAGGCCGAGGAGGCGCGAGCCCTGATCCTGGAGTATCTGGAGGGCGAGCCGGAACACGACGGCCGGGACTGGAAGTGCCCGCGCTGCGGCGAGGTGATCGAGCCGCAGTTCACCCAGTGCTGGAACTGCGGGCGCGACAAGCCCAAAGTCTGAGTCAGTTCGGCCGTCCGTTGCCGGTGTACTGCGAGCGGATGCGCTGGATGTAGGTTTGCGTCTCGCGGAATGGCGGGACGCCGCCGTGGCGCTCCACCGCGCCGGGGCCGGCGTTGTAGGCGGCCAGGGCGAGATCCAGGTTGCCCTCGAAACGCTCGAGCATGGCGGCCAGATAGCGTGTGCCGCCGTTGATGTTCTGGGCCGGATCGAAGCGGTCGGTGACCCCGAGATCGGCCGCGGTCGCGGGCATCAGCTGCATCAGGCCGTGGGCGCCCACCCGCGAGACCGCCTGCGGATCGAAGCAGGATTCCACGTGAATGACCGACTGGACCAGCGCAGGGTCGAGGCCCTTGCGGGTGGCGGCCGTACGAATGAGGTCCGCGAACTCGCCGCCGCCGGTGGCCAGCGCATGGCGGGCGCGCTCGCCGCAGCGGGCCCGTGCGGTGGGGCGGCCGTAGGTGGCGACCAGTTCCATGCCGTTGTCCTGGCGGTGCTGGTTGGTGACCAGGCGTTCACCGCCCGGGCCCTCGAACACGAAGATCTGGCTGGGAGACCAGTCGCCGCCGGCAGGCGGCGTGGCCGTACCCGTGCTCGCGGGCGAGCGGATGGTTTCGTACGGCACACCCTGGGGCCGTTCGTCGGTCAGGACGCGGGCACCGGAGGCATCGCGGTAGCTGTACAGCTCGGCCGCGCTGGTCCCGCCCGCGAGCAGGCCCGCCGCCAGGACCAGCAGTAGCAGCGCCGGCCGGGCGGAATGCTTACCATGGTGCCTGGCTTTCCTCCGCGTATCCCTGGTATCCAACCCCTGTGCCCCCTGGCCGAGTACCGATCCCGATGACCGAGACTTCATTCACAGTCTGCATTATGGCGCCGGAAAGTGCATGGCTGAAAGAGCGCGTCGACGGCCTGCTGGCGGGCAGCGACGTCGACGCACCTTGGGTCGAGGTCCTGGAATCGGTCGATTCGACCAACCGCTATCTCCTGGAGGCGGCTGCCACGGACGATGAGCGACCGCGTGTCTGCGTGGCACATACCCAGACCGCGGGCCGCGGCCGGCGGGGCCGGATCTGGCAGTCGCGGCCCGGGGCGAGCCTCGCTCTGTCGCTGGCGTGGCCCATCGCGCGGGGCCCGGTGCCGCCCGCCTATCCGGTGGGTGTGGGGATCGGGGTAATCCAGGCCCTGGAGGGGCTGGGTCTGGAGTCCGTGCGGCTCAAGTGGCCCAATGACCTGATGATCCAGGGCGCCAAGCTCGGCGGGATCCTGATGGAGCAGCGGGCGCCGGGCCGGGAGCGGCCGGGCCGGCTGGTCGCCGGGATCGGGATGAATCGCGAGGCCGCAGATACACTGGAACTGGACCGCGCGGTCACCGATCTCGCCAGTCATTGTCCGGGTGGGGCGCCAGACGACCTGGAACTGGCCGCGCGGGTGGTCGACCGGCTTTGCCGCCTGCATCCCGTTATGGTGCGCGAGGGCGTGACCCCGCTGGAGTCCGAGCTGGAGCGGCTCGATCTGTTGCGCGGGCAAGCCATCGAGCTGCTGGACGATGGAGCGCAGGCGCGGGCGCTGGGGATCGACCCGGCCAGCGGCTGTCTGGTGGCGGCATTCGCGGACGGATCGGTGCGTCATCTGCACTCGAGCGAGGTTTCGGTACGGAGTCTTGAACATGTCTGACATCGCGCTGGTGGATATCGGCAGTAGCCGGGTGAAATGGCAGGTGCGCAGTCGGGATGGCGATGTGCTGGGCTCCGGCGCGGCCCCGGAGCCCGCGGGCTGCGCCCGCGCCCTTGCATCCATGACGCAGGACTCGACCATCGACGCCGTATGGGTCTCGCGGGTGGCGGGTGATCGCGGGGCGGCGTTCGCCGAGGAATTGGACAGCGCCGGGCTGGCGGCCTCGGTCCACGCGGTCCGGGTTGCGGCTGCCGGGCCGAACGGCCTGCGGACCGACTACGCAGCCGGCGAGCTGGGGGTGGACCGGTACTGCGCGCTGGTCGCGGCGCGGGCCGTTGGCGATATGCCGGTCATCCTGGTGGATGCCGGAACCGCGGTCACCGTCGACGTGTTGCAGGCGGACGGGTGTCATGCAGGCGGCTACATACTGCCGGGGCGCCAGCTCGGCTGGGAGGCGCTGCAGCCCCGTCTGGCCGATCGTATCGCGCCGCGCGAGGCGACGCAGTGGCCCGAGGACCTTGACCCGTCGCCCGGGCTGAACAGTGCGGATGCGCTGGAGCGTGGTTGGGGTCTGGGGCTGGCCGGGGCGCTGGACGGACTGATCGCGCGCTCCCGCGACGTGCTGGGCGAGGAAGCCCCCTGCTGGCTGACCGGGGGCGATGCCTACTGGCTGGCACCGCTGTTGCGCGAGGACGCGCGGATCATCCCCAACCTGGTGCTGGACGGCCTATGGGCACTGTCGCGCGCGGAGGACGCCGGATGCGCTGGCTAATCCTGGCGCTCGCGCTGCTGAACCTGGGGTACTTCGTGTGGGTGTGGCACGACGGCCGGCTGGATCCGGACCCCTACGCCGACGTACCGCCCCTGGAGCGCGACCGGGGCACGGTGGAGTTGCTGGATGTCCGGCTGGAATGGCCGGAACCCAGTGGCGCGCCGGCAGGGGAAGGGGTCGCCGAGGAGGCGACCGAGTGACGAGGCTTAGTGGCCGCGGCGCCGGGCCCGCTCGGCGCGCCGCCGGTCCCGGTGGCGCTGCCAGGCGGCGGACAGTTGATGGGAGATCCAGTAGCCGGCCATAGCGGTGGGGCTCGCGATCAGCAGGCTGCCCAGCAACGTGAAGGTGATCTCGTCGCCGATCCCCTGCAGGTACCAGGCGTCCGGGTCGTGGGCGAGAAGGGGCATGTAGCGAAAGACCGCCTCGCCCAGGGAGTGGTAGCCCCAGTACAGGGGGGGCGGTGGTCAGGGGGTTGCTGACGAACGAGGCCACGAAGGCCGTCGGGAAATTCCCGGCCAGCGCGATGCAGAGGATGATCATCAATACGGTCTGAAAGCCGACCGTGGGCGTCAGGCCAATGAACAGCCCGATGGCAACCCCGCGGGCCATGGCCTCCGGGCCGCTCTTCATGCTCCCGGCGGCATGCAGGCCCGTGTGCAGGCGGGGATGACGGGCCAGCCAGTGGTGGGCGCGCCAGCGCAACGCCCGCCAGCGAATGCCGGCCCGCCTCAGCATGCCGCCGAGGGCCTCAGGCAGCCCCCCAGCGGGCCGCGATGTCGGGGGTCCAGCCGACCGTGATCGCGTCCCCCTGTTCGATCACCGGCCGCTTGATCAGGGCTGAGTGTTCGAGCATCAGGGCGATCGCGCGTTCGCGGTCCAGCCCGTCGCGCTGTTCGGCGGGAAGCTGGCGCCAGGTCGTGCCGCGCCGGTTGACCAGGGCCTCCCAGCCAAGCGCCTCGACCCAGTTGCGCAGCCGGGCCTCCTCCAGCCCGTCCTTGCGAACGTCGACGAAGCGAACATCCACGCCGGCCGCATCCAGCGCCCGGCGGGCCTTGCGGACGGTATCGCAGTTGGCGATCCCGAAGAGCGCGATGTCAGACATCGCGCAGCAGGGCGTTCAGGCCGACCTTGGCCTTGGTCTTCTCGTCCACGCGCTTCACAATCACCGCGCAGTACAGCGAGTACTTGCCGTCCTTGGAGGGCAGGGTGCCGGAGACCACCACGGAGCCGGCCGGTACGCGGCCGTAGAGGATCTCGTCGTTCTCGCGATCGTAGATCCGGGTGGACTGGCCGAGATACACGCCCATGGAGATGACCGCGCCTTCCTCGACGATCACGCCCTCGACCACCTCGGAGCGGGCACCGATGAAGCAGTTGTCCTCGATGATGGTCGGGGCCGCCTGCAGCGGCTCCAGCACGCCGCCGATCCCGACGCCGCCGGAGAGGTGCACGTTCTTGCCGATCTGGGCGCAGGAGCCGACCGTGGCCCAGGTATCGACCATCGTGCCTTCATCCACATAGGCACCGATGTTCACGTAGGACGGCATCAGCACCGTGTTGCGGGCGATGAAGCTCCCGCGGCGCGCGGTGGCCGGCGGCACGACGCGCACGCCGGCCTCGCGGAAGTCACGGCTGGAGGTGTCGGCGTACTTGGACGGGACCTTGTCGTAGTAGTTGGTGAAGCCCCCCTTGATGAACTCGTTTTCCGAGATGCGGAACGACAGCAGTACGGCCTTCTTCAGCCATTCGTTCACCACCCATTCGCCGCCCTTCTTCTCGGCGACTCGGGCACGGCCGGTGTCCAGCATCTCCAGCGCCTCGTTCACCGCATCGCGGACATTGGTCTCCACGTTGCGCGGGTTAATCTCGGCGCGGCGTTCAAAGGCGGTTTCGATGGTACTCTGGATATCGGACATGAGGTTTTCCTTGCAACGTATTAATAGGTAATGGATTCATACAGGCCGGCGATGCGCTCGGCGGCCTCGACACAGGCGGCCGGCTCGGCGACCAGGGCCATGCGGACATGCCCGGCACCGGGGTTGTGCCCGGAGTTCGGGTCGCTGCGCGAGAGGTAGCGCCCGGGCAGCACGGTCACCCCGGCCTCGGCGTACAGGCGGCGGGCAAAGCCCTCGTCGTCGCCATCGGGAACCCGTGGCCAGAGGTAAAAGCCGGCGGCCGGTGTGGTGACGTCGAGTATGGCCTGTAGCCGTGGGACGACCGCCGCGAACTTCTGCGCGTACAGGGCGCGATTGTGCTCCACATGGGCCTCGTCCGCCCAGGCCACGCGACTGATGGCCTGGGTGGGCGGTGGCAGGGTGCAGCCATGGTAGGTACGGTACAGCGCAAAGCGGTCCAGCAGCTCGGCATCGCCCGCCACGAAGCCGGAGCGCAGCCCCGGCAAGTTCGAACGCTTGGACAGGCTGTGGAACACGATGCAGCGCTCGAAGCCGGTATTGCCCATGCGCGCCGCGGCACCCAGCAGGCCGGCGGGCGGGGTGGCCTCCGGGTGATAGATCTCGGAGTAGCACTCGTCGGCCGCAATCACGAAGTCATGGCGTTCGGCCAGACGGATCAGGTCCTGCATCGCCGCCTCGGACATGCAGGCGCCGGCCGGGTTGCCCGGGTTGCAGATGTAGACGAGCTGCACCGCATCCCAGGTGGCGGCGTCGATCGTGGAGAAGTCGGGTAGATAGCCGTTCTCCGGGGCCAGGTCGTAGAAGGCCGGTTCCGCACCGGCCAGCAGGGCCGCGCCTTCGTAGATCTGGTAGAAGGGATTTGGCATCAGCACGCGCGCCCCGGGCTTCTCGGCGACGACGGCCTGGGCGATCGCGAACAGGGCCTCGCGGGTGCCGCTGACCGGCAGCACTTGGCGCTCGGGGTTCACGGTATCGAGGTGGAACCGGCGTTGCAGCCAGGCGGCGATGGTCTCGCGCAGGGCGGGTTCACCGCGTGTGGTGGGGTAGTGGTTGTAACCCTGTACGGCGTCGCGCAGGGCGGGTTCGACGAAACCCGGAAGCGCATGGCGTGGTTCGCCGATCGACAGCGCGATGGGCTCCAGCCCCTCCGGCTGGCGCAGGTCCGTGAACAGGGCCAGCAGGCGTTCGAACGGGTAAGGCTGGAGCCGGTCGAGGCGGGGATTCATGGCGTCCGGGGATTCCTGTGCAGGGCGCGAACCGAAAGACCGCGCAGTATACCGAACCCGGCGGGGCGACGGCACCGCGATCGTTCAGTCGCGACTGCCTGGACGGGTATACCAGAACCAGCTGAGGCGGCGGGAGCGCAGGCTCCAGGGGAGCAGCAGGACCTGCAGCACCACCAGGATGTGTCGGCCGGGGTGAAACCAGTCCGCCTTGCGCCCGGAGGTCAACACGGGGGTGTCCAGGACCTCCACGCGCTGGCCGTGTGCCCGGCCCCAGCGGCGCAGGGCGCGCGACAGGAAGACCTCTTCCCCGGCGTACACAGTTTCGCTGAAGCCGCCGACGGCGGTGAAGGCCTCGCGGGTACAGAAGACGTAACAGCCGGCGGCCAGCTTCAGGCGCGCCGCCAGCGCGTTCCAGGCGCCGGCACCCCAGCGGTAGATGCGGTGATTCAGGTGGTCGAAATCTACCCGGGCACCGCCGCCGCAGACGCGGCCGCTGTCCAGTGCCTTCAGGGTGGCCTGCAGCAGGTCGCGATCCGGCCAGGTGTCGGCGTCCACGAACAGTAGGTCGTCCCCGGTGGCCGCCTCGGCGCCGGCATTGCGGGCGCGGCTGATCCTGCGTTCCGGCTCGAACACGACACGACAGCCGGCGCGCTGCGCGATCTGCGGGGTCGCGTCCGTGGAGGCGTTGTCCACCACGATGATCTCGCTGGGGCGATCGACGGCCGAGAGGGCGTCCTGAACGGCCGCCAGGGTTCGTGGCAGCCATTCGGCCTCGTTCCAGGCCGGGATGATGACCGACAGGGTGGGTGCGCGTCTCACGCAGCGGCCAGGGGAGCTCTGATCAATAGGTCGCCATGTGGGGATCGACCTCGCGTGCCCAGGCATCAATGCCGCCGGACAGGTTGATCACGTTGTTGAACCCGACCCGCTGCAGAAAGCCGCAGACTTGCTGGCTGCGGACGCCGTGGTGACAGATCACCACGATCTCGTCCTCCGGATTCAGGTCCTGGTACGCCGTCGGGATCTGGCCCATCGGGAGCAGTTGCGAGCCCTCGATGTGGCAGTGCCGGAATTCCCAGGGCTCGCGCACATCCAGCAGCTTCGGCGGGTTCTTTGCCTGCGAGAGATAGTCGTGCAATTCCCGGGGGGACATCTGGCGCATGGTGGTGAACCGTGACTGGGGAGTGACTCAGGCTGGCCTCGGGAGTGGCGCATTGCAAGAGGCGGGATGCACGCCAGGGATTGGCATGTTGCCTGTGAACCGGCCAAGCCCGGCTGTCGAATAGCAGGTGTTCCCGGGAGCGCCGCAGCCGCCCGGGGGTGGATTTCAGCCCTTGAATTTGACCAGACGACTGACCTGGATGTCGGAGATGAAGATCACGCCACTGTGCTGGTTGAAGAAGGGGGTGAAGCCCTCGAGGATCGGCTCGACCAGTTCCTCGGGTACGGCGGCGATGATCATGATCAGCACGTCGTCCTCGTTGAACATCAGATGGCCTTCGTGGAAGCCCTGGCTGCCCTTTCCCGAGAGGTTGCCCATGATGGTGTAGCCCTTGACGCCGGCCCGGTCGAGCAGATCGGTGGCAAAGGCCTGGTGTTCGCCCTCGAGAATGATCTCCAGCTTCTTGAGGGGATTCAGGTTCACGTCGTTCATGCGCGGGTCTCCTCCGCAGCCGTTGGATCGGTTTGCCCATGAGCGGCCCCGGGCAGCGGCTCTTCCAGCCACTGGCCGTCCGCGAAGCGATGGATCCGGTGGGTCTCGGGGTCGAGGATCACTACCAGGATCCATCCGTTGGTGACCAGGCTCCGGACCTTGGCGACGCCGTCGATCGCCGCCTGGGCGTGTTCAAAGGGCGCCTCGATGACCGCCAACAGGCGGATCGGGTCATGGTAGGGCCGGCCGTCGCGCAGTACGGTCTGGGCGGGGAGGCCGGTTCGCAGGTCACTGAGGTTGCCGGTGATGACACCGAGGCGGCACGCCACGTTGTGGTAGACCTTGCTGCCGCTGCCATAGTGTTCGTTGTCGACCGTGGAGAAGTAGTGCTCCATGTTGATCCACTGGGCGACCACCAGTGGGCCGGTCAGGATATTCGCGAGCAGACGCCCGCGCGGGTCGAGGCGATAGTCGTAGGAGTGCAGGAAGGTACGGCCCTCGAGGTCGCTGCCCTCGGTCAGGTGGCGGCGCCCGATGATGAAGCCCGCGTTGCGCGCCAGGCCCCATTCGGGCCGCACCTGGGTCCAGTCCACCGTGTTGCGCTGGGCCATCCGCGCGGCCTGGATGGGCTCGAGTTCCGGCCCGCCCTCCGGCGGCAGGGTCTGCAGCCGCTCCGCGGCGGTGCGGCGCCGCGCTGCCTGCAACCCGTTGCGCAGGCGCTCGAGGTAGACGAGATGACTGGCCGGGAGCAGATCCAGGTCGTGCAACTCGATCGCGTCGCTGGTCGTGTTGTGGAATGCCGGCAGGAACCAGGCATCGTCCGGGATGTGGATGCCCTCGTGCCGCAGGCGCCGGCGAACCTCCGGCTTGTTGCCCATATGCGCCAGGACGCGGGCACTGACGAGGCCGTGACTCCCGCCGCAGGCACCGCAGTCGAGGGCGGACTCGTAGGGATTGTTGTGCGACTGGCTGCCGTGCCCGGTCAGGATGATGAAGCGGGAGAAGTGTTCAGTGAGCCCGATGGAGCGCAGCGCCTGGGCGACGAAGTAGGTCTGCTCGTCGAGGGAGAAGCCGATGCGCCCGAGGCGTTCGAGCTGCATCTGCGCATACGAGCGATTGATGCGGTAGCGCTGTTGCAGGGTCTGGATAAAATCCGCCTCGGCGCGTTTGCCAAGGGCGAAAGCCTGCGCGAAGTGGGTCTGGCCCGTGTGGCGCCCCAGGGCCGCCTCGCGCAGTTCGCGGATGATCGCGTCGGTGATCGATTCGCGCTCGATGCCGAACTCCTTGTGAATCGCCTCCACGATGATGACCCGCTGCAGCGCACGAACGACCGAGTCCGCCTGTTCGCGGGTGAGCTTGTCGACCAGCAAACGGGTGGACGGCTTGTCCGATTCGATGCGGTGGCGCCAGCGATTGTAGAGCCGCGGCGCGAGGGTCTTGCCGACCATGTCGAAACCGAAGAGCAGGCCAATGGCCTCGACCGTGAAGTAGGGCGACAGGACCGAATGCTTCAGGTCGTGCAGCAGGTGTTCCGCCGAGGAATACAGATCCGTCTCCAGTTTCTCGGCGCCGGTCGTCACCTCGAGGACCAGGTTCTTCGGGGTCAGCAGTACGGGACACAGGTGATCCTCGCTACCCTTGCCCAGCGCGATGAAGCTGACCGGGACACCGAAGAATCCGGCGATCCCGTAGGTCTGGTAGTCGCCAAGCGTCTCGAGCTGGCGGCGAATGCGTTCCGAGCGCACATCGATACAAAACAGCATCTGCGCAAAGGGGCGCTTTTCGCGGGGTGGCGCGGGAGTCGGGTGAAGGCGTGACAGCAGCGCGCGGCGGTAGGTTGTCTCCATGGCCTCCAGCCAGATCATGCCCTCGCGCCGTTCGAATGCCTCCAGTTCCGACAGCACCTCGGCCAGGCATCCCGGCGAGAGCTCGCGGAAGGCATTCGGTGTGCCGGCGCGCTGTGCCAGTTCTTCGAGGGCACGTGACTGGGTCCCGGCTTCAGCCTGGCGCTTTTCGGGGATGTAAGCCCCGATGAGCCGGGCGATTTCGGCCGGCCGACCGCGCGCCACTGCGTCCTCGACGGACTCGGCCCGAGTGGGCAGCACGGCGCCGGTGAACAGTTCGTGGCGCAGGAAGGATTCCGCCGGGCGCTCGGTAATCCGGGCCTCGAGTTCGAACCGGTTGCGTGGCATCCGACGGCGCCGCGCGTGTTCGCGGACCAGGGACAGTGCCAGCACCAGGCGAATCGCCAGGAAGTCGACCAGGTCCGCTGGATATTCGCGGGCCCAGTGATAGCGAGGCGCCCGTTCGCGCCAGCGGATAAAGCCGGCCCAGCCGTGCAGATGGGTGAGTTCGCGCACGATCAGCCCGGGCCAGGACGACTCGGGGATGCCGAGTTCGTCGAGGACGAAGGCGATGATGCCCTCCGGGGTGTCGCTCTGATCCAGGATGTTCTTGATGTGCAGGCCGCGCAGGAACAGCCGCAGGTTGCGCTGTGCAAGCTGGCTCCAGGCGGCGAACAGGCCCTGTTCGCGCCCGGGCATGGGCCAGGCGGACTGGCCCTCGTCGAAGAAGTCGAGGCAGGTCTTGATCAGGAGCTCGTCCAGGGTCTCGCCGATGCGGGTGTCGTAGAGGTGGTCCAGCGCCTCGTAGAGTGGCCGCTCCGGCGGGAACGCTCGGCGCAGGATGTCCTCGATGCGTTCCACATCCACGCCGTCCCCCGCGGATGGAACACCGCCGGCGAGGATGGCCGCCACGTCCTCCGCCGCGGCCAGCACGCACGGTCGACGGGCCGGTTCGCGACACCGCGTGAGCAGGGTATGGATCAGCGCGTGGCCACCGGTGGCCTGCAGGGCTGGATAGCCACCAAGCGCCCGGTCGATCGCTGTGTCCAGCGCATCCGGGTCGATGCGGCCATCGGCGAGCAGCCACTGGTAGTCGGCGCGGGCCAGGAAGCCGCGCCCGTGGAACAGGGCCCGGCCACGCTCGATCGCCTCGGGGAAGGGGTGGTCCTCCAGCCCGTGCAACGGGTTGTGGTGGATGAAGGTGCGCATGGGCCAGAAGTTGGGGATCGGCTCGGCGGCCATGTGCACCATCGAGCGGATCTTCAGCTGGCGGCCGAGGGAAAGGGTCACAGCGCACCTCCGGTCCAGATGAGCCCGGCGCCTGTCAGGGCCACGACGAGACCGGCGAAGCCCCATGCGCGGGGGGCGGTCAGATCGGCAGCCACGGGTCCGCTGCGCGGACCGAATACCGTGCCCTGCAGCAGACGGGCCCCCGCCCAGCTCCATAGCAGCCAGATCAGCAGGATGCCAATGGCGAAGCCGACGGGCGCACTGCCCAGCAGGGTCAGCAGGGCGAAGAAGCCGGGGAACAAGGGCAGGGCCATTGCCGCGAGCGTTGCCACCACAATGATCCCCGAGAGGCGCGGCAGATCGCGTGCCAGACCGCCGTGGAGCCCCGTGTAGGCGGCTCCCAGGCGTCCGACGAGGGCTTCGTGCACCACCAGCATCAGGACCGGGGCGGTGGTCAGTGCCAGCGTCACGGCGACGAGATCAACCGGCGCGGGTGTTTGCAGGGCGTAGAGCCAGACCAGGGGCCAGGCGGATACGGCCAGCATGGCGTTCCAGCGCCCGACCTCGCGCACGGTCAGCATCCGGAAGGCGTAGAACAGCGCACTCATCACGGCCCAGGTCGCGAGAATCGGACCTGGCTCCAGTTCGCCCCAGAGGATCAGGACGACCCCGATCTGGGGCCAGAAGACGACGAGTGCGAGCCGTACCGGCAGAGGCTGGGTGCTGACGGCGAGCCGCGTGAACAGCATCGTGGCCGGGAAGAGCGGCAGGAAGAACGCGGCGAGTATCAATAGAAACACTGACATGTCAGCGCCACCTCAGCCAGATATTGAGGCGTCTGGACAGGGCCAGCAGCCGGTCCGTGACACGTTCGTGGACGTCGGCTACATAAAGCTCGCGCGACAGAAGCGAGTACAGCATCAGCCGCGCGCCGGCCGGCAGCTTGTCCATCGGGCGCTGGCGCGTCCGGCTCAGGTAGGCCCCGATCCAGCCGAGGACGAACACCACGGCCAGCAGGACGACCAGGACATCGAAGGTGAGCTTGTCGATACCCGCCGCCGAGTAGAGTGCGTCACGGAATGCGGCATCCGGATAGAGGAAGGCCTCGAAGCTGTGGCCCACGAGGACGTAGCCGATCACGATCACGGCGAAGGACAGGATGATCAGGGCCATCATGCGCAGCGGATTCTCGGTATCGAGCCGCTGGGCGGTGAAGAGCACCTGGACCCCGGTGATCCAGCCGAAGAACAACAGCACGATCGCGCCCTGTTGCTGGAAGAAGCGCTCCGCAACCCAGGCATGTGCGCCGACCAGGATCACCAGCGGCACGATCAGCGTGACCGCCCCGATGATGAACCAGGGCACGCGTGCGGGGGCCGATTTGCGCTCCACGAGGAAGTCGTAGAGAGGCTCGTTGGGAACCCCGTCATGGCGGCGCGCGGCCCCGATCACGTTGCCGGCTCCGAGGAACAGGGTGCCCTTGAACAGGCCGTGGGCGATCAGATGAAAGATCGACAGCGCGAAGGCGCCGGCACCGGTTTCCATCACCATGAAGCCCATCTGCCCCATGGTGGAGTAGCCCAGCGACTTCTTGATGTCGTTCTGCGAAAGCATCATCAGCGAGCCGATCACGGCGGTCAGCAGGCCCACGATGAAGAGCAGATGGAGGACCTCGCTACTGTGGACGAACACCGGGGCGAAGCGGTTGATGATGATGCCGCCGGCGTTGACGATCCCCGCATGCATCAGGGCCGACACGGGCGTGGGCCCCTCCATGGTGTAGGGCAGCCAGGTGTGCAGCGGGAACTGGGCCGACTTGGCGAAGGCGGCCAGCGCCACCAGGAAGGCCACCGTCCCGGTGACGGGCAGCCCCATGACGGTGCGGGCATCGGGGCTTTCGGCGATGCGGTCGAAGAGGGTGGGGAGGTCGAGTACGCCGTAGGCCTGGAACAGGATCACGGTGGCCAGCACCAGCGGCAGGTCCCCCAGACGGTAGGTGATGAACGTCCAGAAGGCGTAGCGCTGCGCGCGCGGCGGTTCGGTGTTGTGCGTAAGCAGGAAGTAGAGGACTACCCCGATCAGGTGCCAGCCGATCAGGAGGGTGATCAGGTCGCCGGCCATCACCATCAGGAGGATGGATCCGGTCATCAGGTCCAGCAGCATGAAGAAGCGGGCGTACCCGGGCTCCTCGAACATGTAGCGGATCGAGTAGACGTGCACCACCAGGCTGATCCCGGCAACGACCAGCGCCATGATGGCGCTGAGCGGGTCCAGCTGCAGGCTGCCCCAGCCGTTGGCCAGGCCCATCCACTGCGGCCCGGTGTCGCCGGTGATGTAGAGCGCCAGCTGGAACGCGGCGATCCCTACGACGATGACGTTGATCCCCACGCTCAGGCGCGTGACCCGGTGGCCCAGCCGGCCCGCAAGGAGGTGCACCAGCAGTGCTGCCAGAAAGGGCAGCAGGGCGATCAGCCACTGCAGTTCCATCATCGTCCCACCCCGCTCTTTCGGGTAACGCCCCGCGTGTTGCGGGTCGTCCACCTCCGATCGCGTCCTGCCCGAGGCCTGCACGGCGCCCAGCTTGGAAAAACGCCGGGAGCACTACCGAGGCGTCATCGAAACCCGGTTGCTACGCTAAAAGTACGGGTCGGGGGCATGATTGCGCAAACGGCGCATTCCCGGGAGCTGGCCCGTGGAAAATATAGAAGGAGATGCGTTGCGCCGCACCTGAGGGCTGGCTGTAGGGGCACGATCGAAGGCGTTCCTACGAACACAAGGAACGGAATGACTCGCGAAGCCAGCTACTAATCGGGCACGAGGAGCCCAATTGGCGTAATTCGGGTTTGTCACAGGAGTGGCACGAGCCCTGAGCCAGAACGAAAAAGGGACCAGCGACTGTAAGTCACGGATCCCTTTCTCCGAAATCTGGCGCGCCCGAAAGGATGGCGGCGACGCGGTACGTGTTGACCTCCCGGCTGCCGGCTGTGGGCTGACACGTTCCTCGCTGCGCTCGGGGTCGAACCGTATTGTTGAACGGAGGTTCGAATCCTTTGTGCTGGTCCAAACGAAAAAGGGCACCCGAATGTGGGTGCCCTCTCTCAGGAATATGGCGCGCCCGGAAGGATTCGAACCTCCGACCTGGTTCGTAGCCAGAATAAGCCTACGTAATCAAGATCGGCTAAGAGAGTTGTAAGGCGACATAAAACGTAGCACAAACTCCCCAACCATCTGGAGTAAAAGCGAAAAACGTCATAGTGGGAATGACGATAAAGACCGATCCATATCGCTCAGATGTGTCACACACAGGTAGAGCTTGGGGTTGGGTTGTCACGGAAGGTGGCACAGGAATTCGGCCTCAGATTGACCTTCTGGCTCACGCCTGATGCTTGCGGGATGCGTCAGGCTCACTTCGGCATGTCCGCGTGTCGGTTTGACCTTGGTGAGGTCACCCAGAGAGGCCTCATGGGCTCCATGCGCTATCCACAGACGACTTCGGTTTCCGGTCCCGCCCAGACGCGCGCCTCGCAGGTCGGGCAGTTCATGCGCAGACGGGGATCCGGGCGTGGCGTGGGCGGCGCGAACACCGCCGGTTTGTCGGCATCGTCGCGCATTGCGATCGTCTCGGCCGGCGCGGGGGCGCTGGCGACGGCCAGACCCTGGTGGGCCAGCATCTCCTGCACTTGGGCAAGCGATTCCGGATCGGTGGGGCATGCCGGTCGAACCAGGGCAGTTTGAACCCGGTGGCCCGCAGGTCCCCACAGGCTCGGGCGAACGGACCGTCGGGCTGGATATAGTGCGTGACCCGGCGTCCGGTCTGTTTGCCATCCGGCAGGCCGGTATCGCTCGGCACCAGACCGATCGCTTCCATCTTGCCGACCCACTCCCGGTTGTGGTGGTTCGAGCGGCTCGGTCGGCCAAAGCATTCCTGCCAGTGATGCACCATCTCGTGCACCAGCGTGGACAGCGCGACCTCCAGCGGATTCAGGGTGAAGTACCCCGGATGAACACCCAGCTCGTGGGTGATCGTGCCGTCACGGGAGATGAAGCGCTCGGCGTGGTGGTAGCCTCGCTGCCGACGGGAGCTGCGCAGCGTGATCAGGCAGGGCGGCAGTTCGTTGTCGAACAGCTGTTCGTTGAAATGATCGAAGGCCCGGTGCAGGGCGGAGTCCATCGACAGGGTGGGGGAGTCGGTCATGGTGCGTTTCCGGCATCGAGTCTTGAGTCCCGAGATTGTATCGCCCCGTGTTTGTCACAAATCCGGTCACAAACTGGGCGAGCCGAGACCTGTCCCGTCCAGGATCTGGTTCGTCCATAGGATCGTTTCACTAAATGCTTGGGAGAGAAATTGAAGGGTTATATATCAAACCCTTAATGAGGTAGTATCTTCTCAATAATCATTTCAATAGGCAGGTTCGGATGAGGAGCAAGCGAGAGGCAGCGCATCAGCGGCTCGGCCAGGCGCTTGCCAGGCTCGCCCCGGCGCGCGCAGCCGATCTTGCCCGCGAACTGGGGCTGTCGGTCCCCACCCTTCACCGACTGCTGCAGGAGACGCCCGAGCCCGTGCTTGCGGCCGGGCGGGCCCGGCGCACTCGCTACGCTCTGCGCAGAGCGCTGCGAGGCGACTTCGCGCCTACTCCCATCCGTGTGATTGATGAAGCCGGCCAGCCGCACGAGCTCACGGAGCTCTCGCCCATCCAGCCACAGGGCTGCCATGCCGATTTTGGTGGCTCGGATTGGCCTTTGGAAGATGACGACGAGACCCCCGAAGGATGGTGGGCCGGTCTGCCATACCCTTTGTACGATATGCGCCCCCAGGGCTACCTCGGGCGCCAGCTGGCGCATCGCTTGCAAGACACGCTCGGGGTGTCACCCAATCCAGATGCCTGGAGTGACGACGATATCCTCTGGGTTCTGAGTCGTGTGGGGTCCGATCTCCCGGGCAACCTGGTCGTTGGTGATGTCGCATTCAAGGGCTGGCAGAAGGCCCGCCTGGATCCCCCTCCGATTCTCGGGGCGGATGAAATCGAAGGGATGTATGTGAAGGCGGCGGAGGAGGCCATCTCGCTGGGTCTTGCGGGCTCCAGTGCTGCGGGTGAGTTCCCGAAGTTCACCGCCCTTCGGGACCTGCAGGGCAGTCATAGTCCGCACGTCATCGTGAAGTTTTCGGGTGCGGACGAGTCCGCGACCGTGCAGCGCTGGTCCGATCTGCTGGTGGCGGAGCATCTGGCTCTGGAGGCGGTCGCGGCGCTCCCCGGCGTGCAGAGTCCGCCCAGCCGAATCCTCCAGCAACAGGGTCGCACGTTCCTGGAGATCGAGCGCTTCGATCGTAACGGACTGTTCGGCCGCAGCCCGGTGGTGACGCTGGAGACCGTGAACGCGGCCTTGCTTGGCCATGCGCCTTCGGCATGGGACGCCCTCGCCCAGGGGCTCGCCGACAAGCGTCTGCTGGCGCCGGAGGCGGTTGCAGCCATCCGTCACATCACCTGGTTCGGAAGACTGATTGCCAATAACGACATGCACCTGGGCAATCTCGCCTTTCGACCGGAGGGCGGTCGGCTTGTCCTGTGCCCGGTCTACGACATGCTCCCGATGGCCTACGCGCCGCTCCCGGGTGGCGAGTTGCCGCGCGTGACGTTCGAGCCCGCCCTGCCATTGCCCCGTGAACATGGTGCGTGGGTCGCCACTTGTCACGCCGCGATCGGGTACTGGCAAACCGTGTCGGATGACACCCGCATCCGTTCCACGTTTCGCTGGATTGCATCCGAAAACGCCCTCGAGCTGCAAAGGCGCATGGCACTCGTTGTGCCCTGATCACTCGCCGGGCGGTGCCCATTGGACGCGGGCATCCATCTAACGACAATTACTCTGGCCGTCCGAGAAGACCTACAGCGTCAGATGCGCTCGGCATCCGCCGCACTCCGCATACGCTTGGAAATGCGGAGAAAGATCCGCATAATCTCCGCATATTATGCGGAGATTGGCGTGCTATATATCTGGGAGTTGACCGGTTGGCCCCACTGGCAGTGGGACGCGGAACATATCGCGCCGATGCTGGCCGCGGCCGCGCGCGAGCAGGGTCGGTTGCTCGGGCGGATGCAGGGGTTGGGTTTCGCGCTGCGCGAGGAAGCGTCGCTTCGGATGCTGTCGGAGGATATCGTGGATTCCGGCGCGATCGAGGGCGAACGGCTCCCCCTCGATCAGGTGCGCTCTTCCCTGGCACGTCGCCTCGGGCTGGAGGCCGGGGGACTGGTCGCTTCAGGGCGGGATGTCGACGGCATGGTCGAACTGATGCTGGATGCCACGAAGGCCTTTGACCGTGAACTGACAGTGGATCGACTGTTCGACTGGCACGCGGCCCTGTTTCCGACGGGACGTAGCGGAATGACGCGGATTCCGGTCGCGCGCTGGCGGGATGACGAAGAAGGGCCGATGGATGTGGTGTCGGGTCCCGCTGGCCGGGAGACGGTGCACTTCTCCGCGCCACCGGCCGAACGAATCCCGGGGGAGGTCGACGCTTTCCTCTCCTGGTTCAAGACACCTGGACCGCTGGATCCGCTATTGGTGGCGGGGCTGGCTCACCTCTGGTTCGTGACGATTCACCCGTTCGAGGATGGAAACGGGCGTATCGCGCGGGCGATCGCCGATATGGCGCTGGCACGAGCGGATGGTTCGGCGGAACGTTTCTACAGCATGTCCGGGCAGATCCTTCGGGAACGCAGCGACTATTACGCGATCCTGGAGCGGACCCAGAAACAGGAAGACCTAGATATCACCCTGTGGCTGGAATGGTTCCTGGGCTGCCTGCAGCGTTCGCTGGACAGCGCTCAGGATGCACTCGAGCACGTGCTGTTCAAGGCACAATTCTGGGAGCGGTTCGCCACCGAGCCGCTCAATGCCCGACAGATCAAGGTACTCAATCGCTTGCTGGATGGGTTCGAAGGCGGGATGACCTCTTCGCGTTGGGCCCTGATGGCCAAGTGTTCGCAGGACACGGCACAGCGGGATATTGCGGACCTGGTGGGCCGGGGCGCGTTGAAGAAGAACCCGGGCGGTGGACGCAGCACGAGTTACTCTTTGCCAGAAACGCTTGCATGACCCCGATCAGGGCGCCGATCTGTTAAGCAATGCTGTCCGCTCTCAACCACGGCATCGCGGTAAACCATTTTGATGAAGGTCCACCCGTCTCCCGCAAGAATGACGTAATCGCCGATCCCTACATGGTTATCCGTCGTCTTCAAAATCAGCTGTTGCGAGATCACGCCTAAGTTCCTGCAGACGCAGCTCAAGCGCCGCCAAAAGAGCCTCTAGCACCTGCACCTCATCTCTCGGCTGTAGCCAATCCAGCTTTTTTCCTCCACCGTGTGTAAATCCGAGAGGTAGTTCTGCCGCCCATCCTTTTACTTCTGTGTCGATCCTGCGAGTATTTGGGAGGGGGAGTGCTCGCCTGGGGAAAAGATTAGCAGTGATCTTGAATCGTACTTTCGGTTCCTCAACCTTTAGAGTGGCGGGTTCTCCCTCGGGCTTCGGTATGAATGGTCGCTCTAGGACGTAATTATCGTTCGCGGGCAGACCATCGACCGTCATTTTCTCTATCGATCTTCGGAGCTGTTTCTTGTCGCGTGCGCTCGCCGATGCAAGCTTATTCCGCAGCATTCCGACTTGCGCGGATAGCGCATTCCGAAAAGGCTCTATATGAGCGCGATCCCGGAACACGAATATGAGGGTCACGTGCACATCATCTCGCCTGATTAATGTCTCCTGTGGCTCTTCGTCGGCACTCAGGCGCATAGGCTGAATATCATGCAGAAATTGCACGGCAAGGGAGTGGGCAGTTCGACGTTCGATTGCTTCAATCCTTACTTCGATCGAATTTCGGTTTTCTCGTACATCCATGTACTTTTTCCTCCGGATTATGGGGTGGTGGTGAGATACGACTGTGTCGCTAGGATAAGAAGATTGCGGCGGACTTGTCCAATTTTTGGGATCACTGAAGTCTGTGGAAGGAATCGTCTAACGATATGGTCCGCGTTCGGCTTTGAAGTCATGAGTTCCAAGCTCAGCGAGGCGAGCTTGTCTCGTGGCAATTGGCATAGGTCCGGAAAAAGCGTAGTGAGGGATTCTGTGCGGCTTTTCCGCCTTTCAGGAACGCTACCGCTAAGCACATTGAGGCGCAGGGTTTGATCGATCGAATGTAGGGTGGACCGGTCCGCCGAGACTTGGCCGACCGTCCTGTCCTGAGCGCTGGCGATTTCGACATCCGAGCGGCCCTCCCGTAGGCTGATGGCTGTGTAAAGAAATTGCGTCAGGCGGTGCCTGGCGCTATTGCCCATGGGCGAAGGTGGGTAATAGTCGTTGGCGGCCTGAAGTTCATGGCCTGCCACTAGCGGAAAGTCACGGACGGTCCAGTCGGAATTGAGGGAATCTAGGAGGAGTGCGTCAATGACTGCAGCATGTTCAGGCTGCTTGGCGCGCGTCTTGCGCAACATGGCCTGCGATAAGGCCCCGGGGCTTCTCCCTACCAACGCTGCGAGTAATCGGTTGCTGGGCTCGGACCAGCCATGGGATACATCTGTCATCAGAGGGATGGAGTGATCGTAGTGTTCGAGGGTTGTGCAAGGATGCCCGTGACCCAACTGCCGCGAGATGTATCGATATTGTGCGCGCAGTGATAGTCGAGAGACGGTGGCCGTGGGAGAGGAGTCGCGCGGTAGATGTAGCTCGAGCCCCGGAAAATGTGAAGGTAGGATCGCGTATCCGGCGTGGGTCGCATACGAATGTCGATAGCTGTGGCAGCGAAAGGGTGGCGGTCCATCAGATTCGAACAGCTGAGCTCCGACGTGTGAGAACGTCGAATGGTAGTGCCGTTGCCAGTCTAGCGGCGTGCGATTCTGAGGGATTGGGAGCAAATCGCGTGCAGCCCTGGGTTTCGCTTCTGGCCCTGTCAGGCGGGTATACAAATCGTCCATTTCCCGTCGTTTTTCGATGTCTAAAGAGTTTGTAACAAGGCGTTTCGATGCGACGGATTTGAGTTTTTGATGGCGACGTGGATGGACCCATAAGCAAGACCGATGGGGAGTGATGAGATGGGCGTCAGTGGTTAGAGTTGTTATCTCGCCGGTGCGGAGCATATACGTAGCCTGTAGCGTTGCTGCATAGTGGATGACCCGTGGAGCGGGATTCATTCGCTCCGGCAACTGCAGTGAGGGCGCGGGAGTTAGAAACTCGAGTATCCACTCCGACTCCGGCCCTGTGATGGGATCGCCGGCGCGAGCATTGGTTATCCCAAGCTCCCCAGCGTCCGCCAGGAGTGCCTGGACTTCGCGTGGGATGTCCTCTGGGTGATCGCGGTTATGGCGCAGGACCCAAGCGACCGGTTTCATCTTCCGCAAGTCGCTGCAGACGTGAGTGAGGATCAGCTCGGTAGAGTCCCGGGGATCTTCACTCGGGTCGCTAAAAAACGCGAGTTCGACGGCGTTACTGAGTTGGGTGACATACTGATAGGTGGTAGAGGCGCGAATTTTTCGAGCACGCTTTGCGGTCGTCATGTGATGACGGATTGCCCGGGCCAGGAGCAGCGGAATAGAGCCGGCGGGCGATATTGAGGTCAGTCGGTCCGCGGCTTTGATCACGGCTTGGACGCGGTGGGGTACTTGGTCGTCGCGCCATCGACGGATGGCTATGCGCATGGAGACGAAGTCATCGAATGGACCCGCGCCCGTCCGGACCCGGGAGGGCGTGCGCCCGGCGGTTGGCAGATCTGGTTCGACCGGAGGGGTGACTCGTAGGCCCGTGATCATGGCGAGGAGTCGGTCGCTTCGTGGGCCGGTCACCTTCAGAGCTCCGCGTTCCCAAGCGGCACGATTTCCGGGAGCCGTAAGTCTGCGCGCCATGCTCGCGGTCCAGCATATCTGTTTCAGGCGGACCCCTCGCCCGAGTATTTCACGAGCGGGCGCGTGGCTGAGGAGGGCCTTGAGACCGGTATCACTCGCTAAGTGCCTGTGGTCTCCGGTCTGGGCGAGTCGAAATACGGTTGCCTGCTTCGCGGAAAGCAGCTGGACCCCCTGGATTGCATCGAGACGGGGAAGCATCAGAGCTGCGACGTGCGGCGCCCCTGGTATCCGCCGTAAATGGCCCTCATCAAGCAATCGGATGAGCATTTCGGGGTCCGTGGTGAGCCCCCAAATGACGCAGAGCAAGACCGCAGCTTGTTGGGCCTGGGGCGACTCCAACTGCTCCGGATCGCTGCTTTCGAGCAGTCCAATGAGCACCATTTCAAGCGCCCGTGTGATCCGGTATGCACGTAAGTGGTCTGGCTGGATGTTCGAGATGGGGAAATTATTCTCATCGTCATCGTCATCGTCATCGTCATCGTCATCGGCTTTGGGGCCGGGCGATGCGGACCCTGATCGACCAAGGTTCGACGTCTGAAAGAACTCCCTGACCGTAAGGTTGTCACACGTCGATCGGGTTTCCTCCAATGTGTGGCTGGTCGACACGACCTCGAGCCGAAGGTCTGTCAAGTAGCGTTCGATGAACGGCGCGAATCGCACCGCGAACGAGTAAGGTGCGTCGGGGTCGATTACATCATAGGGTTCACCGAGGTGGCGGTGTCCCATGTGCTGTTGTATGTCACAAGGCGGGGCGTCAAGTTCTTCCATCCGAGTGGCGAATAGATGACGAAGTCGCCCGATCTCTATGGGGATTTGTGTGTGTTGTTCTAGATCTCCTGCGCGTAGAAGCCGTGGGCTAAGATCGTTGGGGTCGAGGGAAAAAAACAGGGGGGATTTGCCGCTGAGTGATTGGTCGATGAAGTGTGCGGCCTGTTTTTCCCGTTCAGTGCCGAAAATCCGGAGTTCGTCTCGAATCCATTCGAGCAATGAGACCAAGTGATCGATCTGGTGGAGAACAGGTCGAGGGAGCACTGCGATTCGGTCATCACCCTTAGTGCGCTTGTCGGCGATATAGGCAATCCCGGGTGATTGATCGGAATATGCCACGATATGGCTGATCCGGAATTGGGACAAGCCGAACCCCACTCGATGGGCTGTGGCGGCTGCGAACATCAGAGCTGTATGGCGCATCAGTTCAGTTAGCCACGTAATAGCGCTCGCGAGGGTACGGCGTTTTGGACGGCTTTCCTGGACGCGTTTTTGCGTCTGATGCAATCGATCACGGAGAAAATCGATATTGATGGCCGCACGGGGAGCTCCGGTGCGGAACGCAGCATAGTTTACGTTTGTGTGAACCGTTATATCTGCAAAGTCCAGAGCGGCCGCGTACTGTTTTACGATGGTCTCATGCAAAGGGGCATAGTAGCTAAGTGGTGCCGCGGAAATAAAACCATTCGTCCCTGCAACCAGTTGGCTGGTTCGTGGGTGGCCGCAGGCTTGATAGAGAAGCACAGGGAGCGTTCTCCGGATTCGGACTTGGCTAATTCTGGGTACGGTTGAGGAGTGTTCCCGAATTCGGGATTCGAGAGCAGGTTTTCTAATTTTGTCGAGGTCGTAGTCCGACCTAAAAAATAGCGAAAAGAAGCGAGATATGTCGCTGGAGTATGGAAGCCGCAGATTGGGGTAGTGGTCTGCCTGCCACTCGACAACGCTTTCGACGTTTGGGTAGACAATTTCACTATCTCGTAGCGATGCCCAGTATGTGTCCGTGAGGTGAAGGGTTATGCCGGGGGCCGGTGTTCCGTCCAGAGGGTCTGCCTGGAACGCTTTCAGTGCGCCGATGACCGTTGACGCACAGCGCGAGGTGGTCAGCATCAGGGCGAGAACGAAGTCGATGACCCCTTCGCGGGTATGCAATCGACGTTTGAGTCCTTGGGTGAGGGCGTGGTAGAGCAGCCTAGCCTCCTCGGCGGAGAGGCTGGCGTCTGTGTCGGGTATCAAGTGCGCGCCAAAACGCAGACGACTGTCGGGGGCGGGCAACTCCTGCAGTATGTTGTCTTCCAGCCGTTCAGCAGAATGCGCCAAGTCGTTGGGTTGATCCTGTCGGGCATGGTCCGGCGTCTGCACGGCTTCGATCGAACGAAGAGCCT
This sequence comes from Thioalkalivibrio sp. ALE28, assembly GCF_000377425.1. Lineage (NCBI taxonomy): Bacteria > Pseudomonadati > Pseudomonadota > Gammaproteobacteria > Chromatiales > Ectothiorhodospiraceae > Thioalkalivibrio > Thioalkalivibrio sp. ALE28. The sequence continues at coordinate 123,258 of NZ_KB898096.1, read as the reverse complement.
GTGGCTCGATGGGAGTTCTTGACGGGATGGCCTCCAGGGACTGCAAGGCAAGGGTTCGGGCAGGATTCTTTTGGAAACTCAACGTATCGGCCAAGATGTTGGCATCGGCTCGCGGAATCGCACCGTGTGCTGCGAGTGCAGCGTGGAGTTTGCGAGTAGTGGATGTAGATTCCTTGGTAGCGGATATGTGTGCTGCCAGACGCTTGATGAACTGCGGGACGCCGCGCTGTTCCGGTGATGCACCATAGGTGTAGAGCGCTGATAGGAGCCAGCATCTCAGGGCATCCACGTCGCGATGTTGAGCGTCGTGATCATGGAGAGCAGAGAATATGTTCCCCGATGTACCCAGACCGTAGTAGGGCCGGTGCGGATCATGAGCGACGTAGTGCTCATGGAGTTGACGAATTTCATCGCACAAACAGGTCAATAGGTGCGTGTGTTCGACCGTGAAACGATGCCCGTATTGCTGGAGTATGCGCTCGATGGTTCGAGCGACAATCGCCCCGTGAGCGACTTGCCCGGTGGCGGTGGCTGGGATTGGGAAGAGTACATACCCGGCCAACTGGGCCCTGCCGTCGATGTGCTCGGGGGGCGATTCGATGGCTCGGTACTGAGCCCACGGGTCTGGAGACGAAATCAACGGGACCCTCCCGGGATGGTGTGATTGCCTCCTGTGCCGGGTAGGTACGCCCCAAGATAGGCTCGATGAGTGAGTGGCCTAAAGTCGCTGCTAGGAAAAGGCGCGTCCATGCGTCCTCTCTGTTACGGGATGGCTTGGGGCACGATGATATCGAGCCTTCGGGATTCCATGCATTGCTCACTGGCGGACGTTAGCGGATCGGGACTTGGATGTCACATGTCGTTTTAGGCGCGGGAGTGGAATGAGATTTCGAAGGCTGGAGCGCGTCGTGCGCAAGCGGAACGACCATCGGTTCATGCCTCGGTGCTTCGATCATTCCCTCGGCATTTTCGGAGTGCAATTTGCTGTTGGGGAGGAGTAAGTTTCAGGTCTCGCGTGGTCATATACTCGTTATTGGAAATAAACCGGGACGTTCATGCTGCCAGGCCTTGAGGGTTTCCACCGGTGTCCGATGCCCAAGCGCCTTCTACCCGATGTGATGGTTGTACAGCCTCTGGTAGTGCCGCAGGGGGTCGTCCAGGTGCAGACCGAAGTCGATAGTGGCGGGTGCGCAGCAGGTCGGCGGTGCGCCCGTTGGAGCGTTCGGCCATACCGTTGGTCTGGGGCCGTTTGGGCCGGATCATCAGAGTGGTATGCAGTCGCTTCGGGCAATGGGACCGGCTTCCACGTCCCGGCGGTAGCGCCGCTTACGCTCGGTTATGCGGGTAATCCCGTAGCCCCGGGCCAGTTCGGGATCGTTCACGCTCGGCCGCGCTTCTGCAGCGCTCGCTGGATCTGGGGTGTGGTGCACGCGTTCGAATGGATCGTACTCGCCATGCTATTCGTCCTGCGTGGGGCCACCGTACACGGTATTCAGCTACTCCCGGGCACGAAACAGGGGAACCTGCTCGTGCGATATTGAATCATCCGTTACCTAACACCTAGGGAGACGCTGATTTAATCGTGCGTCCGCGCTCGAGTCGCTTTTGCGTCCGTTTAATGCGCGGTGACTGCCGTGCAGTCACTCTGCACAAGGGAACTGCAATGCCGAGCGCGCGCCCGTTTTTGATCAACAACGGGCGGCCGAGCACCCGCTTTCAATAGCTTGTGGGGCTGGTGCCCCCTGTTCCCCGATCCTGCGTTGCGCCGCTTGCGGGTAGAACCACTACCCGCTGCACGACGCGCCTTGTCTCGGAACGCTTTGTCTCGAAGAACCGGGGGGCACCAACGCGGACGCGCGATTCAATCAGCGTCTCCTTAAATACGCGTCTGCGTAAGAGAAGTTCTACGAGTGTGTTCGATTTGGATCGGAGTCGTGAAGCGGAAACCTCAGCAACGCGAAACCAGGCCATTATGAAAAGAATTGTTTCCGATACGGTTCCACTTTCGCTGGACCGCAAGGCGAGTGAGTGTGAGATTGAGACCTCTTGCGCTGGGGAGGTTTCGCAGATGTTCAAACGAGGTTTTTGGTCGAATGGTGATCGTGACGTGAGCGCCGATCAGGACGATGAATTTCTGGCAATGAGTCAGGTGAGTGGCGGGGTTCCCGCGCTGACCGCGGACGGCGAGGCGCTTGCCCGCCAGCAGCTCCCCCGCAATTGTACGGTGGTCGGGGAGGGTACCGTTTTTCGCGGGATCCAGGAGGTTACCGGCGAGCTGTTCGTTTGTGGCGTGGTGGAGGGCAACATCCGTTGCGATTCGCTGCTGACGATCGAGGCATCTGGTCGGGCGGAGGGCGAATTGGTGGCATCCGAGATCCGGATCGAAGGTCGCTGCGACGGAACCGTGGAGTGTGGGCGTTTCACGGTCGGATCGTCGGGCGTATTCACCGGTACGGTCATCGCGGACACGCTGGTGATCGAGAACGGTGGCACGTTCGAGGGCGACAGCAAGCGGCGCACGCCGGATAACGTCACGCAATTGAAGCAAAGCGCCGAGCGCCAGCGCAGCAAGAGCTGAGTGACCCGTGGCGAGGTACCGTCCATCCCGGATTGCGGTTCGTTCACTCCGGAGACGTTCGGTCGGGATCATGCCAAGCAACCCAAGGGCCGTTCTGGAGCGCGGTCATGTTGTTTTTCTGCGTCCCATGCGTGGAACGACGTCGGGGCGTGCCGTGCGATGACTAGGCGAGATATGGCGCCAGCGCGTAACGGATCTGAAATACGATGACGGTGCAGCTTGAATTCCAGCTTCTGGGTGAGCTTGCGGTTCGTGTCGACGGCGTGGACTTGGCGCAGGAAATCGGTCCGGTCAAGACACGGCTTCTGCTTGGCTGGATCTGCACCGCGCCGCGCGAGGGTTTGCCTCGCGACGATCTGGCAGTAAGTCTGTGGCCGCGTGCCGGGCGGAATCATGCGCTGTCCTCGCTGGGCCAGTCGCTCACGTTACTCAAGCGAGTGCTAACGGATGCCGCCTTCGAGGTTGGATCCGAGCATATCCGGCTTCGGCGTGACCGGTACGTCCAAGTCGATGTCGATCGATTCGCGCGTTTTGTTTGTTCGGGTAACCCGGATGCGGAAGCTCTGTGCGAGGCGGTATCCCTTTATCGCGGCCCGTTCCTCAGCGACCTGCCCGCACCCCGCGAGCCGGAATTGCGCGATGGACTGGTGCGCTTGCGTGATCGATACCGGGAACAGGCGCTCCAGATGGCCTTGCGTGCGAGCCGGGTCCTGGAAGCAGAAGGGGCGCTGGCGCGCGCGCTGGAGCTTGCGCAGCGCGCGACCGAGATTGATCCCGATGCCGAGTCGGCGTGGCGGCGCCTTATAAAAGTGCGCCTCGCCCGCTCGGAAGAGGCGTTGGCCTTGCTGGATGCCTCGAAATACTCGGAGCGGATGCAGGCGCGACCGGGAGGTTCGGCGAGCGCGGCCGTCCGGCGTCTGTTGAGTCTCTGCTCTGGCTGCGATGCCGCAAAGGCGTCGGATCGAAACGAAGGAGACGCAATCGCCGCCGAAGGCATGGCCGCGGTTGATGGAGCTGCCTTCGGGAAGGCCGGCGGTTGGTCTAGTCGATGGCCGGTTACCGTGGTACACGTCGACCTCAGCGACACGACATCGCATTCCTTCGACGAGCAGTCGCGGCGAGAGATGATTGGGGTGCTTGGTGACCGGTACGGCGCCTATCCGGTGATCGGTGAACGGGCGTCCTCGGCGACCTTGTTGTTCGGGTATCCGAGGGCTAACGCCGAGGCGCTGGGAGAGGCCTTGCATGCAGCCCGTGAGTTGGATGACTGGCTGCCGCACTCCGGTATCGGGGTGGAACACGGGCAAGTGACGCTTCAGTCGTTCGCGGCAACGGAGGTCGAGGGGCTGGCGGCCATGGTCGCGCGTGGTCTGGCGCACGAGGCGGGTCCAGGCGAGGTGTTGGTGGGGCCGCGTGTCGCGGGGGATCAGTTTCGCGCCTTTGAGATGACGCTGGTGGAGGTCGAGCCCGCGGTCGGGGTGTCTTCGGTTCCGGGTGCGCGCCTCACGCGGCTTGGCGCGCCCCGGCGGGGGTTGGTGGCTCATGCGGCGATATACCCCCTGGTGGGTCGGGAACGCGAGTTCCGACAACTGCGGGGCTATGCGCGAGGCGTCGAGCCCCTCGGAGGTGCCATGCTGGTAGAAGGGCCTCGCGGTGCCGGCAAGACGCGCTTGTTGACGGAGCTCTGGAACCAGATGGACGGGCATGCCGGCGACTGGTTCGAGCTTCGCGGTGAGCCGGGTGCCGGCAATCTGCCCTTCCACCCGTTTGTGACGGCGATACGGCAGCAGGCGGCGATCGACGAGGATGCCGACTGGTCGGAGGTGCTAGGGCGACTGCGGATCTGGCTACGGCGGCAAATGGGGGCCAAGGTGTACGTGCCAAATTCGGATCTGGCGCTAGTCGCTGATCTGTTCGAACCATCCGGGGAGCCCAGCGACAATCTGCCCCGGAACCTGTCGCCCAGGGAACGCCTCGAGCATGCCGCGAAAACCTTGCTGGACCTGTTTCTGTATCGCGGCGGGGTGATCGTCGTGGAGGATGTCGAGCGAGTGGACGCGCAGACGATGCAGTGGTTGGCACGGCTGGCCTCCCGACTGCGAGGGCAACCGCCGCGCCTGATCCTGACGACCGCGCGCAAGGAAGACATCGATCCGGAGCTTCTGGCGTCCTGTCACCCACTTCAGTTGCCCGAGCTCACCCTTGGCCAGATGGAAGACATCCTGCCCTGGATCGCCGAGGAGTGGGGCGACCCGGGCCGTAATGTCCGGCGTTGCCTGGATCTGGCCGGCGGGAGCCCGTTGATTCTTGAACAGCTGGCCTTGTCGAATCCCCCCGGGGAGTTGTCGACGCGCTTGACCATTCCGCCTGGCGTACATGACTTGCTGGCCGAACACGTCGATGGCGTAGGGGACGCGTTTTCGACGGCCGTTGTGTTAGCGCAGATTGAGGGCTTCGCGACCCTGGACGAGCTTCGCGAGCAGGCGGATTGCGACCAAGCCGGTGTCGAGGGAGTCCTGGCGCACCTCGCGCGGCTGATGGAGATGGGGATTGTGCGCGAGACCGTGCGCCTGGGTGTGACGCGTTATGCGTTCACGCGTGAACTGTACCGCGTGGTTTTGCTTGAGGCACACGCTCAGCATTCGCAGCAGGCTGCTGCCCGGGTGGCTGGCTAGCCGATTTCGAGCGACCGGCTCGTCATGCTCGTCATGGTCCGGGTACCCCGGTATGGAAGGGCGAGACGCCGGTCTGCCCAGGCGGACGGTCGTGTTGCCACACTCCGAATCCTTCGGAATCGAGCGATCAGGACCTCGAGCCGCTGCATGTCGCGTCGGGTTTGGCGAAACACGGGGTACGAGCGCGTGTATGGACGCATGTATGGGTCTGGGTCCGTTTCCCGATTAGCAACGAGCGTCATCCCGGCTGTAGCGCAGCGAAGAGCCGGGTTCGCCACACGCTGGTCCAGCCCCAACGCACGGGTGCTCCATACCGTGGAGATCCCGGATAACCGTTGCGCAGTTTCCGGGATGACGGAGCCGCGGGAGGCTGGCGCCCCGGGCCCGCACGGCCTTGAGCACGGCTCACGCTCGCTGCTGATCAGGATCCGTTTTTTCTATGAGCACGGCGGGGTAGTGTTCAAGTGTGGCTGATGATGACTGCGAATCGGTTCCGTGTTTACCTAGCGCTTTTGCTACCGCTGGTAATGCTGAGTGGCTGCCTGGCAACGACGGACCACCAGCCCGGGGAATCGGCCTCCGCGGAGCGATCCGATTCGCTGATCTTGGCGGAAGAAGATTGGCGAGCCCTGGACATCATGATCCTCGCCCGAACCACCCGCGACATCGATTACAGCAGGCAGAGGCCCGCCCCGTTTCGTCGGGATATCGAGGGCAACCTGGTGAGGAACACTCCCCGGGACGGAGAGGAATGGCTCGAATACTGTGATTTGTATCTGCATGATCTAACGGATCTTCCTGCGCATGTTTCGCGTTCCGGTGGCGCCGATCCATACGTACTTCATGAAGTATTCGACCAATGGGGTCGTACGCATCCCCCACTGGCCGTTCGTTCGGTCTATCGGGCCAATGGGGTCAACCATCTTGATAGCGCCGTCTTTGAGGCCCTGGACGATTTTTTGAATCCGAAAGATCGGGAGGTCCGGCTGCGACATGATTGCAGTGGCACCCAATCCGAATTGATGGTGGCTCCCCGCTATCTGTACGAACCGATTCTGGAACTCCCCGCGTACAAGAGATCGGCGCGATACGAAATTCTGGCCTCCTGGTCCTTCTCGAGGCTGCGCGATGCCTCGATGGCCATCGACGAGCGCCGCGCGGATCGTGTCGCTCGGGCTGAGGCCCGCTCGGCGCGTTACACCCTGCTGGCTGCGGAAAATGCCCGCGAGACCGTAGGTTCGCTGTTCTTCTCCTGGAACCAGCGGCACAAGAGCTTCGCCGCGGATGATCGGCGTCGGACCGGCGATGGCTTCTATCGCCAGAACGTGTGCGCGCTGTCCACGAGCGGGCATGATGCAATGGCGGTCCGGGGCTATCGCAGCCTGGGCGAGGATATGCTCAGCGAAGCCCTGGCGAGCGAATTTTCTGAGTGGGAGCGGTATTCGCCTGCGCATCTGCTGCTTGAGCCAGAAGACATCATGGGGTTCGAGAGGGTGTATGACTCGCTGGATGACCTTTACAAGGACGCGGATGCGCAACTCGCGGCACTCCGCGAGAGGGGCTGGCGGAGCGAGGGGTCCTGCAACATCTTTGTGGGCTTTTCAGCCGATATCGTGAAACTCCAGACGGCGCTGGAACAGCGTGGTCACTATCGTGAGATCCCCCGGCCAGAAGTCCACTTGGGGCAGCTGGTCGAAGTGGAGGAACTGTGGGAGCGGTATGCGACCCGGTCAGGCTACGAATCCTATGCGGAGCTCGAGTTCGTCCTGGACTGGCCCGAGGAGATCTCGCATGGGCAGCTGGCGATTTTGCGAGATCGCGGGTACAACCGAGAACCCGCCTACTCGCAGCTGCGGGAAGAAATCCTCCAATCCGGCTATTTGACGGAGGCGGACCTGTCGGTGGCGGGCGCGATCCAGTACCTCAAGGATCGCGACGAAGCTCGGGACCAGGGGGTCACGGTGTTACAGGCGCGAGAACAGCGGCGCCTGGAAGCGCAACGCCGAGCGGAGCAGGAGGCCCGCCGAAGGGAGGCGGCGCAGACGCGACTGCAACGCGAGTATCCGTTCTATGCCGTTTTGTCATGTGGGTTGCAGGGGGCGCACACGGCGATTGCGGCATGTTTCAACGGAGGGCGGATGGCGTCCACGACCACGCTCGAGCTCGAGAATGGTGACGATTACCGGATGTATGCCGTTCATGAATTGAATCGGGCGGGAAGAGAAGGCCGTGCCGGGCTGAATATCCCCTTGCGCGAGACGTTTCGTATTCAGGCGCAAAACAGCAGCCCCAGCCTGCTGCTCACGCTTACGGTATACGAGCGCGCCACTGGCAACACGGTCTTCCGGCGTTCCGCGCAGCAGTATGGCGTGCTTTCCGTGCGCAACGAATGACAAGGCTTTGCCAGACGCAATGTTGAATGCCGTGCGGCCCCGGTGTGAAGTGGTCCAATGACAGCGGACACCCCAGTTAAGCCACACTAGATGGGTAACTGGAGGTGAATGTGAGCAAGCAGAGACGAGCGCGATACAGCCGGGAGTTCAAGGCCAACGCGATTGCGATGGTCGAGAGCCAGGACTATGGCTGTACGGAGGCGGCCCGGCGGCTCGGGATCAACCGGAGCATGCTGTCCCGCTGGCAGCGTGAGGCGCGGCGCAAGGCGGCCGGCGAAGCCGTTACTGAGCCGGCCTCGAACGGTCAGGAACAGGAGCTGCGGCGGCTGCGCGAGGAGAATCGGCGGCTTCGGGAAGAGCGCGCCATCCTAAAAAAGGCGGCGGCCTTCTTCGCCAACGAGTCGGGCTGAGATATCGGTTCATCGAGGCGGAGAAGGCGAACCATGCGGTGACCCTGCTGTGTCGGACGCTGCGGGTCTCCCGGAGTGGGTTCTACCAATGGCGCCAGCGCGGGGACGCGGCCGATCCGGTACAGGCCGAGCTGCTGTGGCATGTGCGTTCGGTGGACCAGCACTTACGCCACCGGGCGGGGAGCCGTCGGATGGCATATGAGCTGCGCCAACGGGACTTTGCCGTGGGACGACACCGGGCCCGCAGCCTGATGCGGGAAGCTGGTATCGAGTGTCAGCAGCGCCGTCGGCGGTGGATCTCGACGACGGACAGTCAGCACCGCCTGCCGGTGGCCCCGAACGTCCTGCGGCGCCAGTTCCGGGCCGAGAGGCCCAACGAAGTCTGGGTGGCCGATATCACGGCGCTGTGGACCTTCGAAGGCTGGGTCTATCTGGCGGCGATCCTGGACCTGTATGACCACCAGGTCATCGGTTATGCCCTGGCCGACGGCATGCCGGTGGAGCTGACCCTGGAGGCGCTGGAGATGGCGGTCCGGCACCGGCGACCGGCGCCGGGGCTCATCCATCACTCGGATCAGGGTAGCCAGTATGCCGCCACGCGCTACCAGGAACGGCTGGATGCGTTGGGCTTCGTGCCCTCCATGAGCCGCAAGGGCAACTGCTGGGACAACGCGGTGATGGAGCGCTTCTTCGGCGCGCTGAAAAGCGAATGGACCGACGCCCGGACCTACCGTACCCGCGAGGCCGCCCGACTGGATGTCGTGGAGTACATCGAAATGCAGTACAACAGCGTCCGACCCCACACGGCCCTGGGCCAACTCACCCCGCGGGAGTGGGCGAAGGCTGTTGCTTAGAATGGGTGTCCGTTCTCACTTGACCAGAATAGTGTGGCGCGTCCCGGCATCGACGGTCTGTGATGATCCAACGCCGCGGCACGGACATCTCGATTGTCATGTTGGCAAGGAGCGTGTGGGAGCAGAGGATGCCGGAGTGCCCTTGCAAAGATCGTCGTTTGGACCGGCTTACGCGATCCAACGCGCCAGAATTTCCTTGAGTTGCTGGCGGTTGTAGGGTTTGGGCAGGATATCGTCCATCCCGGCCGCCAGGCACTCGTCGCGATCATCGTTCATCACAGCCGCTGTGAGCGCAACGATCACCGGACGCGGTCGGTGTGGCTGTTCCTGTAGCGTTCCGCGGATCTCGCGCGTTGCCTGGAAGCCGTCTTTTACCGGCATGCGACAGTCCATCAGGATCAGGTCGTAGTCCTGGAGTGCGATCCGCTCGCAGGCCTGCTGTCCGTCCGTGGCCACGGATACGTCGTATCCGAGCTGACGCAGGGTATCTTCGGCGGCTTCGCGTACGTCGACATCGTCGTCGACCAGAAGAATGCGGGTGTCATCCGGCGTCGTGACGGCCTGCGTGTGCGGGCGGGAGGGTGCCGGAGAGGCTGGCTCGGAATCGCCCACGGGTTTTAGTGGCAGGTCGAAATGGAACGTGCTCCCGCGTCCCGGGGTGCTGTCGAAGTCGAGGACACCACCCATCGCTCTGACCAGGCCGTCCACGATTGCGAGCCCCAGTCCGATTCCCTCCTTTGGCTTCTGGCGATTTTTGTGAGCCTGGTAGAACGGTTCGAAAAGCCGTTCCTGATCGCTTTGAGGGATGCCTTCGCCGGTGTCACTGACTTTGATTTGCAGCCTTCCGGAAGCGTGGTCGTGCATGGTTATTCCGGTCGCGGCCGCATTCAGGGAAATAGTGCCGTCGCGGGTAAACTTGAGCGCATTTCCGAGCAGGTTCCACAGGATTTGTCTGAAGCGACGCTGATCGAGGTAGATAGAATCCGGCAGTTCGGGGTCGATCTCGACCAAGAGCTGATTGCCTTTGTCACCGGCCATTGCCGCCATCTGGTCGACAAGCTCTCGCAGCAGGGTCGGCAAATGGGCGGGGGACTCCTGCAGCTCGATCGTATCGTTCTCGATCGCGCTGATGTCGAGAAGATCGTTGACGATCTGGTTCAGATGGTTAGTGGCGCGCAGCAGTGTGTCCACACGCGCGCGCTGGTTGGCATCGAGCTGCGTATCCGCCAGAAGTTCCAGGGTTGGAAGGGCACTGCTCAGGGGGGTTCGCAGCTCATGGCTGACCACAGCAAGAAACCGCGATTTTGCGTGATTTGCCTTCTCGGCTTTTTTGGCCAGAGACAACGCGGAGCGAGACTCCGCGCGCAGCTGGAGTTCGAGCGCCTGTAATCGGGATTGTTGATCCAGACGAAGTTTCGCACTGGTGAACAGATTGGCAATCAGTCTCAGGAAGTTCTCGTCGGGCCGCTGTCCGTTATAGGCTGGCGAGCGCCAGTTGAGCGTCACAAAACCCAGCGTTCCGACTGCGCTGGCGAGCGGGATGGTGACATGTGAGCGAATGCCGCGGTTGGCAAGAGCGGTGTAGGGTGAGTCCAGCCCGGATTCAGACGCGATATGTTCCGCATACCTGGGGCCGGTCGGGTCCTGATCCGTTGCCGGGATGATGACGGGCAATCGACGAGCGTCGTGTCGCTCGGTTCGTGAGCGGTCCGCCGTGCTCCAGTGAACAGCGGGCGTGCAGAGTGTGGGGGCGTCAGCGTTCAGGCAGAGGGTGGCTTCATCCGCCCGCAGGGCAAGGGCCACCGCATAAAAGCTGTCCTCAAGAACGCCTTCCAGGGCATCCTGGGGTGCCCGGGCGAGTTCCAGTGACCAGCGAATCAGAAGGGATTCCTGTGCCTGGCGCCGGGCCAGTTGTTCGTTCTTCCGACATGCCATGCATGCGTCACTCAGGCGCGTGGCGATGGTGCGAAACGACTCCCAGAAGGAGTCTGGCAGGGATTGCGGCGAGTCACCGATGACGATGGCACCGAACTCCGGAAGCTCGAACACGATGAACTGGCCGTCGCCATTCACTTTGCAAAAGGACGGTGGCTGCAGGGGCGTCGAAGGCTCGAAGTGATACTGGAGCTGGGGCGAACGGAGCACCGCGCGCCACCGTTTTTTGTGCTCAAGCCCGCGCGGCATGGAACGGACGGGGGTCCATTGCACTGCGTCCGCCTGTGCTGAAGGGCTGCGCTCGAGGACGATTGCACCCGAGATATTGACCGTGCGAACCAGTTTGATCAGCGCGTGGCCCAGCATCTCGCCCAGGTCAAGGCTGCGGCCGACCGCGAGCGATATTTGCAACAAGGCATGCGCTTCGGTCTCGCGTTCAATCATCTTTGGCCACCTTTGCCGGTGCCAAACGCTGCGAGAAGTAACCGAGGGTGATGGTCTTGTTGAGAAACTCGGGAAAGCCGACGCCCGCGTATGCGAGTTCTCCACCCGTGATCGCCCCAAAGGCAGTGGGATGGTCCGAGAGCACATCCATCTCACGTGGATACTGCTCACCGAGGATCTGGGTCCGACTGATGCAGTCGAAAATCATCATCGTTCCGGGGGTATCGGTACAGGCGTCCTCGATATCCGATACGGCATCCTTCGCGGCGCCCACCAGACTGTCGCGATCCCCGGTAAAAACCTGAACATAGGATCCCGTCGGGATCTCCGCGAGTACGCGCAACCCCCCGTGCTCGGTCGCTGCAATAGGGTCGCGTATGAGTGGCTCGCGGCCGAGGACGCATACCCCCAGCGGGTAATGTCCCGCGCGTTCGGCAACCTGGTCCGGCAAGATGCGGGCCCCGGCCTGGTCGGCGACCACGCGACTGTAGGTCGGAAAAGCCGGGCTGGATTCGATGGTTTCGATGACGTCGCCCTGGGCGGCTGTCACCCGCAGGCTGGGGGAGATGGGGTAGAACCCGTGGCGGGTGGCTGTCGCGAGGCGCAGCCCCAGCGTGGCCGCAACGACCACGTGGCGATGGGTGCCGGTGTTGGTGTAGACCGCGTTCTTGGCTCCGGCAGTGGGTATTCCGGCTGCCGCCCCGATGGCGTGAAGGTCAGCACCGTGTCGCTCGAAGTAGGTCTCGAGAAATCCATTGAGATGATTGGAATAGACGTCGGTCAGCAGGATCTGGGCGCCTGTCTCGGAGGCCTCGCCGATTGATGGATGCGGGGCCTGGTCGGCGTATCGGTCGGTTGTGTGCGACGCCGCGTTACCCAGTGGATAGAGCTCGACCCGCGGCGTAACCGGTAGCCGAACGACCAGAGCCCCGGTGTGGTGCACCGACGCCGACCAAATCAAGGCGGGAAAAGCAGCGCCCAGGAGCGGGACCCGAAGCGATTGCAGGAGGTCATCCATATCCTCCGGCAGGTAATCGTTACCCTGCGCGGTCATGATGAGCAACCCGGCGGGCGGTTGACCCGCGAGGGCGGTCCGGACGGTATCGCGCAGCGCGTCCAGGGTGTGGCCTGCGGTGGTAAAGGTGCTCAAGGTGGCGGTCATTACGGGGTACCCGCTTGCTCCGGATCGCCGGTGTTCGGATCACCATCGTTGGCGATCGAGTGGCACGGCAGGGCGACCGTGATTCGCACTCCCTGATCGGTGTTCCGGAGATCCATCTGGCCCCCGAGGTCATGTACGACGCCGAAGGCCAGGGTAAGACCCAGACCCGTTGCGTGCGTCTCGCCCTTGGTTGTGTAGAATGGTTCGAATACGTGCTCGAGGTGCTCTTCGGGGATACCGCCGCCGTTATCCTCGACCTCCAGAATAGTCGTCCGCCGTTCGTCATCGATACACGTCCGGATCCGTATGAGCCCCTCGAAAAAGCCGAGCTCATCGTCGCGGCGGCGCTGCTGGCGGGCGTCGATTGCATCCCGTGCGTTTGTCAGTAGGTTGGCCAGCGTCTGCTCGAGATCGGTGCGTTTGGCGTCAACGATACCTCGAGGTTGCTGATGATCCACGACGATTTCAATTCCTCGGGCCTTGATCTGCTGACCGATCAGCCTGAGCACGTGATCGACGACGGAATCGATCGCAACCTGCCGTGCCTCACTCTTCTGACTGCGTCCGAACACGCGCATGTCGTTGATGATTGCGGCGGCGCGCTCCGCTTGTTGGGCGATGCGGTCGAGCCGGGCGCGCACGTAGTCGACGGTTTCGGCGGGCATCTCGGGAGAAAGCGATTCGCGCGCGTTGTCGGATGCAAGCTGGATGACCTGTAACGGCTGGTTGAGTTCGTGCGCCATTCCCGTGGCCATCTCGCCCAGGGTGGCCATCTTGGCGTTCCTGACCAGTTGCTCCTGGGTGGCCTTGATCCGTGAAATGTCCACAGTCAGGCCAATCACTTCGTCCTCGCCGTCTTCGAGATCGTCCAGGCGCGAGGCCTCTTCATAGACCCAGGTGTAGTGGCCCGTTGGGTCGCCCAGGCGGTATTCGCAGGAGGCGTACCCTTCATTGTAAAGGCGGCCAATCATCGCGCGGGCCGCGGCCTGATCCCCGGGGTGGACCATTTCCAGCCAGCTGTCGGTGTCGGGAAAGTCGCTGTGCCCCGTGAGCCGGCGAGCGGAGGGGCTGACGAAGGTCAGGTCGATCGTACGCTCAGAGCCGAACCGGCCGGCCCAGATGATCACCGGGGCATTCCGTACCAGGCGAACCAACCGCCGGGCATCACGCTGTGAGCGCTGAGTCGTTCTCTGGATTTTGCGCGACATTCGCCGCAGGTACTGGTTCAGCAAATGCGTTTCTATGAATCGCGACGGAATGCCTGGAATCACCTGATTTCCATCGAGGCCCAGGACCGCGTCGATGTGGGGCTGGATTTCCTGTCGGAATGCGCGCTTTATCCCAAGAATCAGAGCGAAGCCGGCCGCCAGTATGACCATCAGGATCGTCAGCTGGGTCAGTAGCGAGTCGCGGTAGGATGCGACGGCCGCGGCCGGAGTCAACGTCGCGGTGAGCAGGCTGCCCGGGATCGCGGTCGAGGGCCGCGCCAGCCAGAGCGTCAATCCGGACCACTGGTGCATGGCGCTTTCGCCGGGGCGGTCGTCCGGCCATTGGTAGACGGGTTCCTGGTGGGTGACGATGCGGCTCCACAGACTCGAATCCCTTGAATCCATGACTTCGGTGGCCTCGTTGTTTCCGAGGAGATAGACACTTGTGCCGTCGTGTTTTCGAAGCGCGAGCTCGGTGTTGTCCTTGACCGGGGGCGCCACGGTATTGCGCCGGAATAACTCGGCGGGCGTGGCGTGGGTGAAGGCAACCCGCTGTCCATCGGTCTTGAAATCAAGGGTGCGCCAGACGATCAGTCGCGCGTCTGCGTCAGGAGCTGCGATATGTAGTCGGACGCCGGTGGGCTTTTCGTGGGCCCAGTTGCAGATCGCCTGTTCAAGCGCCGTATCGGAAGCTTGCTGAGAGCTTGGTGGGCGAGCTGCACCGGAGCCGTCATCGGCTGGGCAGAGCAGCGTTTGTGGTGCCGGGGCGCCGCGTGCACGGGCCGGATCGGGGTTTAGGGAGGACAGATCCGGGTTGGGCATGCTGGTAACTTGGAGGTGCAACTCCGAGATCTCTCTCTGGGCGGCGGTTTGCACGTGGTGTTCGAGCATATCAAGACCGTGCGCGAGGTTCTGATACAGGGTTTCCTGAACCGTCTTGCGCAGCTGATGGCCCTGAAGAACCGCGAGCAACGTAATGGGGATAACGAACAGGATAACCAGCACATTGATCAGTACGTGATGCATGGAGTACACGGCTGTGCGCGCCTGACGGTCCACAATGTGAGTGCCGCTACCGGACGCGAACACGAGCAAAGCGGCGATCGAGGCCGCGAGCATGCCGTTGATTGCCTGTTTAATCACGATCAGCGCGATCGAGATCAGGTCGAGCTGGATCAGCAGTGTATTCAGGACCAGCCAGGTGGGCGTCCCCATAACAACCCAGAAGATTGCGACCCAGAAGGCGAGCGGGATCGCTGGATAGCGCCGGGCCAGTAGGCCGACGATCAGTACCTCCAGTGAGATGACCATCGCGGGCCAGGGGACTCCCCAATGCCAGTAGCTAGGGATTACGCTGACGGCAACAACGAACAGTGCCCAGGCTGGGCCGAGCAGCAGCAATGCGATATACGCGAAAACGAGGCCGGGCAGCAGATCGAGACCGTAGCCAAGCGGAATGGGCAACCAGTTGATCAGGTGGCCGGCTAAAGCCAGGCCAGCCGCAACTGCCAGGTGGTGGTATCGGCCGAGCCGGACGTCCGATTGCGCCATTAGTTGGTGTCCTTACGCAGACGCGGTTGACGCTGCGCGCGAGTCCCGCAGCTTTGGGGTAACAACAGGCTGTAGCGACACCCCTGTCGGCATTTTGTCCGAGACGGCGGCATGGTGTTCTCGCGGGGCGGCCGCATCAACGGCGGGTGTTCGCCAGAAACCATCCAGTCGTTTGTCGGGTAGGAATTCGCTTTGGCACGGCGCGGTGTTGCGCCGGTGATCCCGGAATACCGGGAGGCAGGATCAATTCCCGATACGCGAGGTGCTGGGTCCCGGGACGGCCGGGTTGCCAAGTCGAGCCAGTGCATAATCCGCCTGCCCTAAGCGCTCAGCTGAGTTCGATACTGGGCAAGCGCCGCGTAGAACGCCTGACGGATCTGGATCGCGCTCGCGGGTTTGTCCAGATAAAGTGTCGCGCCCGCGCGTTGCGCAAAACGCTTGATTTCGGGGGATCCGTGTCCGGTCAGCACCACGACCGCAGGAGCCTGTCCGTACTCCGCCTTGAAAAGCGGGTCGAGGATTTCGAGTCCGTTCCCGTCGGGCAGGCACAGGTCGAGGAAGATGACGCCGATGGAGTCGATGTTGCGCAGGGTCCAGCGGCAATCTTCGAGAGACTCGGCCGTCCAGCATGCCTGTCCCTCCTGTTTGAGGGTGATGACAATCTCTTCACGGACTTCTTGATCGTCTTCGACAATCAGACACCAGGGCTGCGAGGGATCGCTGCGATGCGATGCGGTCAATTCGGTGGCGCCCGGCTGCTCCGGTGATGCGGCTTCATCCCACAGGCTGTTCAGGAGTGCCAACTCGTCCTGCGAGAGTACCGGATCGTGGGCCGCACGGGACGATCCGTTATTGATGGTGATAGTTCGCAGGTTGGCGATTTCGTCGCGTTTCAGCGGCAGGCTGGATGCATCCTCGGCAGGCATCGGTCGACCGAAGAGATACCCCTGCCCGACATTAAAACCGTCGCGGATGGCGAGCTCCAGGAGGGCGGAATCCTCGACCCCTTCCACGACCGTACGGATATTCCGCTGACGACAGAGGCGGGCAATATCGCCGAGAAGGTGATGGTTACGCCCTTCGTCCTCACCATGAAGCAGGAACCACGCATCAATCTTGACCTCGGTGAATGGCAGCTGGGCCAGGCGGTCCAGATTCGAGGCGCCGCTTCCAAAGTCGTCCAGGGACAGTTCAAAGCCGGAAATGCGGGCCTTGGATAGGCCCATACGCTGTTCGGGGGTCAGATTGAGGCGCGTTTCGGTCAACTCGAGTACAAGACGGTCGTGCGGAAATGCGCGGTCGCGGCACCAGCGAATCAGCTCTCCCGGGAAGCGGGGGTCGGCAAAGATTTCCGCGGGCAGGTTGATGCTGAGGCGGGTATGCGGGTCGCCGTGGTTCACGCGCGTGAAGAGATCGAGCGACTGACATGCGATTGACTCGAAGATCGACCAGGCGAAACGTTCGGAATCAAGATAGACCGCAAAGGCGGCCGGACCGACGGGTTCGGGGCGGTCTGGCGGGAGGTAGCGCGCCAGCGCCTCGAAACCGCTCAATGTTCCGTCCACAAGGTCATACTGAGGCTGAAAGAAGGGTACCAACCAGCCTTGTTCCAGGGCGCGCTCCATGGCTGCCATGGACATGGGCTCTACTGGTGGGGGCTCGACATGTTCCGGAAGCGGCCGCTGCGAAACCGAGTCAAGCAGTTGCGCAAGCTGCTGCCGTCCGAGGGGTTTGGCCAGGTGTCCGGCAACCGGCAGCCGTGCGCGCCGCGCGGCATCCTCGGCGCTGACCAGAATATCGGGGTCCAGGCCGGATACGAAGGCAACCGGGGGTGGCACGCGGGGCAGAGCCGCTACCCTGGGTAGCAGGTCCAGACCGTTTTCGTTCCCGAGGCGGAGATCGAGCAGTACAAGGTCGATTCGGGTCCGCTTAAGGAGGCGGGTGGCCGCGCTGAGGTCATTCGCTGCATAACTTTTGACCCCAAGCCGCACGAGGGTGGCCATGATTTCCTCGGTGGTCTCCGTCGAGTCATCCACGACGAGTACGTGTTCGATCACTAGTTTGTCTCCATCCATATCTCCGAGGCCCCTAGCGGGATCGGGACGCTCGCGAGATGCGGGCCACCTCCAGCATGAACGGCTGGGTAGGCCCACCACTGTTGCAGGACCCGCCTTGTCTCGGAAGACTGTCGGGTACGCATGCGGGCGCGTACGCAGACCGTGGGGCCCTTGATCACCCTGAACCTGTTCGCAGTCTATCGTTGCGCTGGCGCGAAGTACGATGGGGTATTTCCTGAATGGTTCCAATATGGAAGGAGTGTTCGAACGGCCGAGACCCTCACGGAAGTGTCGCCAGGACTCACCTTTACAACCGCGCGGCCGAATTTGCGGCCTTCGTTCATTGCTGCAGGTCGGTTTCTGGGTCTGCCCGCATGGCGTTGGGCCGCAACTTGCCTTAGGCGCCACAACACAGAGGTTATATGCAACCCTTCCATTCTGAGAGCGATACTTCTGAAAGCGAGAGGAATGCGTGGTTTTCTCGAGCTATGAGCCTCGATGACGCACAAGGGAGCAATAGACGTGGACGTTGACAACCCCGACGGTGAAGCGCTCCGCAAGGTCATTTCGTCCGCAACCCGGCAGCCCGAAGTCCTGGTTGTCGACGACGATGCGACGGTACTCGACGAGATCCTCGCCACGCTGGGTTCCGACGGGATCGAGTGTATTGGGGCGGAGAATGGTCGTCAGGCGCTCTCGTTCCTGCGGGGATATCCGTCGCTGCTTGCGGTGCTTGTGGATCTTCGGATGCCGGAAATGGACGGGTTCGCCCTGATGCACGCGATACGAGATTCCATTTCGCCACACGCCGCGCCGGCGATCGTATGCGTCAGCGGCCATCTCGATATGGAGGCGACGGTATTGGCCATGCGGCATGGGGCACGGGATTGTTTGACCAAGCCCGTATCGAGGACTGACCTGTTGAATGGCGTGCATGCGGCGATGGAGAGTGCTCGCCAAGCCCGGCAGCGGGAGGGAGAGCATGATGTGATGCGGTCGCTTCTGAGCGACCTGCAGTCGAAGGTGTCCCAGGTCGCCATGCGGGTCGGGGTGACCCGCGGTAACCTCGGACCTTATTCGCACGAGGATCCCGCCCTGGGCCAGAGCCCCCCGGGCGATCCGGTCGAGGCATCCTCGCTCCTGGATCAGGTTCGCCGGTTGATCGCCGAGCGCGAACGGAGGCGGGAGTACTTCCCTGGCACTCTTTTGTCGGATCCCGCATGGGATATGCTGCTGGACCTTGCGCAGAACCAGTTATCGGGACACCTGACCTACGTATCCAGCCTGGCAGTCGGCGCGCGGGTCCCCCTGTCGACCACGTCGCGGTATCTGGACATGCTCGAAAAGGAGGAGCTAGTGGAGCGGTTTCAGGATCCTATGGACAAGCGCCGGGTCCGGGTGAATCTGACGGACTCGGGCTGGAATCGCATGCATGAGTACCTTGATGGACTCGTCTGAGGGACGGGTACCGAATATTGCATGTATGCGACTTGCCGCACCCGCCGGGTCCAACCCGATGAGCGACCGGGGATCGGCACGCGAAGTAAACACGGCACCGTGCTTCGCTAACGATCCATGCAAGATGGTTGTTGCAGTGTGGAACGATCGTGGAAGGGATTCTTGTTGTCGCGCTGAGCTGTGGCACCTAGCATTCTGCTTAGCCCTCGCGAATGGGAACCCTGCTCTGGCGTGGACGTGGCTGCCAGCCTCCGTCCGGATACTCCAAGTTCCCGTGAAAGCAAGGCTGCGGCTCGCTCCCCCTGTAGTCGTGGTCATGTGATCGTTCGCGAGGGCTTTTTTGTTTCTGGGCTTTACGCCCGATTTCCCCGTGAGACGCGCTGGCCGCGAATGCTTTCTATGCGTCCAGGGATGCGCTGATTCAACGAACGTCCGCTGCGGGCTGCGGGATTTCGTGCGCCGCGAGCCTCGTACCGGGCGATGGTTGCGCGGTTGGGGTGTGCAAACGGGGCGAACACGGCATCGTGGCGGCCGGGTTCGGCGGGGCCCGCGGCTAAGAAGCTTTCAAGTCGGAACGGCATTTTGTCGCCCGGAGCCAGCGTTTTACTGATTTGGGAGGGCCATCGAAGGGCCCGCTGGGCACGGCGTGACGAAAGTCCTTCCGCTTCGAGATCAATTGGCCGGCGGACCGACTCGTCGTAGCAAATACTCGAGGCTATGCGGTTACATGATGTTCAGGCCTCGACCATTCTGGTGCGCGAAAAGCATCGTGCCGAGGGCGCGTTGATTGACTACGGCGATGACCCGACCGCCCGTCCACAGATTCGCCGACAGCCTGTGACCTCTTTGATACTGGAAGTGCAAATTCAGGGCACTCACGTAAAACGCCCCGTGGAACAGTTCGAACAACCCGTCGACGGCTACCAACCGGGTTCCCTGGTGGACCTGTTTGCCTAATTGTGCACGCTCGCGCTCGAGACGCTTGTGCGTGCGAACAAGGCGCGGTGACTGCGGAGCCTTTGGTGCTACCGTATCGCGCTCCTTCGATACCGATCGCGACCTGAGTGTCACCCTCGAAGCTGGTTGGCGGGGCATCCCTGCCACGGCTCTCGTGTTACGGCCGCGTGGACAGGCAGGCTGCCGTCAGTCGGTAATGGGCCTGCTGGGCCTCAACATGGTGGCGAAAGGCGGCGACGGCGCCGATTTCCAGTTGCAGGCGGGCATTCCCATCCGGTCTTTCTCGCGATGGCAGGCGCACGCTAAGGATTTCGCCTGCGGCTTCCAGGCGCGTTGTCTCGGTACCATGGCGTACGATCAGCTCGGCGAGCTGCAAGCTTGCGGTATGGTGGTCCGAGGTCTGCTGCACGGCCAGCTCCAGGTCGACGCGCTGTTCCGGTGGACCCGTCAGATACAGCACTGCGTGGCCCCAGGGTCCCTGATGGACAACACCGTCGCTGCTGGTGGATATGCCATGGCGCGGATGCAGTTCGAGGAACCCCCGAGCACCTGCCAGGGTACGCACGGTTCCCAGCACGAGGCCCGTCTCGGCCTGGATTCGGATATCGGGGCAGGGGGCGTCGTTGCCTTCGACGACTCGAGGCTGGAGCAGGCCGACAAGGGCGGCGAGCAGTAAGGTCTGTCCACTTCCCCGGATTAGGTCCACGCATAACTAGAGGTTTCCGGGTGGTGTAGCTGCCGGTATTCGACCGGCGTCAGGTCCCCCAGCGACTCGTGAGGGATGGTTTCGTTGTAGTCCTGCAGCCACTGCTCGGTGTGTTCCCGGACTTCGGTCAGCGTTCGGAAGACGTAGAGATCCAGGACCCCACGGCGGTAGCTGCCGTTGAACCGTTCGATGAAGCCGTTCTGCATCGGTTTGCCCGGCTGGATGAAGCTCAGTTCCACGCCGCGCTGTTCGGCCCAGTCGGCGATCGCGGCCGAGACGAACTCGGGGCCATTGTCCAGCCGGAGCTGCTGCGGATAGCCCCGCCAGGCGGCAATACGCTCCAGCACCCGGATCACACGGGGTGCGGGCAGGTTCAGATCGATCTCCACGGCCAGCGCTTCCCGGTTGAAGTCATCCACGACGTTGAAGGTGCGGAAGCGCCGTCCGTCCCATAGCGCATCCGACATGAAGTCCGCTGACCATCCCACGTTCGGGGCTTCGGTCGACGCCAGGGGCCGTGGCTCCCGTGGTGGCAAACGGCGCTTGCCCTTGCGCCGCAGGTTCAGCTTCAGGGCGCAGTACACGCGCCAGACCCGCTTGTGGTTCCAGGGCATGCCCCGACGCCGGATCAGCTTGAACAGCTTGCCAAAGCCCCGCTCCGGATAGCGCTCCACCAGCTCCTGCAGAAGCGCGATCACCGCATCGTCCCGGTCCGGTTGCTTGCGATACCGCACCACCGACCGCGCAACCCCTGCCGCCTGACAGGCCCGGCGCTGACTCAGCCCGTGGTCCTGCGTCAACGCAGTGACCACACGGCGCTTCTCGTCCGGGCTCAGAGCTTTTTTGTGATCACGTCCTTCAGGGCCGTGTTCTCCAGGGCCAGCTCGGCATACATCCGTTTGAGCCGGTTGTTCTCGTCCTCCAGCTCCTTCAGCCGTCGGACGTCCGCAGCCTCCATGCCACCGTACTTCGACTTCCACTGGTAGTAGGTCGCTTCAGAGACCCCGATCTCCCGACACACGTCCTTCACCTTCCGGCCGCCTTCGACCTGCTTCAGCGTCTGAACAATCTGGCTTTCCGTAAACCGACTCTTGCGCATCTCGGCCTCCTTTGGCTCTAGTGTGCCCGGAGACCTCCAGTTTTCAATGGACCGAATTTACGGGAAGGCGACACACCCTTGGATCGCATCCGCTGCCATCAGTCGCGCCACGCGGTTCAGACTGGCGGTCTCGCCTGCGGCCACCAGATCTTCATGGATCCGGGGTGCGCCGAGTGAACCGCCACTGTCGGCATGAATCGTCCGGATCCGGTTGAGCACCCGTCGGTTATCCTGGTCACGCGCACTCGGCGCGCGACCGTCCCAAGCATAAAAACCGCTCGGCGAGACCTTCAGACACCGACACATCAGGCGCACCGGGTACTCGTTGCGGCAGCGCTGAATCATCTCGTACCGGGTGATGATCCCTTGGCAAAGTACGCGGCCGCGTCTCTTAAAAAATCCCGTTCCTTGGTCACCCGGGCCAGATCGCGCCTCAAACGCGCGACCTCCTCATCCCTTGGTGTCCCAGTACCGGAAAAGGCCTTGCTGGCCCCGGCTTCCGCCTCCCGAACCCAACGGGTCAGCAGGTTCGGGCCGATCCCCAGCTCCAGGGCAATCTGCCGGCAGCTTGTGCCCGATCGGCGGACCAGCTCCACCGCTTCCCGCTTGTATTCGGGGGTGTAACGTTTACGTTTCGACATGAACACTCCTTCGGCCCAGTATGGACCTTCTCGTAAGTGTCCGCGTTAACGGGGTAGAACCCGATCCCCGTTTGTATGGCTTGAGGGGATCTGGGCTTTACGTGGATAGGGTCATCGGGCGCGGCGCGGGGCGTCGTGTTTGACGAGGGGCGGAATCCAGACTTTTCGACCTCCGCATGGGGATTGCCAGTACCGGTGCATTGGCGCCTGAGGTGAGCTCTGCAAGGTCGCATCCGTTTGTGCGCTGCAGCCATCCAGGCCTCGCACAACCGTTGCCATTGGTGCGGAATAGCTGTCTCCATTGCGATAGGCCACGATGAGCGCCCACAGCGTATGATAGGCGTCTGAGTCCATCCGTTTTAGGGAAAGCAGCGGTTCCTGGAGAGCGTATTCGATGAGCTCTTCATGCGAGCGAGTGGGTACCCGTTCGGCGAATTCAGAAGCAAGGACGATCTTGCCGATGTCATGCAACAGGGCCAGGAGTATGCCGGCTTCCGTTTGTAGCGTTGGCAATGCCATGGCCCGACCCACCGCATGTACCGCTTCGGCCAGCTCGAGGCTGTGGGCGATCAGCCCGCCATTCTTGGCATGGTGGCATCGCTTGGATGCTGGGAGTGTGAGGTACTGGATGGCGAATTCCTGATCCAAGAAGGCCTCACTGACGAATTCTCGGTAGGGCTCGACAGAAAGGTTCTCGACCACATTGACCAGACGCTGCAGGCTGACAGGGTCGGGTGCGTGGTGGACGGGGAGAAGATCCAGCGGCCCCTTCTCGGGCAGTGCCGACCCGACTTCTGGATAAGCCACAACGTGTCGCTGTCCACGCTCTGTTTCGATGGTGTGGAGGGCCAGGGATCGGAACTGACCCCCTCCCAAGGGATGTCCTTCCCAGTCTCGAATCCTTGCGAAGGCCGTGAAATAACCGGTCGAATCGTAGACCCGAAGTCGGTAGTAGGGTTCTCCGCTAGGCGCTCGGCCTTCGCACTGGATTTCGACCCGTGCGGCGAAAATGACGGGCTCATAGCATGCGATGTCATCCATCCCAACCATTCGCTGCAGTTCTTGAACGTCGTTAGCCTTCATTGCGCACCTCCGTATGCTCTTCGGCGTTCCCTTGGAGAGAACGCAGGAGACGATCCATGGCGGAACCATCCTGGCGTGTCAGGTTCGGGACGTAGCGCGAATACACGCGGAACAACATCTCGGTGGTGGTATGGCCCAGTTGCCTGGCGATCCACTCCGGGTTCTCTCCAGACGCCAACCAAAGCGTGGCGGCGGTATGCCGGCACTGGTAGGGCTGGCGAGGCTCAAGCCCGAGATGGCGGAGTAATGGATACCAAACCCGCTGAGTGACGTTCTTGGTGTCCAGTGGCCGGCCGGCCTTCGTGACAAAGACGTATTCCTGTTTGCCAGTGGCTCGGAACTGTCGTTGCAGGGCCTCTGCGACCACGGAAGACATGGCGACTTCACGCTGTGAGCCGTCGTTCTTGGTGTATTCTGTCCGGCCCTGGTTGTATGTCTCGCGAATCAGAATCTGGCCCTTGTCGAAGTCCACGTACTTCCATTTCAAGCCGTGCACTTCCCCGGTTCTCAGCCCGGTGAAAAGTCGCACGATGAAGTAGTCGCGGTAGTCGTCTCGAACCGTATTGATGATCTGCTGCGTTTCCTCCCACGTGAACGGCATGATCTCCTTCCGAGGTTGCTTGAGCCGTTTCAGATTGTTCATCGGGAACGTAAACTGGAAGCGGTCAGCGGCTTCGGCCAAGACCATCGAGAGCACCCCGAGGGTGTGGTTGATGGTCTTTGGGGACAGGGTCGCGTTGCCTTTCCGGCCTGGAACTTTGGCGAGCTCGGACCGGAAGGCAAGGATGTCCGCTTTGCTGATGTCGCTGACCCTTTGATCACCGAAGTAGGGCAGCAGGTGCCGTCGCAGGGAGCCGCGGTTGGTCTCCAGCGTCTTGAAGCGCCAGGCGACCTCGTTTTCTTGCAGCCACTGTTCGGCGAAATCGCGAAACAGGGGAGTGCTCCCCGGTTGGTCGATTGCGTCGGTGGCAGTGGGTTCTGCCGCCTCCGTAGCGAACTTGGCTGCTCGGCTACTGTTCGGGAAGTATTGGCTGTACTCGAAGGTGCCAAGAGTGATCTCGGCTTCGATCTTCTTCGCGATTTTCTCCATGCTTCGCCGGTTGGCCGGAGTGTCATCCAGCTTCGTTGTTTCACGACAGCGCCGGCCTCGATAGCGAAAATCAAAGACGAGTTTTCCAGTTTCCCTTCTCCGTCGCACGTTAACCATGGCAGGTGCCCCCCGACGCCATGGGGATGGCGATTTCGTCATCGGTGGAGCCGAGCATGTCCCGTTCGATCGTTTCCCAGATGAACAGGATCTTGCGGCCGCCGAAGGGCCGGAAATAGTGGATGCCTTCAATCAGGACGCTGTCTTTGAGGCGCTCGCGGATGGTTCGCGCGTCGTAGTGGATGCGTTCGGCGAGCCCTTCGGTGGTGAGGTATGTACGTTCTTGTGCCATCTTCTGCTCCTAGTGGACAATGTTGTTTTCAGGATCGCGTAACAGCGCGCAGTAGCTGTTTTTGCCATCCTGAAAGAAATCCTAGGACGCAGAATGTCGTTCGTCAACTAAAAATACGATTCAGGATCCAATTACGTCGGGGAGAATATGATTCGTTGCCATCTATCGAGGATGATGGGCGAGCAGAAGCTGAAAATCGCTGATGTCGCTCGAGCTACTGGACTAAACCGCAACACGGTCACGCTGCTCTATCAGGAAACGGCGACGCGAGTGGAGCTCCCAGCTGTAGATGCCCTCTGCACCTACTTCAATTGCCAGGTGGGTGACCTCTTTGAGCATGTACCTGAGGATGGTGAGGCGCCGGAGTAGGGTAGGGATTTGGACACAGCGCCATGAGGTCATCCCGTTGCCTCGTCCGAGGGGCCGATCGCGCGATGCGGCACAGGTTGGTCACAGAATTGGTCACAGGACTTCTGAAGCCACAAACGAAAAAGGGACCAGCGACTGTAAGTCGCTGATCCCTTTCTCTGGAATATGGCGCGCCCGGAAGGATTCGAACCTCCGACCACCTGGTTCGTAGCCAGGTACTCTATCCAGCTGAGCTACGGGCGCATCGTCTGAAGGCGCGCATTATCGCGATTGGTCCCGGGGGATGCAAGCCATCGGGACGGATTCTTTGTTTTTCGGCCCGTCTCAGCTCCGGGGGATGGCGTGGTAGGGCGTGCTGCGTACGCGGTCGTGCTCGACCATGCGGTAGTGGACGAAGTCGTCCTTGTCGTGGAAGTGCAGGAAGGGGTTGCCGGCGTCCTGTTCTTCCAGTGTGGATTCGGCTTTGTCGGCGTAGTTGTGGCCCGGGTGGATGCAGGTATGCGCCGGTAGGCCTTCACGCAGCCCGTTCAGGGTATGGAACATCTGTTCCGGGTCGCCGCCGGCCAGGTCGCAGCGACCGCAGCCGAAGACGAACAGGGTGTCCCCGGTGATGAGGTCGTCGCCCGCGGGCATGTGAAAGCAGGCAGAGCCGGGCGTGTGGCCGGGCGTATGCAGGAAGCGGATCTCGGTATCGCCCAGGCGCATCGCATCGCCGCCGTGGTGCAGCTCCGGGCGTTCCAGTTGCTTGCCCCAAAATTCGGCCTCCGGCTTGAGCAGGTGTAGCCGGGCATTCGGGTATTGCTCCAGGATGGCCTCGACGCCGTTGATGTGATCGTGATGGCTGTGAGTCAGCAGGATGTCGGAGATCTCGACGTCGTTCTCCCGTGCCTGACGGATGATCGCCTCGGGCTCCCAGGCGGGGTCGACCACGGCGCCGCGGTGACTGGCGCGATCCTCGATCAGGTAGACGAAGTTCTCCATGGGGCCGAGTTCCTGGCGGTGGATGCGGTAGGGCAGTTGGTTCCGGTCCATCGGGCTCTCCGTGAGTCGTTGGCGCTTTGGTATGGTCTATCGGGTTCCTATCCTGTGCCGAGAAGGAGTCCGATGCCAAATTCCGAAAGTTCCCCTGCCGATTCCGCTTCCGTCGATGCGGAGGCGGACTGGGAGGCCCGCTATCAGGCGGGCTCGACCCGCTGGGATCGCGGTGGGCCCAGCCCCTCGCTGGAGCAATGGTTGCAACGCACCGCCCTGAAGCCGGGGGCCCGTATCGTGGTGCCCGGCTGCGGGTTTGGCCACGAAGTCCCGACCCTGGCGGCACGGGGCTTTCGCGTGATTGGACTGGACGTGGCGCCAACGCCCGTCGAACAGCTGCGGAGCGATCTGGACCATGCCGGCCTGGAAGCCGATGTGGTTCAGGCCGATATGCTGTCCTGGCGGCCGGAGGCACCGGTAGACGGGGTTTACGAGCAAACCTCCCTGTGTGCCCTGCCGCCCGCTCAGTGGCCGGCCTATGAACGCCAGCTGCACGCCTGGTTGCGCCCGGGCGGTGAGCTGTTTGCGTGCTTCATGCAGACCGGCCGGGAGGGTGGGCCGCCCTTCCATTGCGCGCTGCCGGCCATGTGGGAACTGTTTCCGGCGGATCGCTGGGACTGGCGTGACGAGGCGGGTCGCACCGATCACACCAACGGCAAGTACGAGCTTCTGCACCGCCTGATCCGGCGTTAGTGCAGGCGGGGCAGATTGCTTTGATCGCGGGGTATCTCCCGTCGTCCAGTGCGGGAGAGCGGGTGAAGCGCGCCAGCATGATCTAGATTTCGGTAAGGAAGGATTCACATGCCGCCCCGGCCGGCGAACCCTTCCGTCCACCCGAATCAGGAGAGCGCGATGAAAGTCTGGATGCTGGTGTTGCTGTTGATGCTGCTGCCGTTGCCTCTGGCTGCGTCGGATTCCACCGATGTGGAGGAGCTGGATCGCGAGACCCTGCAGCAGATGGTTCGACACAGCGTGGAGCTGGTGCGCATCGAGGATGGCGTAAGCATTGATGACGCTATCGAGTCGATGAAGCTGCGGGCCAACCTGCGCAATTTCCAGGAGGTCGCGGATCTGCCGCTGTCCGAGCAGGTGCGGGCGATGGGGGGCGAGGGCAACTACATGCGCATCCTGGCCTTCTGTGATGCGCTGATTGCCAATCAGATGGTGCAGCACGACATCATCTTCGCCAGCTTTCTGCCTTGCCGGATCGCCGTGGTGGAGGACGACGAGGGGCAGGGCTGGATCGTGACCACCAACATGGACATGATGCTGCACGCGACGGACCTGCCCGAGGACCTCGAGGCGACCGCGCGCGAGGTCCGCGACACGATCTACAGCATCGTCGAGGCGGGCCGTACCGGCGATTTCTGAAGCCCTGAACGAGAAAGCCCGCGGCATCCAGAGGTGTCGCGGGCTTCTGGCCTGAGCCAGCCGTCGTCTTCGCGGGTTGGGGCGGGTTAGCCGTTCGCGACCTTGCGCTTGATCATCAGCGTGCCGTCCGCGCGCGGACCGGAGGCCTTCGGGGACCCCGTGCCCTTGCCGGCGGGGCGTTTGCCCGGCGCCGCATAGGCCGGGCGCTTGCGGTTGGCCGGGGCCGGGCCGCGCTTGGCGGGTGCCGGCTTGCCCATGGGCCGCGACTTCCGGGCCGCCGGCTCGGACCGCTCATCGCGGGATTTGCCGGGCTTGCGCGCGGGGGCGGGCCGTGCGGCGTCCTGGTGGGCCGACTGGCCGGGGCGGGGCGCCTGGCGGGTCAGCTCCAGCTTGCGATTCGCGACGTGGATGTTGCCCAGGCGGCGAATGGCAGCCTCGTCCAGCGAGGCCGGTAGATCGACATGGCTGTGGTCGTCGCGCAGCCCGATGCGGCCGATGTCGCGGCCGTTCAGCCCGCCCTCATTGGCGAGTGCGCCGACGATGGCGCCCGGTGCCACACCGTTGTTGCGGCCCACGGGCATGTAGTAGCGCACCATATCCGCTTCCGGCTCGCGATCCTTGCCGCGTGAGGGGCGCTCGCCTCGGGGCTTCGCGTCGCGACGACTGTTGCCGCGGTCGGTATGGGGCGCGCGGGCGGCGGCCAGCAGCGGGTCCGTACCCTGACGGGCGTTGGCATCCAGCGGGCTGTCGGCGGTGGCGAGGGCGACCAGGGCCAGGGCCAGGTCGCGTTCGGATACCGTGCCGTCGGCCAGCAGGCGCTCGACCAGGGCGTCGTGCGCGCTGGCCTGTTCACTGCCCAGCAGGGCCTGGACTTGTTCCGCGAAACGCGCCTCGCGACGGGCCTGCACGGCCTGGCGATCGGGAAGCGCCTGCTCGCGGACCGGCTTGCCGGTCAGGCGTTCGATGTCCTTGAGCATGCGGCGCTTGCGCGGCTCCAGGAACAGGATCGCGCGGCCCTTGCGCCCGGCACGGCCGGTACGGCCAATGCGGTGCACATAGACCTCGGCATCGCCGGGGGCATCGAAGTTGAAGACGTGGCTGATGCGCGGCACATCGATGCCGCGGGCGGCGACATCGGTCGCAACGATCACGTCCAGGCGGCCGTCGCGCAGGTCGCTGACGACGCGCTCCCGTTCGCCCTGTTCCATGTCGCCATTCAGGGCCGAGGCCTTGATGCCGGCGAGGCCGAGGGCGTCGGCGATCTCCACCGTGGAGGCCTTGGTGCGGGCGAAGACCACCGCGCCATCCAGGTCTTCTTCGGTTTCCATCAGCCGGGTCAGGGCCTCCAGCTTGTGGCGGGCGTCGACCAGGCAGTAGCTCTGGTCGATATCGGTGCCGGCCTCGTTGCCGGCACCAATCTTGATCTCTTCCGGCTCGCGCATATGGCGATGCGCGATACGACGAATCGGACCCGGCATGGTGGCCGAGAACAGGGTCGTCTGACGCGCTTCCGGGGTCTGCTCCAGGATCCACTCGATCTCTTCGACAAAGCCCATGCGCAGCATCTCGTCGGCCTCGTCCAGCACCACGACCCGCAGGGCCTCCAGGCTCAGCGTGCCCCGCTTGATGTGGTCCACCACGCGGCCAGGGGTGCCGACCACGATTTGCGGGCCCTTGCGCAGGGCGCGCAGCTGCTCGCCCATCGGCTGACCGCCGTAGACGGGCAGCACGTCGATGCCGTCGAACCCGGAGGCGAATTCGGTCAGCGCGCCCGCGACCTGATTGGCCAGTTCGCGGGTCGGGGCCAGCACCAGTGCCTGGGGCACGCGCTCGCCGGCGTCAATCAGGTCGATCAGCGGCAGGCCGAAGGCGCCGGTCTTGCCAGTGCCGGTCTGGGCCTCGCCCAGGACGTCGCGGCCTTCCAGCAATGCAGGGATACAGGCGGCCTGAACCGGGGTCGGGGTGGTGAAGCCCATATTCGACAGGGCACGAACCAGCGACTCGGAAAGCCCGAGCTGGGAGAAGGAGGGGGAATCGGACATTGGGGGGTACTCACACAGGCCGGAAACAAAGGCCCGGCGAAAATCGGATGGCAACTGCCAACCCGGCATCATACACGAATCGAAGCCCTAACAAGCGAAAACTTCGGGACTTTCTTGGGGGCGTCCCTGCCTGGCAGTCGTTCCTGGGCGGGGACGAGATCGAACGTGATGCTGATCGTCCCTCGTTTGGAGGCCAGGCGCGCGGGCGGATCGAATCGTTTTGGGGCGCAGCCGAAATATCCGATGGGCTCGCTGCGTCTTACCGGTGGGGCCAAGTATGCCTGGCTCGTTGAATTGCCCAACCTGCGTTGTCGGGATATAGTTCGCCAACCCTGATTTGCTGGGTGCAATATGTCGCTTAAACCAACGGATTTGTTCAACCTGCTGGCGGACGAGACACGGCTGCGGTCGCTGTTGCTGATGCAGGCGGAAGGGGAACTGTGTGTGTGCGAGCTGACGCATTCTCTGGAGATGTCCCAGCCGAAGGTGTCGCGTCACCTGGCGGCCTTGCGTCAGCACAAGGTGGTGCGGACGCGGCGGGAGAGCAACTGGATCTATTACCGGATTTCGTCCGATTTGCCGGAGTGGGCGGGCGCGACCCTGCAGGCCGCCGAACGCGCGTCGGCGGGAGCGGAGCCCTATGCGGGGGACCGGTCGCGGCTGGCTACCGCGCCCAGCCGTGCCGAGTTCCTCGACTCGGCTTGATCAGCGCACCGCCCGAACAAGCGGCATGACGCAAAACGGCCGGCGCCCCGTGCAGGGCGCCGGCCGTTTTCGTTTGCACCACCTGTGGTGCAGGGCGGATCAGTGCGGTTCGCGGTGGACGCAGGCCAGGATCGCGGTGGCGATGTCGCCGGGTTCGATACCCGGGGCATCCAGGCCGATCTCCTGCATGCAGGCGGTCGCGGCGGTTTGCAGGGCCTCCTGGTCCAGCGGCTGGCCGTGCAGGGCGTCGGCGATGCGGTCCATGCCGTCTTCCGGGAAGACCGTGAAATCGCCGGACAGCAGGAGATCCGCGATGTGATCGTCCTTCTCCATGAGCTGGGCCCGGATCAGGCCGCCGGCGGCCTTGTGGGCCCCCTCGGTCAGGTGGGTGCCCGCGGCGATCTTGACGCCCATCTCCACGAATTTGCGGCCCTTGCGGTAGGTCCATTCAGGGTCCGTGAGCTCGGCCATCTGTTCCTCGATGGCGGCGGTTTCCTCGGCGGTGGGCTCGCTCATCTCGACCTCGACGTCGAGATCGCTGGCCACCCGTTTCAGGAAGGCGTCGCGCACGGTCTCGCGGTCCGGCATCTCCCCGAGTTCGCGGGACAGCGTGGTGATGTAGTCCTCCATGCCGGCGCGCAGCTTGTCGCGGAACTTCTCCGACGGCACCTTGAGGCAGCGCGCCATGGTGGCGGTGTCGAAGTCGAACATGAAGCTGCCGACCATCACGGTGGCATTGCCGATACTCGCCGCACCCGTGCCACCGATCTTGCGGCCGGCCACGTGGATGTCGTTGACCGGACGGAAGGTCGCGTTCACGCCCAGGTCCTGATAGGTGTTGATCACCGGGTCAATGAACTTCTTGTAGATGTCCGAGACGATCCGCGGCGCCTTTGACGACGGATAGATGAAGTGGAAGAACATCTGATTGTGGTCCAGATAGACCGCACCACCGCCAACGTGACGGCGGATGATGGGCAGGTTCTGTTCCTTGCAGAAGTCCTCGTCCGCCTCCAGGGCGATCTCCTGGTGCAGGCCCACGCAGACGTAGGGATCGTCCGGGTTGACCAGGGTGAGCACCGGGTCGTCGTCCTTGCCCATGGCCTCGGCGATGCCGTGGTAGACGGCCTGGGAGCGCACGGCCGGCTGCTGGCCGAAGTCGATTACGCGTAAACGCATAGCGGTTTCCTTGTCTTTTTCGTGAGGCGGTCGCTCAGAATTCTGCATTCCAGGTGAGCCCGAAGCTGCGGCCCGGGGCCCAGATGTCCTGGACACCGTTGGCCGGGTCCAGGCGGGCTTCGGTCATTTCGTTGACATGCTCGCGGTAGGTCTTGTTCGCGATGTTGGTCACGCTGAAGGTGATCTCGTTGGAACGAAAGCCCGCGCTGGGCCCGAAGCGGTAGCCTACGGCGAGGTCGGCGGTGGCGAACCCGGAGGTGTTGCGCTCGGTTCCGTCGGTGAACGTGTCCGCCGTGCGGCTCTGACTCGCTACGGCGCGCACACGCGCATCCCACTGCCAGCCCTGGGCCACGGTATGGCTCAGGCCGATGCTGGCCTCCGGCGGCGGCATCTGGGTCAGCGGTTCGTCGAAGCGGCTGTCGCGGTTCTGCCCGCGGATCCACGTGCCGCTTGCGTAGCCGGTGATCGCGTCGGTGAAGGCGTGCTCCACCAGAGCCTCGACACCATGGATGCGCGCCTCGTCGAGGTTGATGGTTTGCTTGAATCCGGGTGCAGTAACCTGGCCACCGATATAGTCGCGGATGCGGCTCTCGTAGGCAGAGACGGTGTAAGAGGTCGCGCCGATGTTGCCGCGGGCGCCCACCTCGAAGGTGCGGTTGCGTTCCGGATCCAGCTGCGGATTGCTCTGCCAGGTGAAGCCGTCGCTATAGGGATATGTCAGGTAGCGCTCCAGCAGACTGGCGGAGCGATAGCCCTCGGACAGGCTGAAGTACGGGTTGAAGGCCTCGTCAAGGTGCCAGGTGAGCCCGGCCGACCAGCTGAAGTTGCGATCGGTCTTGTCCAGCGGTTCGGAAACCCCCATGGCGGCATCGGCGCTTCCGCGCACCTCGTCATAACGGGCGCCAAGGTTGACGGTCGCCCAGTCAAGGTAAGTCTCGTGCTGGATGAAGACGCCGGCGGACTCGATCTTTCCGTTTTCGACTAGCGGCATCCTAATTACGGGCTCGTAATCGGGGGGAGCACCCACAAAGGAAACTGGGCTGGCTTGCAGGCGCCAGGCTTCGGCCCCGACCAGCAGGATTTGGTCATCGGTGGGGACCAGTTCGGTCTGCACGCGAAGGCCGTCCGTCGTGAAGTCAGTATCGGAAGTCCTGTAGTCCTGTTGCAGGCGTTCGCTCCAGTCGTAGTTCCCGCGGGAGAGTTCCTGTCGATACATGGAAGCCTCTACTCGCGGTGCCCAGGCACCGCCCAATTCGCCTTCATAGCTCAACTCGACGAGATCACGTGTCTGGCGCGGTGTGTAGTGCGTATTCACACCTGCCGGGCGCTGCCCGTCGTTCGGCGTAAAGGTGCGCGAGGCGAGGTACCAGACGTCCTTGCGTTCGTCGCGCTGGGCGCGGAACTGGACCTCGTGGCCCGGCGCCAGCTTGCCGCGATAGCGCAGGTGGTAGGCGTTCTGTTCGGTGCCGGAATCGCGCAGGCGGTCGCCGTCGCCGTTCTTGTAGTCGTCGGTGTTCAGGTAGGCGGTGGAGAGGTCCAGCACGTTGCGGTCGTTGGAGACGGTCACGCCTACCGCGCCGCGGATGCCGTCATCCACCGAGGTGACACCGAGGCGCGAGAAACCACGGGTCTCGGGCTCCTCGGTGAAGTCGCCGCCGCGGGTGATGATGTTGATCACGCCGCCCATGGCGCCGGCGCCATAGAGTACGGAGCCCGGACCGCGCACGATCTCGATGCGTTCGATCAGGTCCACGTTCACGTAGGACGCCAGTGAGCCACGCGCCGGCGGCTGCATGGCGTTGATGCGTACGCCGTCCACCAGCACCAGGACCTGGTCGCGCTTGAGGCCGCGGATGATCGGATCGGAGCCCACCGATCCGTCCACCGCGGTGGCGATACCCGGCTGGCCCCGCAGCAGATCGCCCAGGGTGCGCGCCTCGCGGTTGCGGATCTCGCTGGACTCGATCACGGTGACCGAGGCGGGGGTCTCGTCGATCAGCGTCTCGTAGCCCGTCGCCGTGACCGACACGGTGCCCAGAGTGTGCGCGGCGTCCTGGGCGTGGGCAAGGGCGGGTGACGCAAGCAGACTGGCCAGCGTCAGCTGACCGACAACACGACGTTTCATGGCTGGATGGCTCCCCAATCGGTATTTCAGAGCGCGCTAAAGTAGGTTCGTGAAACACGAAGGGCAACTTACACCTCGAAGTGTCGGGCTCATTCAGGTTTGTGCCATGCCCCCCGGAAGGGGCCGCGAGAGGAGGGATCCGCCATGCTGGAACTGGGAATCGTCGCACTGACCACGTTCTTCGTGACCATCGGGCCGGTGGATGTGGCGGTGGTGTTCGCGGTGCTCAGTCAGGGCATGAGCCCGGCCCAGCGGCGAGCCATGGCGATCCGCGGGGCGCTGGTGGCCGGCGGTATTCTCCTGCTGTTCGCGCTGGTCGGAGAGGCGCTGCTTTCGATTCTGGGCATTTCGCTGGCGGCGCTGTATACCGCAGGCGGTATCCTGCTGCTGCTGATCGGGATCGATATGGTGTTCGCCCGCAGTTCCGGCGGCGTATCGGCGACGGCGGCGGAGACGCAGGAGGCGCGGACGCGCAAGGACCTGTCGATCTTCCCGCTGGCGACGCCGTTGCTGGCCGGCCCCGGCGCGATGGGGGCCGCCATTCTGATGATGAGCCGGGCCGAGGGCGATCCCGCCGCTCAGGTGGTGGTGCTGGGCGCGCTGGTCGCCGTGATGGTCCTCGCGCTGGTGTGCCTTCTGGTGGCCTCGCGGCTGCAGCACTGGCTGGGCGTGACCGGGGCGCATGTGCTGACGCGCATCCTGGGGGTCCTGCTGAGCGCGCTGGCCATGCAGTTTATCTTTGACGGGCTGCAGCGCAGCGGTTTGCTGGGGGCATGAAGGGAGGGTGATATCGAGCGGGGGCCTGCCGCGCGCGGCGGGAAGGCCCCCGCGTCGCGTGGATCAGAGCAGGTCGTCGGCGATCGCGTCCATGCCGGCGGCCGCGCATTCATCGTCGATCTGACCGCTGGGCGCGCCGGAGATGCCGATGCCGCCGATAATGCGGCCCCCGGCCATGATCTGCTTGCCCCCGCCCAGGATGCTGACCCGGGGCAGATGCTGGATCCCGTAACCGGCCGCGCCGGGATCGGTCATTTCGCGCAGTTCCAGGGTGTCGGTGCGGAAGCTGACGGCGGTCCAGGCCTTGCTGATAGCGGTGTCCACGGTATGTGGCCCGGCGAAGCGATCACGCTTGAGCGCCTGGGGCGTCCCGTGGCGGTCGACCACCGCC
Organism: Thioalkalivibrio sp. ALE28; assembly: GCF_000377425.1. Taxonomy (NCBI): domain Bacteria; kingdom Pseudomonadati; phylum Pseudomonadota; class Gammaproteobacteria; order Chromatiales; family Ectothiorhodospiraceae; genus Thioalkalivibrio; species Thioalkalivibrio sp. ALE28. The sequence continues at coordinate 88,617 of NZ_KB898096.1, read as the reverse complement.
GCGGTCACCTGGGTGTCGCGATCGCGGCAGGCCTGTACCGCCGCCTCGGCGGCCTTGACCGCGAGTTCGGGGATCAGGGTGGGGGTATCGAACGTCCCCTCGCTGGCGTGCAGTGGCGCGGCAGCCAGTACGAGGGCGATGGGGGCGGCAAGAGCGTAGCGCAGAGTCTTCATTACGGGCCTCCAGGGAGCCGGGGTTTCGCACCCTGATCACTAGATCGCCCGGTCGTGCCCTTCAAGCGGTCCACGATGCGCGCGGACCGGCTGCTCAGCCTGCTTGAGGAAACGATCCGTTTCGTCGGTAAGTTACTGTGTTTTCTTTATAAAACGCATCAAATAACGCTGGCGCGAGTGGTCGTCGAGCTGGCTCAGGCCGCGCCGCTGGCGACTTCGCGATCACGGCGGGCGAGGTCGCGCAGGGCATGGCGCAGGGCGGGCCGAAGCGGGGTATTCAGATGGGCGCGGGCGCGTCCCGGCGGTATCCCCTGATCGCGGCAGAACAGACCCAGGGCATAGGCAAGATCATCGCGGGACAGCGCGGCTTCACGTTCGGCAGACGGGCCCTTGCAGGCACCGCACTGATTCACGCGGACCTGAAAGGCGGTATTGGCCAGCATTACGCCGAAGCCCATGCGGGTGGCCAGAAGCTCCGCGATGTGCGCCTCGTTGCCTTCCAGGGCCGGTGGGGTCTGGCGCGCCGTGGCGAGCAGACGCAGGGCGATCTCGCGTGCGAAGTGGGCGATCAGGGCCTGGGAATGGGGGACCAGTTCCGGATCGTAGGGGATACCCACTCCCGAGCTCTGGGCTGTCGCTCCGCTCGGGGCGGCGCGTGCCGTGCCCATGGCGTCCCACGGGACCGGGGCGTCCATCAGGTTGCCGGGATGCGAGAGCCGAAACGGGCCGTCGGCGAGCCCGGCATGCTCCAGAACGCGATCAAAGACCAGCTGTGCCATCGCCTGCCGGTTGTCCGCCTGGCCGGGGAAGTGCTCGGCCGTGGGCAATACCAGGTGTGCTTTGCGCAGAAGCGGGCCCAGGTGGGGTTCGTTCCCGGCCCAGTCGAAGATCGCGTGGACCCAGGCACGGCTTTCCGGGTCGAGGGCCGGCGCGCGTTGAAACAGGCGGGGGATGAGCGAGATCACATGCGATCCTGAACGGCGGATGTAGCCTTATTGTACGGCAGGCGATCGTCGGGTCGCGATCGCAAGGCGCGGCCCAAGTGACCAGGCGGACGGCCTGCTATGTTCGATAAACAGGTTGTGCATGAAGCCGGATGCAGCAACCGGCCACAACCCGAGGAGGCGAGCATGAGTACGATGAAGGCGGCGGTTTTCGTCGAGCCGGGTCGGATCGAGATTCAGGATCGGCCCATCCCGGAGACCGGGCCGACGGATGCCCTGCTGCGGGTGACGACCACCACGATCTGCGGGACCGATATCCATATCCTCAAGGGCGAGTACCCCGTGGAGGCCGGGCGCATCGTCGGGCACGAACCCGTCGGGGTGATCGAACAGCTGGGGAGCGCGGTGACCGGCTACGAGGTGGGGCAGCGTGTGATCGCGGGTGCGATTACGCCCTGCGGGCAGTGCCATTCCTGTCAGGAAGGCATCTCCAGTCAGTGCGGTGGCAAGGCCATGGGGGGCTGGCAGCTGGGGAACACGATCGATGGCTGCCAGGCGGAGTACGTGCGTATTCCCAACGCCCAGGCCAACTTGACCCCGGTGCCGGACGGGCTCAGTGACGAGCAGGTCCTGATGTGTCCCGACATCATGAGCACCGGTTTCGGCGGTGCGGAGAGCGGGCACATCCATATCGGCGACACGGTGGCGGTGTTCGCGCAGGGCCCGATCGGCCTGTGTGCCACGGCGGGTGCCAAGCTGATGGGCGCGACCCGGATCATCGTGGTCGATGGCGTGCCGGAACGCCTGGAGACTGCCCGCAAGCTGGGCGCGGATGTGGCGATCAACTTCCACGAACAGGACCCGGTCGAAGCGATTATGGACCTGACCGGGGGCCGCGGGGTGGATGTATCCATCGAGGCCCTGGGGCAGCAGGAAACCTTCGAGGCCTGCCTGCGCATCCTGAAACCGGGCGGGACGCTATCCAGTCTCGGGGTGTATTCGGGCAAGCTTTCGATGCCGCTGGATGCGATCGCGGCCGGTCTGGGGGACCACACCATCGTGACGACGCTGTGCCCCGGCGGGAAGGAGCGCATGCGGCGGCTGATGGAGGTGGTCGCTTCGGGGCGCGTGGACCTGACGCCGATGGTGACGCACCGCTACAAGCTGGCCGATATCGAGGCCGCCTACGACCTGTTTTCGCATCAGCGCGACGGCGTGCTGAAAGTGGCGATCACGCCGTAGGGAGCCACTGACGGAACCAGGCCGCCGCGAGGTCCGCCGCCTGCTCCAGCGTGCCGGGTTCCTCGAACAGATGGGTGGCACCGGGGATGATCTCCAGATCGCAACGGGCGTGCATCAGCGCCTGCGCCTGGCGATTGAGCTGGATGACGGTGGTGTCGAGGCCGCCCACGATCAGCAGCGTGGGGCTTTCCACCCGTTGCAGGGCGTTACCCGCCAGGTCCGGACGGCCGCCGCGCGAGACGACCGCCCGGATCGCTTGTGGCGCGGCCGCGGCGGCCCGCAAGGCAGCGGCCGCGCCGGTGCTCGCGCCGAACAGTCCCAGCGGCAGGGCTGCCAGGGTGGGCTGTGCCGTCGCCCATTGGCAGGCCTGCACCAGCCGCCGGCCGAGCAGCTCGATGTCGAAGCGGTTGGCGTAGGTCCGCTCCTCCTCCTCGGTCAGGAGGTCGAACATCAGGGTGGCCAGGCCGCTGTCCTGCAGGGTGTTGGCGACCTGATGATTGCGGGGGCTCAGGCGGCTGCTGCCGCTGCCATGCGCGAAGATGACCAGTCCGAGGGGCGACCCGGGCAGGTCGAGGATGCCCTGGTGGGGATCGCCATCCAAGACGAGGCTTACGTTACGGTCCTCAGCGGGAGACATCGGGTCGTTGCGACTGGTGGACCGAGGCGAGCAAGGCGATGACTTCGTCATCCGAGGTCTGCTCGAAATCTTCGTAATAAGCCCCGACGGACCCGCGAAAATATTCCGGGATATCCAGGGTGACCAGTTCGTCTGCCTCGGTTTCCAGCATCGCGGCGGTCTCCGCCGGCGCGACGGGGATGGCCACGACGAGGTGGCGGGGCCGGCGCTGGCGGGCGTCGCGGATCGCGGCCCGCATGGTCAGGCCAGTCGCGATCCCGTCATCGACGATGATGGCCAGTTTGCCGGTCACCTCCGGCACGGGTGCGGTGCAGTACAACTCGCGCCGGCGCCGGGCCTCCGAGCGCTCGCGCGCCTCGGCCTGCTCCAGCCAGTCGGGATCCACGCGCTCCGCCTCGCGCGGATTGCAGACCCGTTCGCCGTGTTCCGGTACGGCACAGATGGCGTACTCGGGGTGGAACGGGTGACCGATCTTGCGCGGGATCAAAAGGTCCAGCGGCATGCCCAGGTGCCGGGCGACCACAGCGCCCAGCGGCACCCCGCCTCGTGGCAACGCATAGACGACCCCGGGCTGACCTCGATAACGGTCCAGGGCGCGGGCGAGCCGCTCACCGGCTTCATTGCGGTCTCGGAAGCGCATGCGGGCACCTCGCGCAGGGGGTTATTCCCGTGAGTGTAGGCCACCGTATCGCGCACCGGGGAACGCCAAAAGAAAAGGCCCGGGGCCAATGGCGCCCGGGCCTCGCGAGGCGATGCTTTGGTCGAGGGGCTTAGTTGAAGGCTTCCCCGGGCTTCACGCCCATGGCCTTCAGGATCATCGCCAGCGGGCAGAAGCCGGTGAAGGCGGACTGCAGCAGGTTGAAGCCAACGAACAGGGTCAGGATCAGCCACATCGGGGTGAAGAGCCAGGCGAGGATGGCGCTGATGATCACGACGGTGCCGGCAAAGGCGAGGACGATGCGGTCAATGCTCATGGATGATGCCTCCGGGTTTCGTATTAGTAATCGCTAATATGTAGTCTGTCGCCCGTGATTACAAGGGGTGCGGGGCGGTCGCACCCTACGGGGAACGTTGAGCCCAAAGTGGCCTGTGGGGACTCAGCGGAAGATCTCGCCAGGCTTCAGCCCCATCGACTTCAGGATCATGATCAGGGGGCAGAAGCCGGTAAACGCGGCCTGAATGAGGTGGACGCCGATAAAGGCCGCGAGCAGCAGCCACCAGGGGCTGACCAGCCAGGCGAGCAGGGCACTGACCAGCACGACGATCCCTGCGAACAACATGAAAAAGCGGTCTGTGGACATGATGACGCCTCCTTGGGGCAGAGCCCGAGGGGGTTGTCTGCGGGGCGTAGCCCGGGGGAAAGCCGGGCCTGCTGACTCGGCTTCCCTGTGGGGCGCCTCTGGACAACCTCGTATCTCCGAGATTACACCCCGCGGGGCGATCGTCAAGGTAGGGATGTGCGTCAGGAGAGAACACCACTGGCTGTGGGAGCCCGAAAAATGGAGCCGGCGACAGGAGTCGAACCTGCGACATTCTGATTACAAATCAGATGCTCTACCAACTGAGCTACACCGGCCTGGTGTCGGGGAGTCGTGCGCCCCGGGCGGGCCCTGGCGGAGGGCCCGAGAAAATGATGGTGCCGGGAGCGAGAATCGAACTCGCACTCTGTTGCCAGAACCGGATTTTGAGTCCGGCGCGTCTACCAGTTCCGCCATCCCGGCTTGTGGGGTGCCGGAGAGATGCCGATGGGTCGGCGTCTCCCCGCGGCACACGGATGTGCCGTCGGAATCGCCCTCAACGGGGGTGGATTCCAAAGCAGGCTGCAAAACGCGTTTGCAGCGCTGCGCGCGCTGAAAAAGCCAGGTCGACTTTGTTCAGCGCGACCGTAGTGTAGCGCAGGTTTCCCGCGGCAGAAACGGGCTTCGCGGGCCGGGGCATGCCGCGTCGCGCTGGCGTGGCGCGTGGTAGCATCGCGCGCCATGCGTGTTGCCGACTTTGATTACGAGCTCCCGCCGGAGCTGATTGCCCAGTATCCGCTGCCGGACCGTGTGGGGTCGCGCCTGCTGGTGCTGGAGGACGAGCGCCCGCGGGATGCCGGGTTTGCGGAGATCGAGAACCTGCTGCGCCCGGGCGATCTGCTCGTGCTGAACGACACCCGAGTGATACCGGCGCGATTATTCGGGCAGAAGGAGAGCGGGGGCCAGGTCGAGGTGCTGGTCGAACGCATCGAATCGACCGGGCAGGTGCTGGCCATGGTTCGGGCCAGCCGGGCGCCAAAGGTGGGAACCCGCCTGCGGCTCGCGGATGCTTTCACGGTCGAGGTGACCGGGCGCGAGGGGCCGTTCTTCCGGCTGGTTCTGGTGGAGGCCGGGGACGTGCTGGCTCTGTTGCGCACGCACGGCCATGTGCCACTGCCGCCGTATATCGAGCGGGCTGACGAGGCCCATGACGCGGATCGCTACCAGACGGTGTTCGCCCGCCGCGAGGGTGCGGTCGCCGCCCCCACCGCGGGGCTGCATTTTGACGACGCGCTGCTCGCGCGGCTGCGCGAGGCCGGGGTGGAGACGGCGACGGTGACCCTGCATGTGGGGGCCGGGACCTTCCAGCCAGTCAAGGTGGAGGACACCGCCGCGCACGAGATGCATGCGGAGTGGCTGGAGGTCTCGCCCGAGGCCTGCGCCGCCGTGGCGGCGTGCAAGGCCCGCGGCGGGCGTGTGGTGGCAGTGGGCACGACATGCGTGCGCTCGCTGGAGACCGCAGCGGCCGGGGGCGCGCTTGAGCCGTTCCAGGGCGAAACGCGGCTGTTCATCCAGCCGGGTTACACGTTCCGCGTGGTGGACCGGATGGTGACCAATTTTCATCTGCCACAGAGCACGCTGCTGATGCTGGTGGCGGCGTTCGCGGGCTATCACCGGATCCTGGATGCCTACGCCCATGCGGTCGCGCAGCGGTACCGGTTCTTCAGTTACGGCGATGCGATGTGGCTGGCGCCGGGGCGGGCCGATGACCTCCCGCCCAGCCTGAGCGCCGATACCGGAGGCCCTGATGGAGTTTGAAAACCTGGCCGCCGATGGCCCGGCGCGGCGCGGCCGCCTGCATTTTCCGCGCGGGACGGTCGAGACGCCGGCATTCATGCCGGTGGGGACCTACGGCACGGTCAAGGCGATGACCCCCGAGGAGCTGCGCGACCTCGGGGCGGAGATCATCCTGGGCAACACCTTCCACCTGATGCTGCGGCCGGGCACGGAGGTGATCCGGGCGCATGGCGATCTGCACGACTTCATGCACTGGGAGGGACCGATCCTGACCGATTCCGGGGGATTCCAGGTCTTTTCGCTGGCCGAGATGCGCAAGATCTCGGAGGAGGGGGTGCGTTTCCAGTCGCCGGTGGATGGTTCGAAGGTGCTGATGACGCCGGAGTCGTCGATGCAGGTGCAGCGCGAGCTGGGCTCGGACATCGTGATGATCTTCGACGAGTGCACGCCGTATCCCGCCTCGGAGGACGAGGCACGCCAGTCCATGGAGCTGTCGCTGCGCTGGGCGGCACGTTCCCGCGCGGCGCACGGCGACAACCCGGCGGCCCTGTTCGGGATTGTGCAGGGCGGGATGTATCCGGAGCTGCGCCGGGAATCGGCGGAAGGCCTGCAGGCGATCGGCTTTGACGGCTACGCGATCGGCGGGTTGTCGGTGGGGGAGCCGGAAGACGAGCGGCTGCAGACGCTGGATGTGACCCTGCCGCTGCTGCCGGACGATCGCCCGCGCTACCTGATGGGCGTGGGACGCCCGGAGGATATCGTCGAGGCAGTGCGTCGCGGCGTGGACATGTTCGACTGCGTGATGCCCACCCGCAACGCGCGCAACGGCTTTCTGTACACCCGCGAGGGTGTGCTGCGCATTCGCAATGCCCGTTTCCGCGAGGATACCGGGCCGATCGACCCGGAATGCGGGTGCTACACCTGTCGTCACTATTCGCGTGCCTATCTCAAGCATCTCGACAAGTGCAACGAGATCCTCGGCTCGCGCCTGGCGACCACGCACAACCTGCATTACTACCAGGACCTGATGCGCGGCCTGCGCGAGGCAATCGCGGCGGGGGCGCTTGATGCGTTCGTCGCCGATTTCTATGCGCGGCGCGGCATGGCCGTCCCGCCTGTGCCATAATCCGCGCGTTATTTTTCGTGCCGTCCGGCTGCGCTTTTCGCGGCGGGGCGGGGCTCGACCCGAACCGACAGACGGAGTGTTTCGATGGACTTTCTGATTTCTGCAGCGCATGCCCAGGAAGGCGGAGCCGCCGGCGGCGGCATGATCGAGTTCCTGATCATGATCGTTATTTTCTTCGCGATCATGTACTTCCTGATCATCCGTCCGCAGAGCAAGCGCGCCAAGGAGCATCGCAACATGGTCGAGGCGCTGTCCAAGGGTGACGAGATCGTCACCAACGGCGGTGTGGCCGGCAAGATCACCGAGGTCAGCGACGACTTCATCAAGGTTGATATCGCCGATGGCGTAAACGTGGCCGTGCAGAAGCAGTCGGTCGCCTCCGTGATGCCCAAGGGCACGCTCAAAGACCTTTAAACCCCGCCCTTCAGGGTCTCCGAATATGCGCAATTCCTATCCGGCGTGGCTGTACGCCCTGATCGTCGTGGTCGTTCTGGGTGCGGGGCTGTACGCCGCGCCCAACCTGTTTCCGGAGGACCCCTCGGTCCAGATCGGGAATCCGATGACCGGCGAGATCGACGAGAACATCCGGGACCTCATGGGCACCATCCTGGGTGCCCAGGGCGTGACGCCGAAGCAGGTCGAGGAGCAGGACGACGGCCAGATATTGCTGCGCTTCGAGACCACCGACGAGCAGTCGGCCGCCGCCGAGATCCTGCGCAACGCCCTGGACGACAACCATACGGTGGCCCTGAACCTGGCCCCGGCCACGCCGAACTGGCTGCGGGCGATCAATGGCCAGCCGATGGCTCTGGGCCTCGACCTGCGCGGCGGTGTGCACTTCCTGATGGAGGTGGATCTGGAGGCGGTGATCGGCACGGCGATGGAGCGTTACGCGAACGAGTTGCGCGGGCGCATGCGCGACGAACGGCTGTCCTTTGACACGATCGAACGCAGCTCCAGCGACCTCACCGTGATGTTCGGCAACGAGGTGAACTATGAAGCGGCCGAAAGCTGGCTGAACCGCGAGTACCGCGGGGAACTGGAGTGGGACGTCCGCGGCTCCGGCGACTCCATTCGCATGGTGGCGACTCTGGACGACGACCACCTGACCGAACTGCGGCGGCAGGCCCTGCAGCAGAATATCTCGACCCTGCGTTCGCGCGTCGATGAACTGGGCGTGGCCGAGCCGATCATTGCCCAGCAGGGCGAGAACCGCATCGTCGTGCAGCTGCCGGGCGTGCAGGACACCGCCCGGGCCAAGGAGGTGCTGGGTGCGACGGCGACGCTGGAGTTCCGCCTGGTTTCGGAATCCGGGGACCCGATGGAGGCGGCGGAGTCCGGCCGTGCGCCGTCGGGCACGCGTCTGTATCGCGAGCGTGACGGGACGCCGGTGCTGCTGCAGCGCCAGGTCATGCTGACCGGTGACTACATCACCGACGCCTCTTCCGGTATTGCGCAAGACACCGGCGGGCCGGCCGTGTTCATCAATCTGGATGGCCAGGGGGCGCGGATCTTCTCGCGGGTGACCTCGGACAACGTGGGGCGCCTGATGGCCTCGGTGTTCATCGAGACGACCACCGAGACGGTGGAGGAAGACGGTGAGCAGGTCCTGCGGACCTCGCGCAGCGAAGAGGTGATCAACGTTGCGCGCATCAACGAACCGCTGGGTCGGCGCTTCCAGATCTCGGGGCTGGACAGCACCCGCGAGGCACGCAACCTCGCGCTGCTGCTGCGTGCCGGGGCGCTGGCCGCGCCGATGTCCATCGTGGAAGAACGCACGGTCGGGCCAAGCCTGGGGCAGGAAAACATCGACCGCGGCATGCAGTCGGTGGTGATCGGCTTTATCGCGGTGATGATCTTCATGATCCTCTACTACCGCGTGTTCGGCCTGATCGCGAACGTGGCACTGGCCCTTAACCTGATCTTCATCGTGTCGGTGCTCTCGATGCTGCAGGCGACACTGACCCTGCCGGGGATCGCGGGGATCGTGCTGACGGTCGGTATGGCGGTGGACGCCAACGTGCTGATCTTCGAGCGCATACGCGAGGAGATCCGCAACGGGTTGTCGCCACAGGCGGCGATCTCCTCCGGCTATGACCGGGCCTTCACGACCATCGCGGACGCCAACGTGACGACGCTGATTGCGGCCCTGGTGCTGTTCCTGTTCGGTACCGGTCCGATCAAGGGCTTCGCGATCACGCTGTCGATCGGGATCATCGCTTCAATGTTTACCGCGATCATCGTGACCCGCGCCATCGTCAATCTGACCTACGGGCGCCAGCGCCGGCTGACGCGCCTGGCCATCTGAGCGCCGGGAGACCCGCATGCTTCCGCATCTGAATTTCGCCGAATCGAACATCGATTTCCTGGGCAAGCGCAAGATCACGATCGCCATCTCGCTGATCCTGATCCTGGCTTCCATCGCCATGCTGGCGACCCGTGGTCTGAACTTCGGGATCGACTTTACCGGGGGCACCCTGGTGGAAGTCGGCTATCCCGAGGCGGTCGAGCTGGATCCGATCCGCGAGACCCTCGCGGCCGGTGGCTTTGCCGGGGCCCAGGTGCAGACCTTCGGGACCTCGCGCGATGTCCTGATTCGTCTGCCGCCAAGCGAGGACGACGACGATCCGGCCATGCTGTCCAACCGCGTGCTGAACACGCTGCAGGATGGTGGACCGCAGGAGCCGGACCTGCGCCGGGTAGAGTTTGTCGGCCCGGCGGTTGGGGAGGAGCTGCGCGAGCAGGGCGGCCTGGCGATGATCTATGCCCTGGCGGGCATCCTGATCTACGTGGCGGTTCGCTTCGAGTGGCGGTTCTCCATCGGTTCGGTGCTGGCGCTGGTGCACGATGTGTTGATCACCCTGGGCATCTTTTCGTTGCTGCAGCTGGAGTTCGACCTGGGCGTGCTGGCGGCGGTACTGGCGGTGATTGGCTACTCGCTGAATGACACCATCGTCGTGTATGACCGAATACGCGAGAACTTCCGGGTGCTGCGCAAGCAGGGTACCGAGCAGGTGATGAATAACGCGGTCAACAAGACCCTGGCGCGTACCATCGTCACCAGTATGACAACCCTGCTGGTGCTGTTCTCGCTCGCGTTCCTCGGTGGGGCTGCACTGCAGAACTTCTCGATCGCCCTGATCATCGGGGTGATTGTGGGGACCTACTCGTCCATCTTCATCGCGGCGACGGCGGCCTTGATGCTGGGCGTTGACCGTCAGGTCCTGCTGCCGGTGAAGAAGGAAGGGGCGGAAGAAGACCAGACGCCCTGATCCGAGTGGTTCGGGCAGCAATCCGGTTCAGGCCGAGCACGGCTGGGCCATGAAAAAACGCCCGGGGCCGAGAGGCTGCCGGGCGTTTTTCGTGGTGAGGCTTGTGTCCCGTTCAGAAGGACAGGGCGTTCTGCACGATCCGTTCGACCAGTTCGTTGACGTCGCGCAGGGCCTCTGCGGAAGCCTTGTCACCGATCTCCGGAACGCGCTGATATCCCACGTAGATGGTGCCGGGCTCATCCGTGAGCTCGTAGATCGCAATGACGTAGGGGCAGAACGTGATGTTATGCGGGTCCGCATCCATGGTCGCGCGCGAGTAGGTGGCGCTGCAGAAGTCCACGGACATGCCGTTCAGGTACAGGCCTTCGCCACTTTCCTGGTCGGCGGTGCGGTCCAGCATGTCGGCAATGTAGCCGCGATTGTTGATCACCAGTCCCTCGGCGGCGATGGCGTCCTCGATCATCTCGTAGTAGAAGTCGAACTCGCCCTCGACGCTGTACACCACGCGTTCCTGGGTCTCGATCACGGTCTCGGGGCCGAATGCGTGCGCGGTGCTGGTGGCGAAGCCGACGCCAAGCCCGAGGGTGATGGCGAGGGCCGAGGTCCGCAATGCGCGTGTTACGGGGTTGGTCGTTTTCATGGTTCCTTCCTCAGGTAGCGGGTTCGAAGGCTGGATGAGCGAGGGCGGGTGTCGCCGCCAACGCCCCTCGGGGCGGCCGGCACCGCGTTTTCCGGGATGCCGGGTTCAGTCGAAGAAATGACCGGCAAACCGGGTTCGAGGGGCCCAGTAGGGGTTGTCCAGTTGCTCGATACGCACCTGGCCCCGGGAGCTGGGTGCATGTACGAAACGTCCGTCTCCCACGTAGACCCCGACGTGATCGATTTGACTCCCGTTGATCGCGAAGAACACGACGTCACCCGGCGCCGGGGCGCCGTCGCGCCGCGTGGCGGCCCGGGCCTGGTCGCGAGTGGTGCGCGGCACGCTGCGACCGGCCTCGCGGTAGGCGCGCTGCACCAGGGCGGAACAGTCGAGTCCGGAGGCGTCGGTTCCCCCGTAGCGATAGGGCGTGTCCAGGTGCCCCAGGGCCGTGAGGACGACCTCCGAGCGCTCCAGACCGGCCTCGGGTGCGGGACTCATCGGGCCCTGCGGCAGCGGCTGGGGGGTGGCGATGGCGGTGGCGGTCTCCGTGCCGCGCGGCTCGGGGCCGGCGCTGCAGGCCGCGAGGAACAGCAGGCCGCCGCCCACCAGAGCGAGGGGCAGGAAGCGCGGGACGGTGTCAGAAAAGATCGCGTTCGGCATAGCGGTCGGGGACGGTGAAGAGCTCGGGGCTCAGGTCGTCGGTGGAGATGCCCGCGAGGCGAGTGGTCACGCCGTCGTGTTCGCTGACCTCCAGGGGGATGCCATCCACGCGCGGCAGCAGGGATGCGCCCATCTGCGAGGCCATCGGGCCACCGGCCTCGAGGGCGCTGAGGGACAGCTCATACAGGCGATCCATCAGGGCGCCCAGGGTGGCGAAGTCGTGTTCCTCCAATCCCAGACGGGCCGGGTCCGACACGCAGACCGTACTCTGCACCTGACCGTCGATCAGGACCTCGTGCTCGTCACAGACGAAATCGCCGATCTCGCGTTGCTCGCCGGTGGTCCGGGTGCTGATTTCGGCATCGAAGCCTTCCGCGCCGATGCCCAGTTGCTCTTCCAGTTGCTGGCGCACCTCCGGCGGAAGCTGCTCCATCTGGCGACGCAGATCGCTGACCATATCGGTCATCGCGCGCATTTGCTGGTCCATAACCTCGCGGGTCAGCGGGGTGTAGGTCTGTTCGGTGTCGTCCACTACGGTCAGCTGGTCGTTGGTGGCGTCGAACAGCATATAGCCGGAGGTGCCGCTGATCGCCTCGTTCAGCTCCATGCGAACGATGTCGCCACGTACCAGGATCTGGCTCTCCAGCCCCTCGTCGTCCACATAGTGGAGCAGGGCATCGGCCTGGGCCGCAGAGCCCAGCGCCAGCAGCCCGTAGGCGGCGAGCGGTGCAAGGGCCTGGCGGAGGCGGTCGAACGGGCCAGTACGGCAACGATGCATGGGGGTGTCTCCGGTTTCCGGGCGGACTGTGGTGCTCGTGGGCCTCATTGTAGCGCGTTGCTCAGGTTGCGACGGGCTGGAGCAGGCGGTGCGCGAGGGCGTCAGGGTCGAGCGGTGCCTCCGGGGCGACCTCGATGCAGCCTTCGGCATCGGTCGGCCATTCCTGTTGGGGCTGCTGCTGTTGCATGACCTCGATACCGGCATCCGAGGCGTCGGTGCCCGCGCGGGCGCGGCGCTCCAGGCGCTCGCGCAGAACGTCTTCGCGCGCCTGGCAGGCGACCACGGCGAACCCGGCCGCATGGCGTCGGGCCAGGGCCTGGAACGGAGCACGTTGCTCGCGGGTGAGGAAGGTGGCATCCACGACGACGGTGAGTCCGAGCGACAGCAGGCGTTCCGCGCGCTGCAACAGGTGTTCGTAGATCCGGGCGCGCCCGGCGGCGCTGTAGTCCACCGGCTCCTCCATCCGCTTGCGCTCGATGTCGGAGCGCAGCCGGATCGCCCCCAGGGCCTCCAGCACCTGGGTACTGACGACGGTCTTGCCACTGCCGGAGACGCCGTGCATCAGGACGAGGCGCGGCGAGCCAGCCTCGGTCAACCGGTCCGCGAGGGCGAGGTAGCGACTCATCTCCGCCCGGTGGGCCGCTTGTTCATCGGACGGCAGCTGGGGCTCGGCTCCGTGTATGCCCTGGACCTTGGCCCGGATCAGGGCACGGTAGACCTGGTACAGCGGCAGCAGGGCAAGGCCTTCGAAGTCTTCGCGCCCCTCGAGATAGGCATTCAGCAGCCGCCAGGCATGGGCGCGGGAGCGGCGGGCCAGGAGATCCATGGTGGTGAAGGCGATCTCGGACATCACGTCGATCCAGCGCAGGGCGGGATCGAATTCGATGGCGTCGAAGGCGACCGGGACCTCGTCGCCGTCTTCGCCCGTGACGTAGACCAGGTTCCCGAGGTGCAGGTCACCATGGCCGTGGCGCACGAACCCGGTATCATGTCGTTCCTGAAGAAGGGTCCACAGCCGATTGATTTCCGATCGGGTCCACTGTTCCAGGCGCTCGAGGCGCGCCCGATCCGAGGCGCCGGTGACCGATTCGGACAGGGCCGGGAAGTTGTCCAGCATGGGTTGGGTCGCGGCCTCGGCGGTCCCGTACTCGGATTGAGCATCGGTCCGCTCGGTGCGCTCATGGAAGGCCGCGATGTAGTGACCGAGCGCATCCATGGCCGCCGTGGGGAGCCGGTCCCGGTCCAGCAGTCGGTCGAGCTGACGCTCGCGGTCGAAGCGACGCATGCGCACGGCGTAGTCGAGCACGGGTCCGTCGCCATTGATGACCGGATGCGCGTCGTCACCATTGAGGGTCACGACCTCCCGATAGAGCTGGGGCGCCAGGCGGCGGTTAATCTCCAGCTCGGTCTCGCAGTAATGGCGGCGGGCGTCCAGCGTGGTGAAGTCGAGAAAGCCGAGATCCAGCGGTTTCTTGAACTTGTAGGCCTCGTCGCCGGCGAGGATCACGGTGGAGATATGGGTCTCGATGGTCCGAACCGCTCCCGTGTCCGGCAGGGGCGTCGGGAAGCCGTTGCCCTGGACCAGTTGGCGCAGGCGTTTCTGGTGCTGTTCCAGTTCGGTCATGGGGGCTCCGCTTGGAGGTTCAGGCGGGCGAGCGTCGGCGCCGGATGTTTTTCCCGGAATCGCCGGGCATGCACCCGTTTTTGCTTGTCGGTCAGGTTACCATTGCAGCCGTTCCGGTCACGTCGCCCCCCAGCCAGTCCATGCCACGAAAGAGCCGCCAGCGTCCCCGTCATCGAAACGCGCCCCGCAGGGGGCGGGTCCGGCGCCTGCTGGGCGCGGGGGGCTGGACCCTGGCCGGCCTGCTGCTGGCCGCCGTGGGGATCGGGGGGCTCTATGTCCATCATCTGGACCGCGAGATCCGCGAACGGTTCGAGGGCCAGCGCTGGGCATTGCCCGCCCGGGTGTATGCGCGGCCGCTGGAGCTGTATGCCGGCCGCCCGCTGACGGCGGATGCGCTGGAGATGGAGCTGCGCGCGCTGAATTACCGCGAGACGCCGGAGGGTTCGGGCCCGGGCGAGTTTCACGTCAGCGGTGGTACCGTGCGGCTGACCACCCGGCCGTTCACGTTTGGGGACGGACCGGAGCCGGCCCATTCGGTACGCGTGCGCCTGGCGAACGGCCGGGTGCAGTCGGTGGCGGAGCAGTCCGGGGGCCGCAATGTGGACCTGATGCGGGTGGAGCCGTTGCTGATTGGCAGCATCTATCCGACCCATGGTGAGGATCGCATCCTGGTCGATATCGACGAGGTACCGCGCGAGCTGATCGGGGCGCTGCTGGCGATCGAGGACCGGCGGTTCATGTCGCATCGCGGGATTGATCCGGTGGGCATCGGGCGCGCGGCGGTCGCCAACCTGCGTGCCGGGCGCACGGTCCAGGGGGGCAGCACGCTGACCCAGCAGCTGGTCAAGAACTTCTACCTGACGCGCGAGCAGACGCTGAGCCGCAAGCTGAATGAAGCGGTGATGGCCCTGTTGCTGGAACACCGCTACGACAAGCGGGAGATCCTCGAGGCGTATCTGAACGAGGTGTTCCTCGGGCAGACCGGCGAGCGGGCGATCCATGGCTTTGGCCAGGCGGCCCAGTTCTACTATCAGCGTCCATTGAACGAACTGCGCCTGGATCAGCTGGCGCTGCTGGTCGGTCTGGCGCGGGGAGCGAGTTATTACGATCCGCGCCGCTTCCCGGAGCGGGCCACGCAGCGCCGCGACCGGGTCCTGGAGGCGATGGCGGAGACCGGTCTGGCGAGTCGCGAGCGCGTGGATCGGGCCCTGGCAACCGCACTTGATGTCTCCCCGGTAATGCCGGAGGGGCGCAGCCGTTTCCCGGCCTTTCTCGACCTGGTGCGGCGTGAGCTGCGGGCCGACTACGCGGACGAGGATCTGCGCAGCGAGGGCCTGCGGATCTTCACGACCATGGATCCGGTGGTGCAGATGCGGCTGGAGGATCGCCTGGTGCGGGGTGTGGACGAGCTGGTCCGGAGCCGCGGGGGCGGTTCCGACCTCGACAACCTGCAGGCCGCGGCGGTCGTGACCGATCCGCAGGCGGGCGAAGTGCTGGGGGTGGTGGGGGATCGCAACCCGCGCTATCCCGGGTACAACCGGGCCGTGGAGGCCCAGCGCCAGGTGGGGTCGGTGATCAAGCCGTTCGTCTATCTCGCGGCCCTGACCAACCCGAATCGTTACACCCTGGCGACCCTCCTGGATGACAGCCCGCTGACCCTGCAGCTGCCGCACGGGGAGCCCTGGACGCCGCGCAATTTCGATCGCGAGAACCGGGGGACGGTCACGGCCTGGGAGGCCCTGGTGCAGTCCTACAACGTGGCGACCGTCCGCCTGGCGGAGGAGATCGGTATTTCCCAGGTGGTCAACCTGCTGCAGACGCTGGGGCTGCAGCGGACGCCGGCCCCGTTGCCCTCGCTGGCGCTGGGCGCGATCGAGCTGTCACCGCTGGAGGTGGCCGGGCTCTACCAGGCGCTGGCGAACGGCGGCTACGCGACGGGTACCCGGGTGATCCGGGATGTCCTGGACCAGAACGACGAGGTCCTGTCCCACTACGGCCTGTCGCTCCAGGGGGCGGTGTCGGATGGTTCCGTGCGCGTCCTGACCCATGCCCTGCACGACGTGACTCGCGAGGGGACCGGGCGGCGGATCGCGGCGCGGCTGAGTGGTCAGGTGGTGGCTGGCAAGACCGGTACCACGAACAACTTTCGGGACAGCTGGTTCGCCGGCTTCGATGATCGGCATGTGGCGGTGGTCTGGCTGGGGATGGACGACAATCGCCCGACTGGACTCACCGGTGGCGTCTCCGCCGCGCCGGTCTGGGCGGAGATCATGGCCGGGGTGGGCGTGCACTCTCTGCGGCTGGAAGGCCACCCCGGCGTGGGCTATCAGGAGGTGGACCTGGCCTCCGGCCTGCGGGTGGAAAACGAGGACCATGCCTGCGAGGCGGTGAAGACGCTGCCGTTCTGGCAGAATTCGGGGCCCGAAGGGCGCGCCGAGTGCGACCTGGGCAGTGATTCCGGCTCGCAGGGCTGGTTCGAGAGGTTATTTCGGTGAAGATGTTCCGTATTGCAGAGGACCGGTCCCGGAAGGCGCGGATGGCCAAGGGCGGCTGGCGGGCGGTACAGGGCGCGGGTGTCTTCGCGCTGGCGCTTGTACTGGCGGCCTGCGCGACCCCGGCGCCGCGCGACGCCGGCGCGCCCGCGCCCGACGCGACCGAGAGGGCCGTTGATGAGGATCCGGCGCAAGAGAAGCGTGATACCCCCGAGCGGGAACGCGACCCGACCCCTGGCGCGGCCCTGCAGCTGGCCCAGCAGGCCGAGTCGGCGCGCCAGGCCGGGGATACCGCGCGGGCGGAACAACGCCTGGAACGGGCCTTGCGCATCGCGCCACGGGATGCGGGCCTCTGGCATCAGATGGCCGCGCTGCGTCTGGAACAGGGTCGCCACGAACAGGCCGAGCGCCTGGCGGAGCGTTCGCTACGGCTGGCGGGTGGGACCGACCGCGAGCTCGGGCTGAAAAACTGGCGCGTGATCCTCGCGGCGCGCGAGGCCCTGGGCGATGCCGCCGGTGCCGAGGAGGCCCGCGAGGCGATCCGCCGTCTGGAAGCCGACGTTGTCTGACGCGGCGGCGGGATCGACGGCCGTTCACGCCCTGAGCCCGGGGGGCGACCTGGCGGAGGCCGTTGCCGGCTTTCGCCCGCGCGAGCCGCAGCAGCGCATGGCCGTGGCGGTGGAGGAGGCCCTGGCCACCGCACCCACCGCTCTGCTGGTCGAGGCGGCCACCGGGGTGGGCAAGACCTTCGCCTATCTGGTGCCGATCCTGCAGGCGCGCCGCCGCGCCCTGATCTCCACCGGTACCAAGACCCTGCAGGACCAGCTCTTCGAACGCGACCTGCCGGTGGTCTGCGAGGCGCTGGGCTATCGTCCGCGCGCAGCCCTGCTGAAGGGCCGGGCCAACTACCTTTGCCACTATCGCCTGGAACTGGCAGCGGCCGAGGCGGGCGGCGCGACCGGTGGCGGAGTACGCCGTGACCAGTTGCCGGTGATCGAGGCCCTGCAGCGGTTCGCGCGCACTAGTGACACCGGGGATCTGGGGCTGGCCGGGGTCCTCGCGGAGGACTCGCGACTCTGGCCGCAGGTGACCTCGACCGTGGACAACTGCCTGGGCGGGGAATGCCCGAACTACAACGATTGCTTTGTGGTGCAGGCGCGCAAGCGTGCCCAGGAGGCGGACGTAGTGGTGGTCAACCACCACCTGCTGCTCGCGGACATGGCCCTGAAGGAGGAAGGTTTCGGAGAACTGCTGCCCGAGGTGGACGCGGTGATCGTCGACGAGGCGCACCAGTTGCCGGATATTGCCGGATCGTTCTTCGGGATTGCCGTGGGCACGCGCGCCCTGCGGGAGCTGGCGCGGGACACGCGGCGTGAACAGGAACAGCATGCGCCGGAGATGCTGGACATTCGCCAGCGGGTCGCGGAACTGGAGGCGTGCGTCGCCGAGTTCCTCGAGGCCTCGCGGACCTGGGAGGGGCGTTCCAGCTGGGATACGGTCAACCCGGAGGGTGCCCTGGATCCGTTGCTGGACCGCCTCGACGCGACCCTGGGGTTCGTCGGGGACGCGCTGGAGGCCGCCGCGGCACGGGCGCCGGGGCTGGAGCAGCTGCGCGGGCGCAGCGCCCTGTTGCTGGAGCGCCTGCGGGAATGGCGCGAGGAGACCCCGGATACCGTGGCCTGGGCCGAGCGCTTCAGCCAGAGCCTGACGCTGCATCGGACGCCGCTGGATGCGGCGCGTCCGCTCGCGCAGCGCCGGGCCGCGCGCCCGGCGGCATGGATCTTTACCTCGGCCACGCTGGCCGTGGGAGAGGACTTCAGCCATGCGGCGCGGCGCCTCGGACTCCCCGCGGACGTGGCCAGCGAACGCCTGGACAGTCCCTTCGATTTTCCCCGTCAGGCCTGCCTGGTGCATCCGCAGCCACCGCTGCCCAATCCCAACGATCCGGGATATACCCGGGCCTGCATTGCCTGGGCGTGGCCGCTGTTGCGGGACAACCCGGGGGGCGGGTTCTTCCTGTTTACCAGTCACCGGGCCTTGCAGGAGGCGGCCGCTATCCTGCGCGCCGAACTGCCCCGCGATCGCGAGCTGCTGGTCCAGGGCGAACAGCCGCGGGGCGATTTGCTGGCGCGGTTTCGCGAGTCGGGGACGGCCTGGCTGCTGGGGGCCCACAGCTTCTGGGAAGGAGTGGACATCCGCGGCGAGGCGCTGTCGATCGTGATCATCGATCGCCTGCCGTTCGCCGCGCCCAACGATCCCGTCCTGCAGGCGCGCGCGTCCGCGCTGGAGGCCGAAGGTCGGTCGCCGTTCATGGAGTTCACCCTGCCGCAGGCCGTGCTGGCCCTGAAGCAGGGCGCGGGGCGGTTGATCCGGGATGCTGATGATGCCGGCATCCTGGCCCTGTGCGATCCGCGCCTGACCGGAAAATCCTACGGTCGGCGTTTTCTCGCCAGCCTGCCGCCGTTCCATCGCACCCGGGAACCGGCGGCCGCGCTGCGCTTTCTGGAGCAGGCCCGGGAGACGAATACATGCGCCTGATTGCGCTCGAAACCGCAACTGAACAGTGTTCGGCCGCGCTGTATGTCGATGGCGAGATCCTTGGCGTTGCCGAGCGCGCGGCGCGGCGCCACGGGGAATTGATCCTGGGGCAGGTGGAACAGCTGCTGCGCGAGGCGGATATCCCGCGTGCCAGCCTGGATGGTGTGGCGGTAGGACGCGGGCCGGGGGCCTTTACGGGCGTCCGCCTCGGCCTGGGCGTGGCACAGGGGATGGCCTTCGCGCTGGATCGCCCCGTGGTGCCGGTCTCTACGCTGCAGGCGCTGGCGCAGCAGGCGCTCCGGGAGGGGCGACGGCCGGCAGCCGTACTGGCGGCACTGGACGCGCGCATGGGCGAGATCTACTGGAGCCTTTGTCCGGTCCGGGGGGACCGCGTGGAGACGGCGGCGGAACAGGTCGGGGCGCCTGTCAGCCTGGCGCCTGCCTGGCCCGAGGGCGAGCGTTTCGGTCTGGGATCCGCGTTCGCCGCCTTCCCCGAACTGGCGGCCGCGCACGGGCTGGCCATGGCCGCCGTGGATCCCGACGCGCTGCCGGATGCCCGCGAGATCGCCCTGCTGGCAGTGGACGCCTGGGAGCGCGGCGAGGCCGTGGCCCCCGAGTATGCGCAGCCGGAGTATATCCGCAACGATGTCGCCCGCCCGGCCACGCCGCGATGAGCCGGGAAACCGAAAACGACACCACGCCCTACCCGTGGTTGCCACCGCTGGTCGCCACGATCAAGGCGGAGCCGGAGGACTTTCGGGTCGAGGAAGTACCCGCCACGACGCCCGAGGGGCAAGGCGAGCATGTCTGGCTGGAGATCGAGAAGCGCCTGCTGAACTCGGAGGACGTGGCCGTGTGGCTGGGACGCGAGTCAGGTGCGGGACGCGGCCGGGTGAGCTACGCCGGGCGCAAGGACCGTCAGGCCGTTACCCGCCAGTGGTTCAGCGTGCAGTGCCCGCCCGAGTCCGAGCCGGATTGGGCCGGCCGGGCCGAGGCCTGGAATACCGCACAGGAGGCCGAGGCGACGGGCAGCTGGATGCGGGTGCTGCGCGTGATGCGCCACGCGCGCAAGCTGCGCACCGGCCACCTGGCCGGCAACCGCTTCGAGATCCGACTGGGCGCCGTGCAGGGTGACCGGGCGGCGGCGGAATCGATCCTGGCGGCGGTGCGTGACGGGGGCATCCCGAATTACTTCGGCGCGCAGCGCTTTGGTCGCGATAACCTGGAACGGGCGCGCGCCTGGCTGGGTGGCGGGCGGGCGCCGCGCAGCCGCAATCAGCGCAGTCTCCTGCTCTCCGCCGCGCGCTCGGCGATCTTCAACGCGGTACTCGCGGCCCGCGTGCGCCGTGGCGACTGGGATCGGCTGTTGCCGGGGGACGTGGCCAATCTGGAAGGCTCCGGCAGCGTGTTCGCGGTACCGGAGGTGGATGCCGAGCTGGAGGCCCGTGCCGCCCGTCTCGACATCCACCCGACCGGGCCCCTGTGGGGCCGTGGCGCCATGCTGACGGCGGGCGAGGTGGCGGCGCTGGAGGCGGCCATCGCTGCAGAAGAACCGGTATTGGCGGAAGGGCTGGAGCAGGAGGGTGTCCGGGCCGCCCGCCGATCACTGCGCATGGTACCGCGGGCCGTTGCATGGCGCTGGGAGGGCGACGACCTGTGGTTGTCGCTGGAACTGGGGGCCGGGGAATATGCGACGGGGGTCCTGGACGCGATTGGCAACGCGCGGGACGCGGACCGGTCGGGCTGACCGGGGCGGGCTCAGGCGGAGTTCTTGAGCTTGCTTTCGGCGCGTTCGGCGCGCTGTTCGGCCTCCACGCGGTCGGTGATGTCCTTCTGGATGCCGATGTAGTACGTGAGCCGGTCCTCGTCGTTGAATACCGGGGTCAGCGACAGTTCGTTCCAGAACAGGCTGCCGTCCTTGCGGTAATTGCGCAGGGTCACGCGGCAGGGGCGGTTTTCCTCGATGGCCGAGCGGATCTCCTGGCGCACCTCCTGATCGGTGTCGCTGCCCTGGAGGAACCGGCAATCGCGGTAGAGGATCTCTTCGGAGCGGTAGCCGGTGAGTTCTTCGAAGGCCCGATTGACGTAGATCAGGATGTTGTCATCGCCCTCGCGCTCGGCGATGACGATGCCGTCATTGGAGGCATCCACGGCGAGGGCGAGGAGTTCGGCGTCTATCGTTCGGGTCATAAACGTGTAGCGATCTGGTCTGCGAGTCGAGCGCGCCAGGGCCCTGTACCGGGCGCAACCTCCGCGCTTGTATGGCACGAAAATAGCACGTTCCGGTGCCACTGTGTTCAAAAAGCGGACACCAGCCGGGATGTTTTCGCGTGGCGCGGACATAAAAAAGGCCGCCCGAAGGCGGCCTTTCTCGATGGGGTCCGGGTTGTTCGCCGGAGCCACACGAAGATTCACATCTCCTGGGTCACGGTGAAGGCGCCGCGCACGTCACCCTCGCGGAAGCCGGTCGCCTGATCTTCGGGGTACAGACGTTCCAGCGCGTGCTTTACTTCGCCGCTGACCTCGGATCCGTGGCAGGTGAGGCAGGCCCCGCCGGTCGGGATGGCGGCCATGAAGCGGAACTTCGGCTCCCCGTCTTCGGCCTCGACCACGCCGAAGCGGGGCGGGAGATCCGCGGCCGGGGTACCAGCCGCGTGCTGGGCCTCGAAGCCCTGCAGGGTGAGGCGTTCCCAGCGGTCCGGGGCGTTGTTCTGGTTACGCAGCTTCAGGCTGGTGCGACCGATCTCAATGCCGGTCTCGGCCGAGATGTCACGTGCAATCTCGGGGGCGCGTTCGTTGCAGACCTGGATGGCCTCGGTCGGGCCGCCCGATTGCATGGCGGACATCAGCTCGCCCTGCAGGGTGCTGGCGAACTTCTGGATGGCGTCACGATTGGCGGCGATGCGTTCCTGCAGATCATCCTGGCTCAGCTGGGGCATCGTGTCGGCACTGGCGTAGCCGCTGCCGGCGGTGAATGCGATCAGGCCGAGGGCCAGGGGGGCAAGCTTCCAGTTCTTCATGGCAAATACCTCGCAGTGCAGAGTCCGTTGCGTCCTGTACCTATACAAGAGCTGTACAAAGCATGGACCGATCGTGGTTGGAATGCAAGGAAGGGCGTACGGAAAGGATAGCCGGCCGGGCTAGCCAATTCCGTAAAACACCTCACAGGCCTCGACTCAGTCTAAGCGTGAATATCGCGAATTGCGAATATGGCAAGGGCCGTATGTGAGTGCGCCGTTGGTTGGGGCGGTCACGGCCCGTTCGCATGGGGTCTCAGGGAGACGCTGATTTAATCGCACGTCCGCGCTCGAGTCGCTTTTGCGTGCGAACAAGGCGCGGTGACTGCCGTGCAGTTATTCTGCACAAGGGAACCGCAACGCCGTGCGCATGCCCGTTTTTGATAACAACGGGCGGCCGAGCCCCTGCTTTCTATGGCTTGTGGGGTCGGTGTCCCCCGATTCTGAATGAATATGGCCCGATCCTGCGTTGCGCCCCGAATCCATCAGAAACGGGCGGGTAGAACCACTAGCCGCTGCACGACGCGCCTTGTCTCGGAACGTTTGTCTCGAACAACTGGGGGGGCGCCAACGCGGACGTGCGATTAAATCAGCGTCTCCCTCAGCGAGCGGAATCCGGGTTGCGCGGGCGTTTGAGCAGGACGTAGACCGCCCCGGTTCCACCGTCGGCCGGACGTGCGGAACAAAAGGCGAGCACATCGTCGCGCTGGCGCAGCCAGTGGTCGGTGAGGCCCTTGAGGACCGGGCCTTGCTGGCGCGAGCGCAGTCCCTTGCCATGCACGATGCGAACGCACAGGGCGCCTTCCCGGCGGGCGTCGTCCAGGAACAGGCCGATGGCGCGGCGCGCCTCGTCGGCGAACAGGCCATGCAGGTCGATCTCGTCCTGGATGCGGTAATGCCCGCCGCGCAGCTTGCGGAATACCCGCTGGCTGATACCCGGGCGCGCGAAGCGGAGTTCATCGCCGGGCTGCAGGTCAGCGGCGTTGAGTGGATCGCTGAGCCAGTCGGCGTGGGCCTGGGCCTCGTCGGCGTCGCGCTGGCGGGCCCGGGCGGCGGGCCGCGGCGGCCGCACGTCGGCCTGATCGCTGTGGAGTCGACGAACGTTGCCAACCGCCTGCAGGAATTCGTCGAAATCGTTGGGATCATCCCCGGAGTTCATGGCAGGATACTCGCACTTTTCGGGGGGCGGGCGCGATCGTGTCGAGCGACGGGCCCGGCCCGGACGGTTTCCAGTATATTAAGAGCCCTCTCAACGGCCCCTTTCCTGCATGCGCATTCTGGTTAGCAACGACGATGGAATTCACGCCCCGGGCATTCAGTGCCTGGCGACGCATCTGCGCCGGATTGCCGAGGTCCATGTGGTGGCGCCCGACCGCGATCGCAGTGGCGCCAGCAACAGTCTGACCCTGGTGCGGCCACTGCGCACGCGTCACCTTCAGGGGGGTGACGTGCAGGTGGACGGGACGCCGACCGACTGTGTCCACCTGGCGATCACCGGGCTGTTGCAGCAGGAACCGGACGTGGTGATCTCCGGCATCAACGCGGGTGCCAACATGGGGGATGACGTGCTTTATTCGGGCACGGTCGCCGCCGCCATGGAGGGGCGCTTCCTGGGGCTCCCGGCGATCGCGGTCTCGCTGGTGGGGCCGGACCTGCGCCATTACGACGCCGCCGCGAGCGTGGTGGTCGAGCTGCTGGACCGCATCAATCGCGTGCCGCTGCCGGCGGCCACCATCCTGAACGTGAACGTCCCCGATCTGCCGCGCGCGGAGATCCGCGGGGTCCAGGCCACGCGCCTGGGGCATCGCCACCGGGCCGAGCCGATGATCGCGGACGAGGACCCCCGCGGGCGTCCGATCTACTGGGTCGGGCCGGCCGGTTCGGAACAGGATGCCGGGCCCGGTACGGATTTCCATGCGGTGCGCGAGGGGTATGTCTCGGTCACGCCGATCCAGGTGGACCTGACCCGCTTTGACGCGATCGATACGGTAGGGCGCTGGCTGGACGATTCCCTGCCGGAGGCTGGGCATGGTTCCTGATGCCGCCGGCGCGGGCCTGACCTCGCAGCGGGCGCGCGATCGCCTGGTCCGGATCCTGGAGGGGCAGGGGATTCGCGATCCACGGGTCCTGGAGGCCGTGCGCAGCATCCCGCGCCACCTGTTCGTGGAAGAGGCTCTGGGGCACCGTGCCTACGAGAACACGGCCTTGCCGATCGGTCATCGCCAGACCATTTCCCAGCCCTTTATCGTTGCGCGGATGACCGAGGCCCTGCTGGAAGGTGATCGCCCGCGCACGGTCCTGGAGATCGGGACGGGCTCGGGCTATCAGGCCGCCGTGCTGGCCCAGATCGTGGATCGGGTGTTTTCGGTGGAACGCATCCAGGCGCTGAGCCGCAACGCGCGCGAGCTTCTCAGTCGTCTGGGGATCAACAACGTGAACCTGCGCCATAGCGACGGTGGGGAAGGGTGGCCGGAGAAGGGGCCGTTCGACGGCATCATCCTGACCGCCGCTCCCCGGGAGGTGCCGGAGGCGCTGCTGACCCAGCTGGCGCTGGGCGGCCGACTGGTCGCGCCGGTGGAGGGTCCGGACGGGCGCCAGCAACTGGTGCGCTACACCCGGACGGAGGAGGCCTACGTGCGCGACATCCTGGATGCCGTGATGTTCGTGCCCATGCTGCCGGGGGCCGAGCAGTGACGCGGGTGGCGCCCCTTCCGGGTGGGTGTGACTGAGCCGATGGTGGTGTGGCGCCGATGAAGCTCTTCGAGCCCCTATACGACCGGGTGATGGGATGGTCCCGTCACCCCCATGCGCCGCGCTATCTGGCCGGGCTTTCGTTCGCCGAATCCTCGTTCTTTCCGGTCCCGCCGGACGTGATGCTCGCGCCCATGGCGGCCGCTCGCCCGCGCTCGGCCTGGCGTCTGGCCGCGCTGACGACACTGTTTTCTGCCCTCGGCGGTCTGCTGGGTTACCTGATTGGCTGGCTGGCGTTCGAGTGGATCGGCCCCTGGTTGCAGCAGGTGGGGTATGGCGAGGAGTTGCGCCAGGCCGAGGCCTGGTTCGCGACCTGGGGGGTATGGGTGGTGCTGATTGCCGGTTTCTCGCCGATCCCCTACAAGCTGTTCACCGTCACCGCCGGGGCCTTGTCGATGGCCTTGCTGCCGTTCTTCATCGCCTCGCTGGTCGGGCGCGGGCTGCGCTTCTTTCTGGTGGCGCTGTTCATGGCCTGGGCCGGTCCGCGCGCGGAGCAGCACCTGCGCCCGTACATGGAACGCCTGGGCTGGGCCGCAGTGATCCTGCTGGTCGCGGTCATGGCGGTTTACCTGGTCATGGACTGACCGATGCGCCTGCACGCGGTTCAGGGGGTGCTGACGATCGTACTGCTGGCCCTGATCGTGGGCACGCTGGCCGGTTGCGCGGCGCGGGCCCCCAGCGGGAGCGGGGCCTCGATGCCGGATACGCACGTCGTGCAGCGCAACGAGACGCTTTATCGAATTGCCCAGCGCTATGGGCTCGAATGGCGTGACCTCGCGCGGCGCAACGCGATCGATGCCCCCTATTTGATCCACCCGGGTCAGCGCCTGCGGCTGCGGGGCGCCGCCCGCTCGTCCCCGCCCAGCGCGCCTCAGGCATCGTCCGCGCCGAGTTCGCGATCGTCCTCGTCCGGCAGTTCCGGGAGTGGCAGCAGCTCCAGCAGTGGGGCGTCCAGCTCGACCTCCAGCAGTTCGAGTTCCAGTCCGAGTTCGGCGCCTGCCGATCCGGGGGGCTGGCAATGGCCCGCGGACGGCCAGGTATTGCGCGGCTTCTCCAGTAGCGGCACGCGGCGAGGCCTGGCGATCGGCGGCGAACGTGGAGATAACGTCCGCGCGACGCGGGCCGGCGAAGTGGTCTATGCAGGCGGCGGTCTCGTGGGGTATGGTCGATTGGTCATCCTCAAACACGATGCGCGGTTCCTCAGCGCCTACGGGCACAACGATGAACTGCTGGTTTCGGAGGGTGACCGGGTGCAGGCGGGTGACACGATCGCGCGTCTGGGCTCGTCGGGGGCCGAGCGCCCGATGCTGCATTTCGAGATCCGGGTGGATGGGACGCCGGTAGACCCGACGCGCTATCTCCCGGATCGCTGAAACGATCAAGAGCAGGACACTACATGGCCAAGACCCGGCAGCCGGTGGACCCGGAACTGGATGACGAACGCCTGACCGAAGGCCCGGCCGAGGACGAAGACGGGGAGGCGCTGCCCGAAGATCTGGCCCGGCCGGTCGAGTCCATGCAAGCCCCCGAAGATCCTGAAGATGCCGAGGACGACGCGGCGCAGGTGGCCCCCGAGGTCACGGTTGGCCTTGAGCCGGAAACCGAGGCCCCCGTGCGGCCGAAGACCCTGCGTGATGCCCGGCCGGCCGAGCTGGATGCCATCCAGATCTACCTGCGCGATATCGAGTACCGCCCGCTGCTGACCCCCGATGAAGAACGCAAGTACGCCCGGCTGGCACGTCAGGGCGATGACGCCGGTCGGCGCCGCATGATCGAGTGCAACCTGCGGCTGGTGGTAAAGATTGCCAGGCGTTACCTCAACCGGGGGCTGCCACTGCTGGATCTGATCGAGGAAGGCAACCTCGGTCTGATGCACGCGGTCGAGAAGTTCGACCCGGAGCGGGGGTTCCGGTTTTCCACCTATGCGACCTGGTGGATCCGCCAGACCATCGAGCGGGCCCTGATGAATCAGGGGCGGACGATCCGCATTCCCGTGCATGTCAGCAAGGAACTGCGCATGCATGCGCGGATCGCGCGCAACCTGACCCAGGAACTCGGCCGCGACCCGAGCGAGGAGGAGTTGGCGCAGCGCCTCGGCAAGCCCGTGGCCGAGATCCAGAAGCTGCGCGCGATGTCGGAACCCTCGACCTCGATGGACCTGCCGTCGGGCCCGGACGGGGACCGCTCGCTGACCGATATCCTGGCCGATGCGAATGCCCCGGAGCCCTCTACACTGCTGGAGGATCAGGACCTCCACCATCTGGTGGAGGCCTGGCTGGCGGAACTCGATCACAAGCAGCGCGAGGTGCTGGTGCGTCGGTTCGGGCTGCACGGTTTCGAACGCTCGACGCTGGAGCAGGTGGGGTCGGAGATCGGCGTGACCCGCGAACGCGTGCGGCAAATTCAGATGGATGCCCTCAAGCGGCTGCGCAAGCTGCTCGAATCGCGCGGGATGAAGGGCGACGAGGTCCTGCCGAACTCCTGACCCGGGTTCCCCGGGCGGTGGTACGACTTACCCCTCGATGATCAGGGCCGCGGCGACGTCGCGGCCCTCCGCCATGATCAGGTTGTAGGTGCGGCAGGCCGCCGCGGTATCCATGATCTCCACGCCCAGCCCCTGCGCCCGCAGGTGTCGCCAGACCGCACGGTCCGGAAACCGCTGCAGCTCGCCGGTGCCGATCAGCAGCACCTCGGGCGGGGTGTCCAGTACGGCTTGCAGGTGATCCACCCGCAGCTCGTCCGCCGCCTGCACCGGCCAGTCGGTTTGCAGCTGGTGCGGGCGGACAATCAGGCTGCGGCTGTGGGCCACCTGATTGATCCCGACGCGACCGGTCTCGTAGCCGGTCACGATGTAGGACTCTTCGCTGGTGACTTCGGAGAACAGCATGCTGCGTACGCTACTCCGGCGCCGTGAATGACTCAAGAATGCGCGCCCTCACCAGAGGGCAGCGGCGCCCCGATTCGTTGACAGGTCCGGGCCCGGGTTATACTTTGGCGCGCTTTCCGGTGCGGCATCCGGAGGGGCCTTCAGGGTCCCGGAAAACAACCGCCAAGGCCCCAACCAGGACCCAGACCCGTGACCGACGTCTTCCCCCGTATCGAGCGCCTCCCGCCCTACGTCTTCAACATCGTGAACCAGTTGAAGGCCGAGGCCCGCGCCCGTGGCGAGGACATCATCGACTTCGGGATGGGCAACCCCGACCAGCCGACGCCGCAGCACATCGTGGACAAGCTGTGCGAGGCGGCCCAGCGCGGCGATACCCATCGCTACTCCGTGTCCAAGGGCATCCCGCGCCTGCGTCGTGCGATCACCCGCTGGTACAAGACCCAGTTCGACGTGGATCTGGACCCGGAGACCGAGGCCATCGTGACCATCGGTTCCAAGGAGGGCCTGGCGCACCTGGCACTGGCGACCCTGGGGCCGGGGGATGCCGTCCTGGTGCCGAACCCGGCGTATCCCATTCATCCGTATGGCTGCGTGATCGCCGGCGCCGATGTGCGCCATGTGCCGCTGACGCCGGATGTCGACTTCTTCGCCGAGCTGGAGCGCGCAATCCAGGACTCCTGGCCGAAGCCGAAGATGCTGATCCTGAACTTCCCGGCGAACCCGACCACGCAATGCGTGGACCTCGAGTTCTTCGAGCGGGTGGTGGCGATCTGCAAGGAACACGGCATCTGGATCGTGCACGATCTGGCGTATGCCGAGATCAGCTTCGACGGCTACAAGGCGCCGTCGATCTTCGAGGTGCCGGGTGCCAAGGACATTGCGGTGGAGTTCTACACCCTGTCCAAGACCTACAACATGCCCGGCTGGCGCGTGGGCTTCATGTGCGGCAATCCGACGCTGGTGGCCGCCCTCGCGCGCATCAAGTCCTACCTCGATTACGGGACCTTTACCCCGATCCAGGTGGCCGCGATCGCGGCGCTGGAAGGTCCGCAGGACTGTGTCGAGGAGATCCGCGAGTTGTACCGCGTGCGCCGGGATGTACTCTGCGACGGCCTCAACAAGCTCGGCTGGCAGGTGGAAAAGCCGAAGGCGACCATGTTCGTCTGGGCCCCGATCCCGGAACCGTACCGCGAGATGGGATCGCTGGAGTTCGCGAAGAAGATGCTGCGTGACGCCAAGGTGGCCGTCTCGCCGGGCATCGGGTTCGGCAACTATGGCGATGACCACGTGCGCTTCAGCCTGATCGAGAACGAACAGCGCACCCGCCAGGCGCTGCGCGGGATCAAGGCGATGTTCCGGGCCGACTCGATCCTCGCCGACGCGGCCGAGGAAAGCTCGGGTTCGAACGCCTGAGGCGCGCGGGCCGCGCTCCGAATGCAATCAACACCGGGCGCCGGACGGCGCCTGACGTCAAGGACAGCAAGGCTATGACGCCGGTAAAGATCGGAATTCTTGGACTGGGTACGGTGGGCTGCGGCACGGTGAACGTGCTCGCGCGCAACGGCACCGAGATCGCCCGCCGCGCGGGTCGCGATATCCAGGTCGTGGCGGCCGCCGCGCGCGATGTCAACCGCGAGCGGGAATGTGACTGTTCGCAGATTCGGCTGACCACCGATCCGGCGGCGGTCGTGAATGACCCCGAGGTCGAGGTCGTCGTCGAACTGATGGGCGGGACCGACCCGGCCCTGAACCTGGTGCTGGCCGCGATCGACGCCGGCAAGCACGTGGTCACCGCGAACAAGGCCCTGATCGCTTTGCACGGCAACACGATCTTCGAACGCGCCCAGCAAAAGGGCGTGATGGTCGCCTTCGAGGCCGCGGTGGCCGGTGGCATCCCGATTATCAAGGCGATTCGCGAGGGCCTGGCCGGCAACCAGATCGAATGGCTGGCCGGCATCATCAACGGCACCGGCAACTTCATCCTGACCGAGATGCGCGACAAGGGTCGCGATTTCGAGGACGTGCTGGCCGAGGCCCAGGCACTGGGCTATGCCGAGGCCGACCCGACCTTTGACGTGGAAGGCATCGACGCGGCCCACAAGCTCGCGATCCTGGCCTCCATTGCCTTTGGCATTCCGCTGCAGTTCGACCGGGTCGCGGTGGAAGGCATCAGCAACATCACCCGCGAGGATGTCGGTTTCGCCGCCGAGCTGGGCTACCGCATCAAGCACCTGGGTATC
Organism: Thioalkalivibrio sp. ALE28; assembly: GCF_000377425.1. NCBI lineage: Bacteria > Pseudomonadati > Pseudomonadota > Gammaproteobacteria > Chromatiales > Ectothiorhodospiraceae > Thioalkalivibrio > Thioalkalivibrio sp. ALE28. The sequence continues at coordinate 58,561 of NZ_KB898096.1, read as the reverse complement.
GCCCGGCGCACGCCCAAGGGCTACGAGCTGCGGGTACACCCCACGCTGATCCCGGAACGCCGGTTGATCGCCAACGTGGACGGCGTGATGAACGCGGTGCTGGTCAACGCCGACGCCGTGGGCCCGACGCTGTACTACGGTGCGGGTGCGGGCGCGGAGGCCACCGCCTCGGCCGTGGTGGCCGATCTGGTCGACGTGGTGCGTGCCCTGACCACCGATCCCGAGAATCGCGTGCCGCATCTGGCCTTCCAGCCGGATGCCTTGTCGGACAAGCCGGTGCTGGATCTCGCGGACGTCGAGACGTCGTTCTACCTGCGTCTGCGCACGCAGGACCGTCCGGGCGTGCTGGCCGACATCACCCGCATCCTCGGCGAGCACGGCATCAGCATCGAGGCGATCCTGCAGCGTGAACCGGATCCGGAGCGCGGCGAGGCGACGATCATCATGCTGACGCACAAGGTGCGCGAGGGTGCGATGAACGAGGCGATTACCGCGCTCGAGGCGCTGGATCACCTGCTGACCCCGATTACCCGTATCCGCATGGAAGGGCTGGCGCGCTGATCCCGGCGCCCGGACTGCAACCGCAACGACAGAGAACATCATGGCCTTTGGACACCGCTATACCGGACTGATCGAACGCTACCGCGACCGCCTGCCGGTGCATGACGACACCCGCATCATCTCGCTGGGCGAGGGCAACACGCCGCTGATCCGGCTGAACAACATCCCGCGTGATCTGGCGCGGGAGGTCGAGATCTACGTGAAGTTCGAGGGCCTGAACCCCACCGGTTCGTTCAAGGACCGCGGCATGACCATGGCCGTGACCAAGGCGGTGGAAGAGGGCTCGCGGGCGATCGTCTGCGCCTCCACCGGCAACACCTCCGCGGCGGCGGCTGCCTATGCCGCCCGCGCCGGGATCACCGCGTTCGTGGTGATCCCGGATGGCAAGATCGCGATGGGCAAGCTGGCCCAGGCGATGATGCATGGCGCGACGGTGATTCAGATCGAGGGCAACTTCGACGACGGCATGCGCCTGGTCAAGGAAGTGGCCTCCAACACCCCGGTGACCCTGGTGAACTCGGTCAATCCGTATCGCCTGCAGGGCCAGAAGACCGCCGCTTTCGAAATCGTCGAGGAGCTGGGTCGGGCCCCGGACTATCACTGCCTGCCGGTGGGCAACGCGGGTAACATCACCGCGCACTGGATCGGCTACAGCGAGATGGCGGCCAAGAGCAGTGACGACGTGACCGATGCCTGCGCCTATTGCAAGGGCCACTGCAAATATGCCGGAGGCGGCATGGTGGGTAACCGCCCGCATATGGTGGGCTACCAGGCCTCGGGCTCCGCGCCGTTCATGCGCGGCGCGATGGTGGACAACCCGGATACCGTGGCGACCGCGATTCGCATTGGCCATCCGCAGTCCTGGGACATGGCGTGGAAGGTGCGCGAAGAGTCGGGTGGCTGGTTCGATGAATGCCAGGACGACGAGATCCTTGCCGCGCAGAAGCTGCTGGCCGAGAAGGAGGGCGTGTTCTGCGAGCCGGCCTCGGCCGCATCCCTGGCCGGCGCCCTGCGCGACATCCGCGACGGCAAGATCCCGGAAGGCTCGACGGTCGTGTGCACGCTCACGGGCAACGGACTGAAGGACCCGGACACCGCGATCGCGCAGAGCGTGGTGCAGCCGACCAAGGTGCCGGCCGAGCTGGACGCGGTCTCCCGCGCGATTCGCGACAACCTGAGCTGAGGCCACGCCGTGCCGGCCGGCCTCAGGGCTTGCTGCGCAGGTCCAGGTCGAACAGGGTGTCACCCCCCAGTCGGAAGATCCGGCAGGGCGGGCGCAGGGCCTGATCCAGCGAGTCGATCTCCGGCAGCGTGACGCCGGGGCGCCCGGACCCGATCAGCATCGGTGCGATGGTGAGGTGCAGACGGTCCAGGGTGTCGGCCTGCAGGAAGCGCGAAACCGTTTGCCCGCCACCCTCGACCAGCAGGCGGTGCAGGCCCATCTCCGCCAGCCGCCCGCGGATCTGTGCCGGGTCGAAGCGCCCGTCGTCCCCGGTGGGCATCTCCAGGCATTCCACGTGTTCGGGAAGCCCGCAGGGGCCGTAGCCGGCCGCGTGGAGGACGAGCGTGCGGACCTCGGCATGGCGGAAGACATGGGCATCGGCGGGGATGCGGCCGTCGGGGTCCAGGATCACGCGCACCGGATTCGGGCCCTCGGTCTTGCGCACGGTCAGACGGGGGTCGTCCGCGACCACGGTTCCGGCGCCGACGATGACGGCATCCACCAGGGCCCGCAGGCGGTGCAGGCGCTCGATATCCTCGGGGCCGGTAACGTAGTGCGAATGGCCGCTGGCAGTGGCGATGCGTCCGTCCAGGCTTTGCCCGAGCTGGGCCACGGTGATGCTGGGCGCCTCGACGATCGGGCCGTAGAGATCCAGCAATTCGTGGGCACCCGGCGCCAGGGGCCCGGGCAGGGGGCAGCACCCGGGATCGGCCCGCTGGGCCAGCAGCCAGCGCCAGGCTTGTTCCTCGGTGACCGGATATGCCGTCATGCTGCAAATTCCGGGGTTACGGGACCGCGACCGGCCAGTTGGGGTAGGCTAGGGGCCGATCTCCCGCACGCGTAGCCGATCAGTCCCGAATCCGGCAGGTTCCTGATGACACGTCTGGAGTATCCGGGGCTCGCCTTCGGGGAATTCGCGGGTTGCGGGCGGGTCATAAACAAAACTCCCTATGGACGTACCCGATGCACAACGCCGATCGCGGGATCTTTGATCTGCGCCGGGGCCATCCGGTCCTGGTAAGTGGTTCGCAGTCGAGTGTACTCGTTGCGGCCGTCGAGGGTCTGACCCCCGTTCTGCTGGATCGTTTGACCCACATGACCGGGGCGTCGCCTCGACTGATTCTAACTGCGCACCGGGCCTCTGCAATGGGCTGGGCCCAGCCGCTGCAGGAAGGCTGGGAGGGCGTGGCCCTCGAGTTCGCCCCGGACACCGATCCCGAGGCGCTGTTTACTCTGGCCAGTGCCCCCGAGGCCTCGAACGAGGCCGGACACCCCGATGCCGCCCTCGGCCAGCCGACGGTGACGCGGGCATTGCCGGCGGAAGTCGCCGCCCTGGAACTGGTGCGGGCGGGTCGCCTGTTGCCGGCGGTGGTGGCCGCCCCGGTGCCCGAACCGGTGCCCGAGGCGATACAGTCGGCGCTTGCCGATGGCATGTTCCTGGATGTAGACGAGCAGGAGGCCCGGGCCGTGGCCCAGCATCCGCGGCTGGAGCTGGCCTACGTCAGCGAGGCCCCCGTGCCGCTCGCGGATGCTCCGGTCACGCGCTTCATGCTGTTCCGCGAGGGTAACGGGATTCTGGAGCATGTGGCCGTTTTGATCGGCGAGCCCCGGGACTGGCCCGAGGCGGTCCCGGTGCGACTGCATTCGGCCTGCCTGACCGGCGATCTGTTCGGCAGCCTGCGCTGCGACTGCGGCGACCAGTTGCGGCTGGGTGTGAAGACCATCAACGAGTCGGGTGGGGGCGTGCTGCTGTACCTGGCGCAGGAAGGCCGCGGCATCGGGCTGGCCAACAAGCTGCGCGCCTACACCATGCAGACGGCCGGTCTGGACACCATCGACTCCGACTGCCAGCTGGGCTTCGAGGCGGACGGGCGGCGCTACGATGCGGCCGTGGAGATGCTGGAATTCCTGGGTATCGATACCGTCCGTCTGCTGACCAACAACCCCGGCAAGATCGAGGCGCTGCGGGCCGGCGGCATCGACGTGGTGGCGCGCGAGCCGGTGCACGGCAAGCTGAATCCGCACAACCTGCGCTACCTCAGCACCAAGGCCGACCGCGGCGGTCACTGGCTGCAGGAACTGCTGGCCTCGGAGGCCGAGCGCGGCTGAGGGACCGGTCAGGCGCGCAGTTGCGCCAGATCGAAGCGGGCCGTGTCCCGGATGGCGGCGGCCAGGATTCCGGCATAGTGCGCCACCAGGCGTTCGCCGAGGTCCGCGGTCGCCGCGCGGGCATCGCCCACGACCCCTGAGTGATTGAGGTCCTGCGCCATCCAGGCGAAGGACGCGCGGCCCTCGGGTTCCAGCACCTCCATTGTCTCGGCCAGCGTGGCCCCCAGCGACGGCGCGTCCGCGGCCGCGTCCATGTGGACGGTCTCCGGCGCGAGGAAGCGCATCAGCGCGGTCTCGATCAGCCCTCCGTGCAGGCCGTGGCGGAGTTCCTCGGCCGGGATGCCGAATTCGGACGACGGGGGCTGGGTGAAGTAGTGATGCTTGACGACCAGCATGCTGTGCGCTCGGCGCAGCTCCAGCGCGGCCAGGTCGCAGATCGCGGTGTTGCCGCCGTGGCTGTTCACGATCAGCAGTCGGCGAAGACCGCTTCGCGCTACGCTCTCGCCAAGATCACGCAGCAGGGCCAGCGCGGTCTCGGGGCGCAGGGTCAGCGTGCCAGAGAAGTCAGTGTGTTCATGACTGGTAGCGACGGCCACGGGCGGAAGGACGACCCGCGGCAGATCCTCCGGAAGGGTCTTGCAGGCCGCCTGCAGGAGACCGAGGCCGATGCGGTAGTCGGTGTCCAGCGGGAGGTGCGGGCCGTGTTGCTCGATCGCCGACAGGGGCAGGAGCGCAACGGCGTCGCGCGCGGCGAGTTCGGCGATCCCGGCGCTTGTACGGTCCTGCCACCAGAGGAGGTCTCGGGCACTCATGCGTCCAGCCTTGCCGCCTGGGGGCGTGGCGTCAAGCGACAGGGCGGCGGGCATAGAGATCGCCCGAACCCAGGCGGTCGCCGTGTGCCTCCAGCCAGGTCAGGATTTCCGCGCCGGACTGCCATTGGGCAAAGCGGTACCGGCGTTGTTCGCCGGGGATCAGGTTGTACTCGTAGGTATCGAGCGCGTCCAGTTGCCGGAGGCAGTCGCGGGTGACGTCCAGCGCACCGGCGACGAATTCGAACGAGAGGGCCGGGACCGCGTGGGTGAGTCCGCGCAGGACCTCGGCCTCCAGGCCTTCGACATCGATCTTGCAGAAGGCGGGGGTGCCGTATTCCTCGATCAACTGGTCGAGGGTGACCATGGGGACCGTGATCTCGTCGTCCCAGTGCACGTGCTGGAAGCTCCGGTTGTGGTTGCGCAGCGATCGGACCCAGGGGCGCGAAGCCGAGGAGACCGTGGGGTGGCGCCGGCTGATCTGCAACTGCGCGGAGCCGGGGCGCGGCCCGGCGACCTCGCGGCGGATCGCGATACCCGGCCGGCCGCGCACGGCGCGCCGCAACCAGGGCAGGAGCTGGGGCTGGGGTTCCAGTGCCACGACCCGGGCGCCCAGGGCGGCAAAGGCCAGGGTGCGGTCGCCGACGTGGGCCCCGATGTCGAACACCAGGTCGCCGGGCTGGACCAACGGGGCATACATGCGCTGCAGGCCTCGCTGCCGGCCAGGGCGGCGGTAGATGATCAGCGAGCGCAGGACACCTATCGCCTGGTCCAGCCAGGCCATGCGGGAAGGGCTTTGCGGGGATGTATTCATCCCGGCAGGCTAACCGAGCCGGGGCCACGGGGGAACGCCGGCGGTCTAGCAGAGTCTTCAGGAGGGTTGGCCGTTACGTGCCTGGCACGAGCGGCCGGGTAGAACGGGCGGGACGAGGAGCGATGCATGAATGCAGGATTTCGGATGCTGAAACGGCTGGTTTCTTCGGGTCTGCTGGCCGTTTCGCTGGTGAGCGTTGCCCAGGCCGGTGATGACTGTGCCGCCGCTGGCGTCTGGTCGGCGCCGGGCGGCGAGCGGCTGGATACGGCCGAGTTGTATGCCGACCTGGCAAGGCGTGATGCGGTCCTGCTGGGCGAGCGCCATGACCGAATGGATCATCATCGCTGGCAATTGGCGACCCTGGCGGCACTGCATGGGTATCGCCCGGACCTGGTGATCGGCCTCGAGATGCTGCCGCGTTCCAAACAGCCGGTCCTGGATGCCTGGGTCGCGGGCGAACTGGACCCGGAGGCCTTCCTGGAAGCGAGTGGCTGGTATACCCACTGGGGTTTCGATCCCGACCTGTACTGGCCCATCCTGCACTTCGCCCGTTTGCATGACGTGCCCCTGCTGGCGCTGAACCTGGAGCGGGAGTCGATCCGGCGGCTGGGCCATGAAGGCTGGGACGCGTTGGACGAGGAGGCACGCGACGGCGTGTCCGCCCCGGCCGCGCCCAGCGACGGGTACCGCGCGTATCTGGAATCCGTATTGGAACGCCACCCGGCCGGGATGGGGCCGGATGCGGAGCGCTTTGTCGCGACCCAGGTGGCCTGGGACCGCATGATGGCGGGCGCCATCTCCGCGCATCTCGAGGCGGGCGGCGAGCGTCCTCCGCTGGTGGCGGCGATCATCGGCTCGGGGCATCTGGAATACGGCTACGGGGTACCCCACCAGCTCGCCGATCTGGGCGTGACCGACACGGCGGTGCTTTTGCCGCGTGAGCCCGGGGAATGCGCGGAAACCGACCCGGACCTGGCGGATGCCGTATTCGGGGTCCCGCGCGACGATCGATTCGAACTTTCGGGGGCCCTGCTTGGGGTACACCTGGAGGCCGATGACCAGCCGGGTATTCGCATCCTGCGGGTCCAGCCGGACTCGGTGGGCGAGGCCGCCGGCTTGCAAGCGGGGGACCGCGTCCTGCGGGCCGGGGACCGATCCATCCGCGCGGCGAGCGACCTGCAGCGCGTGGTGCGGGCCGTCGCGCCCGGTACCTGGCTGCCCCTGGAGATCGAGCGCGAGGGCGAGCAGCTCGAGCGGGTAGCGCGTTTCCCGCGCGGGGACTGAACCATGCGAACCGGCTTGCTTGCGGGCGTCATCATCGCCGTAGGACTGCTTCTGGCGCCGCTCCCCGGCGCGGCCTCTGTTGCCGGGGTGGTGGTGCAGGTGGAACTGGATCCCGGCCAGTCGCGGCTGGAGGGCCGCTTCGAGGCGGACCCGGCGCAGGTGGATCCGGCCACTCTGCGGCGCTTCCGGCTCGATCCGGGGATTGCCGTGGACGCCGTCTCGCTGGGCGGGCACCCCGTCGACTTCGAGCGTAGCGGAGATGGCTGGCTGGAGCTGGCGCGCGCGCCGGAGGCCGATGCCGGCGCCCTGGTGATTCGCTACGGCGCACGTCTGCCCGCACTGGACGATGCGCGACCCGGAAGCGGATTCCTGGCCCCGGAGGGCGGATATCTGCCGGCGGGGGCGGACTGGTATCCGCGCCGACCGGAGCAGGAGCCGCATGCCGTGCGCATCGAAGTGACCAGTCTCGGCGGCCATCGGGCGGTCGCATCCGGCTCGCAGGTGGCGGAGGAGCGCGAAGGCGACCGGTACCGCACGACCTTCGAACACCCGGCGGGACGCGCGCTGGCCGTGGCCACCGGACCCTGGGACGCGGTCGAGCAGGAGGTTGGAACGGTCACGGTGCGCACGCTGTTTCCGGCTCGCCTGGAGGCCGAATTCGGCGCGACCTATCGCGAGCAGGCGGCAGGCTATATCGAGCGCTTCAGCCAGGCGATCGGGCCATATCCCTACGACACTTTCACCATCGCCGCGAGTCCGCGGCCGGTGGGGCTGGCCTTCCCGGGTTTTACGCTGATGGGCGAGCGCGTGATTCCGTTGCCGTTTATCCCCCATACCTCCCTCGGACACGAAGTGCTCCACGCCTGGTGGGGGACGGGGGTGTACGTGGACGCCTCGGGCGGCAACTGGTCGGAAGGGCTGACCACCTTCATGGCCGATTACCAATTCAAGCGTGATCGTGGTGAGGGGCGTGAGGAGCGCGGGCAGTGGCTGCGTGACTACGCGGCCCTGCCCATTGGGCAGGACCGGCCACATGGTAGCTTCCGGGGCGGGAATTCCGGCGCCGCGCGGATTGCCGGGTATCACCGCGGAGCGATGCTGTGGCGGATGCTGGAGGACCGGATTGGGGAGGAGGCCCTGCGCGCCGGCGTGCGCGAGCTGTATGCCGAGTGGCTTTTTCGCGAGGCCGACTGGGCGGCCGTGATCGAAGCTTTCGACCGGGAGACGGAGGAGGACCTGCGCCCGTTCTTCGAGCAATGGATCGAACGTGCGGGGGCGCCGACGCCGGAACTGGCCGCGCTGCGGCTGGAGCCGCGCGGGAACGGGTGGCAGGTGACGGGGCAACTGCGTCAAGCGGATGACGACGACCCGTGGCACCTGCGTGTGCCGCTGGTGCTGAAGACCGAGGAGGGGCGCGAAACGCACTGGATCGAGCTGGAGAGCGTGTCCCGGCCAGTTTCGATCAAGACCGACAGGCGGCCGCGGGCGGTCGCCGTCGATCCGGACTGGCGGCTGTTCCGGCATCTGGCCGATGGCGAGTCGCCGGACATCCTGCGCCAGGGCGCTCTGGATCCGGATGTGCGGGTGTTCCCGCTCGGGGATGCCGGGGCCGCGGAGGTTGCGCCCTGGCTGGGGCGTGTGCCCGAGGTCGCGGAGGGCATGGGGGGCACGCGGATCCTGCTGGGCACGCATGCCGCCGTGGCGGAATGGCTGGACGTGCGCGGGCTCGCACCGGAGCCTGCGGCCGTGGAACCGGGCCTGGAAACGGGAACCAGCGCCCGGGCCTGGACGGTCCCCGGCACGCAACTGGTGGTGATCAGCGGCCCGGATGCGGAGGCCCGGCGTAGTGCCGCGGCCGCCTTGCGCCATCGGTCGCACTATAGCTATCTGCTAAGGACCGCAGGCGGGGACTGGGAGACGGGCCTCTGGTCGCAACCCGGCATCTGGCAGGAGCTGGCCAATGACGACTGAGTTTCGACTCGATCCGCGGCTCGTCGCGGATACCTGGGCCGTGGCGGAGTGGCCGCTGTCCAGCGTCCGATTGATGGATCACTGGGACTACCCCTGGTTCATCCTGGTCCCGCGGCGCCCCGACCTGCGGGAACTGCATGCACTCGCGGTGGAGGATGCCACCCAGCTGGCCCGCGAATCGCGCGCCCTGGCCCGGGCGATGGAGCAGGCCTTCGTCCCGCGAGCGCTGAACGTGGCCAAGCTGGGCAACATCGTGGAGCAGTTGCATCTGCACCACGTGGCGCGCTTCGAGGGGGACCCGGCGTGGCCCGGCCCCGTCTGGGGTGCGCCGAAATCGCGGGGTCTGGAAACACAAGAGGCCGAGGATCGCGTCGCGCGGGTCCTCGGCCTCGTGGAAGACGTCGGCGGTTAGGCCGGCGTCTTGCTTCAGGGTATGCGTCAGAAGCGGTAGCCGACGTTCATCCCGAAGGTCCAGGGGTCGATGTTGACGGTACCGAGATGGGCGCCACCCAGCGACACGTCGGTGTCGATGTCGATCCAGCGCACTTCGGCATTCACGAACCAGTTGTCGTCCACCGCGAAGTCGATCCCGGCCTGCACCGCGGCGCCCCAGGAATCATCCAGGTCGAGGCCATCGGGTTCGTCAAAGAAGTAGGTGTAGTTGATGCCGGCACCGACATACGGGCGCACCGCGGACCCGGTGTTGAAGTGGTACTGCAGGCTCAGGGTCGGCGGCAGGTGGCGGGTGCTGCCGATGTCGACGCCACCGACGTTCAGGTTGTGCTTGAACGGGATGGCGACCAGCAGCTCCAGGCCCAGATTGTCGGTCATCATGTAGGTGATGTTGCCGGAGGGACGGGTGTTGGAACCGACGTCTACAGCCGCGTCGCCCAAACCGGCTAGAGTTCCGTTGTCGGACTTGGGGGCCACGTGGGTCAGGCCGCCGCGCAGCAGCCAGTCGCCGGCGGAGACGTCGGCGTTGGCGGCGGTGGCGTGGGCCGGGATCAGGGCGGCGGGGGCCAGGAGGCCGGCCAGCGCCAGGGAGCGGAAGGTCAGGGTGTGTCGCATGTTCGGTTCCTCCGAAGGCGTGATGGTCGTTCGGAGGTACTATCGCGCCGCGCGTATCAGCATTCGTTGATGCAGATCATTTCCGCTGATGGTTTTCAGAACGGCAGTCGCTGGCCCTCGAAGTCGTGGAAACTCCCGGACTGCTCGGCGTCCAGCCGGTCCAGAACATCCAGCAGGCGGCCGGTTGCGTACTCGGGGCTCAGCACCTCCGGCGCGCGGGACCGATACGGCTCTGAAAGCCGGGTGGCGCAGGTGCCGGGCTGCAGGGCGACCACGACCGCCTGACGGTGGCTGAACCGCAGTTCCAGGGCGGTGGTCCGCACGATCTGGTTGAGTGCCGCCTTGGAGGCGCGATAGCTGACCCAGCCGCCGAGGTGATTGTCCTCGATGGAGCCGACCCGGGCCGACAGGGTGGCCAGAACCCCCTTGCGATTGCGCGGGAGCAGCGGTGCCAGGTGCTTGAACAACAGCGCCGGGCCGATGGCGTTGATGGCGAAGGCTCGGGCCATGACGGCCGGATCGAGGTCGCGCAGGCGCTTCTCCGGGCCCTGGCCGTCGATGGTCAGGATGCCGGTGGCATCGAGGATCAGGTCCCATTCCGGTGCCTGCTCGCGCAGCCAGGCGGCGGCATGTTCGATACTGGCCTCGTCGAGGAGATCCACGGGCGGGTCGCTGTGGCGACCGAGTGCGACTACCTGCGTGCAGTTCGGGTCCTGTTCCAGGTGTTGCACGAACGCGGCACCGAGGCCGCCCGTGGCGCCGACCACCACGGCGCGATAGGGTATCTGCAGGGATTCCATACACCCTGCGACCGCCAGGCGGGGAATTGATTCCGGGGTCATATCCCGGGAAGGGAGCGCATGAACTTTCTCCACACCCTGGGTCATGCGGCGCGCAATCTCGCGCCCATCGTGATCGTGGTGGCGGTGTTCCAGGCGCTGGTGCTGCGTACGGTGCCGGATGGCCTGCTGTCCATGGTGGTCGGGCTGGCCATCGTGGTCTTTGGCGTGGCGCTGTTCCTGCAGGGTCTGGAGATGGGCATCTTTCCCATCGGCAAGAACCTATCGAATGCGCTGGCCCGGCGGGGTTCGCTGCTGCTGCTGATGGCGTTCGGCTTTACCCTTGGCTTTGCCACGGTGATCGCGGAACCGGCCCTGATCGCGGTCGCGGAGCAGGCGGAGCTGATCAGCGAGGGGCGGATCGAGGGATTCGTGCTGCGCCTGATCGTCGCGTTGTCAGTCGGGGCCGTGGTGGCGCTGGGGATCCTGCGCACGGTGCTGGGCCACCCGCTGCACTGGTACATCCTGACCGGCTACGTGCTCGTGGTGCTGGTCACCTTCTTTGCCCCGGAAGAGATTGTCGGTCTGGCCTACGACTCCGGCGGGGTGACCACGAACATCGTGACCGTGCCCCTGGTGGCGGCTTTGGGTTTGGGGCTGGCCGCCTCGATCAGCGGGCGGAATCCGCTGCGTGACGGCTTCGGGCTGGTGGCGCTGGCCGTGATGGTGCCGATGATCACCGTGCAGCTCTACGGCATCATCGTGTTCACCGGCGCCGATATCGGGGCGCCGACCAACGCCGAGACCGCCGCGATGGATCCGGACACGGATTTGCCGGGGGCCGAGGGTCACTGGCTGGCCACGATGGGCATGGACCTGCTGCTGATGCTGCGCGACGTGGCGCCGATCATCGCGGTGATCGTGGTGTTCCAGTATTTCGTGCTGCGCAAGCGCATCCCGTATCTGCCGCGGGTGATCTTCGGTTTCGTGCTGGTGGTGCTGGGCCTGTACGCCTTCGTGGTCGGGCTCAAGCTGGGACTGTTCCCGATCGGCGAGAGCATGGCCGAGCAGCTGATCACCAACGAGCTGTTCCTGTGGGTTTATCTGTTCGCGTTCTCCATCGGTTTTGCCACCACGATGGCGGAACCGGCCCTGATCGCGATCGGCCAGAAGGCGGAGGAGGCGGCGCGCGGCTCCCTGCGCGGCGATGTGATCCGCATCCTGGTGGCGCTGGGCGTGGCCATCGGTATCACTATCGGGGTGCACCGGATCCTGGCGGGCGATTCCATCCACCACTACATCATGGGCGGCTACCTGCTGGTGATCGTGCTGACCATCCTCGCGCCGAAGCAGATCGTGGCGCTGGCCTTCGACCTGGGCGGCGTGACCACCTCGGAGGTGACCGTACCCCTGGTGACGGCACTGGGGATTGGTCTCGCGACGCACCTGGAGGACCGCAACGTCCTGATCGACGGCTTCGGCCTGATCGCGTTTGCGTCCATCTTTCCCATCGTCACGGTGATGCTCTACGCGATCGCCGTGGATCTGTACGAACGCTGGTTCACGCGTAACCAGGAGGAGTAGCGCAATGAGATTTTCCGCACTGGTGGCCGTCCTCTCGGATGACCTGGAGGAACAGGCAATCGCCACGGCCAAGGAGGCCGGCGCGGGTGGAGTAACCATCATGGACGCGCGCGGCATCGGGGCCGAGGCGCGCAAGACCTTCCTCGGCATGACCTACGAGGGGAGTCAGTCGGTCCTGTTGTGGGTACTGGAAAAGAAGGTGGCCCTGGGCGTGCTCAAATGCATCTCCAGGGAACTCGATCTGGCGAACGATCCGCGCGGGATTGCCTTTACGGTGGATCTTGCCCACCTGGCCGGTATCGGGCGCAACCAGATCGAGCAGTTCCAGGAACAGGTCAAGGAAGAACTCTGACGGAGACGATTATGCTGGTAAGCGAGATTCTCAGACCCAACGTGGTGACCGTGTCCCCCCTGGCGCCGTTGCGCGAGGCCATGCAGTTGATGCGCAAGCATGGCGTGAAGTCCCTGGTGGTGGAGAAGCAGCACGCCCACGATGCCTACGGCATCATCACCTACACCACGATCCTGAAGACGATCGTGGCGGAGGAGGGCGATATTGACCTCTCGAACGTCTATGATGTCTGCACCAAGCCCGTGATCACGGTGCCCGCCGAGATGGACGTGAAATATGTGGCGCGGTTGATGGTGAGCCAGGGGATCCGGCGGCTGGTCGTGCTCAAGGGCAACGAGCTCGAGGGCATCGTGACCACCAGCGACATCGTCGGCTCGATCCTCGAGATGGCCGATATGGACTGAACCCCGCCTTCGCGGACGAGTCCGATTCCTCGGCCGTACACTTCGCGGGGCCCGTCCCCGCGCCCATTCGTTTCCGGAAGGCCGTGCCATGCCGCCCATGTCGTTCATCGAGGGGTTCGAGAAACTCCGCCTTCTGGATGCGGCCATCGAGCAGTCGCACAACTCGGTGGTCATCACCGATGCCGATCTGGATGCGGGCCCGCGGATCGTCTACGTGAATGCCGGCTTCGAGCACATGACCGGCTACGATCGCGACGAGGCCCTGGGCCAGACCCCGCGCATGCTGCAGGGCCCGGCCACCTCGCGCGCGGTGCTGGACCGGATGCGGGGTGCCCTGGCCAGCGGGGAGTGTTTCGATGGCGAGGCCATCAACTACCGCAAGGACGGTTCCTGGTATCGGGTTCGCTGGCACATCTCGCCGGTGTATGCGGAGGATGACGACCGCCGGGTGACCCACTTCGTGTCGGTGCAGCAGGACATCACCGACGAACGGCGCCGCGATGACGAGATCCGGCTGCTGTCCACCGCGCTGGAGGTATCCGCGGACCCGGTCCTGATTACCGACCCCGAGGGCACCATCACCTACGTGAATGCGGCCTTCGAGGAACAGACCGGCTACAGCCGCAACGAGGCCCTGGGGCAGACTCCGCGCATCCTGAAATCCGGCCAGCAGGATGCCGATTTCTATCGCGAGATGTGGGACACGCTGAAGCGGGGGGATGCCTTTCGCGGCGAGTTCGTGAATCGGCGCCGGGATGGCTCCCTGATGCACATGGAGCAGAGCATCAGCCCGGTCACCAATGCCGGGGGCGAAGTAACCCACTACGTGTCGATCGGCAAGGACGTGACCGATCGGGTGCGCATGGAAGACGAGATCCGGCGGCTGGCGCACACCGACTGGCTGACGGGTCTGGCCAATCGTCTGAGTCTCGGCGATACCCTCGAGGCGGAGATGGAGCGCAGCCGACGCTACGGGCGTCCGTTGTCCCTGATCATGTTCGATATCGACCGCTTCAAGGACTTCAACGACGACTACGGCCACGAGACCGGGGACGAGGTGCTCAAGCGCCTCGCGGAAACCGTCCGCGGCGCCCTGCGCGAGGCGGATTCCCTCGGTCGCTGGGGCGGGGAGGAGTTCATGGTGGTGGTGCCCGAGACGCCCGGCGCCGGGGCCGAGGCGATGGCGGAGAAACTGCGCAAGGCGGTGGCCGCAATGGAAACACCCTGCCCGATCTCGGTGACGGCCAGTTTCGGTGTCAGCGAGATGCGCCCGGGCGATACGCCGAAGACGCTGGCCCGTCGGGTGGACGAGGCGATGTACCAGGCCAAGGAGTCGGGTCGGAACCGCGTCGTGCTGCTCTGAGCCGAGCACTCAAACCCGACACACCCCCAGCCAGCAAAAAGGGCCGACCCGAATGGGCCGGCCCTTTCGCTTTCAGCGGGCAATTTCAGGGACGATATGCGGGGCGCGGCGTCGCGCCCCAGCCGCGCCCGCGGCCTACGCGCGGCGGCGCAGGACCCAGATCTCCAGCAGTGCCCAGTCTTCGCCCGGGTAGTTCTCCTGTTCCAGCGGCGACAGCCGGCGGTGCCGGCTGGCGGTGCTGCCCACGAACTCCAGGTGTTCCAGCAGCAGGCGCTTGGTGGCGTCGGCCTTTTCCAGCGCGAAGGGGTTCAGGAAGTTGACGAGCATATAGCCCTCGCGCGGGGTCTCGGCGAAGGAGCGCACCAGCTTCTCGATGGCCGGCGGGTCGAGGTAGACCAGCGACGCGGTGGAGATCACGATATCGGCGTCGGCCATGGCCTTTTCGATCGCGGCCTGGGTCTCCGGCGCCGGCTGGTTCAGATCGGCCTCGAAGGTCTCGTCGAACAGCCCGGCGCTCTTGCCGTAGGCCAGGGCATTGCCGGAGATATCGATCCCGGTGGTCTTCATCGGCAGGCGGCGCGGCGCGGCGACGGTCTTGCAGGCCTGTTCGTCGGCCCAGTTGGCGCGGATCGCCTCGACATCCATGTTGTGGATGGCGGCCATGGTGGTGTTGCCGAAGCAGCAGCACAGGTCCACGTAGTTCAGGGGCTTGCCGGCGGCCGCCTGCTTCTCGGCCCAGGGGAGGATCAGCCGGTCGAAGGTTTGCCGGTTGAAGTCGTCGGAGATGTAGTCGAGCGCGTCGATGATGCGCTCCTTGAACGGTACCGGCGTCTCGGCGACGTAGATGTCGTCGAAATGCTGTTTCTTCTCCTCGGTCTTCACTTGCGGCTCACTCATCGGCTTTTCCTCGTTTGATCAACCCACCATGTTCGGGGGCATGCGCGCGGAACGTCAAGTAACGCTACTGACGCCGGTGATGCTGGCAGGGCCTCGCGCGGCGTTCCGGCTATGTATCATGAAGGAATACGCGGGAAGGGCTTGCGCGCCGTTGTCGCGAAGAATGCGGAAAAGGGACGTGAATGAAGATCGACTGTTTCAAGGCCTATGACGTACGCGGGCGGGTGCCGGATCAGCTCAACCCGGAGGTGGTAAGGGCCATCGGGCGTGCGTTTGCCGAGGAGATTCGGCCGGGGCGAACCGTGGTCGGCCACGATATTCGCCTGTCCAGCCCGGAACTGGCGCGGGCGCTGATCGAGGGCTTGACCGCGGGCGGTAGCGACGTGGCGGACATCGGTATGTGCGGCACGGAGGAGGTCTACTTCGCAACGGCGCACTACGGCGCCGGTGGCGGGATCATGGTTACGGCCAGCCACAACCCGCTGGACTACAACGGCCTGAAACTGGTGCGCAGCGAGGCGCGCCCGATCAGTGGCGACTCGGGCCTGCAGGCGATTCGTCACCGGGCCGAGCGGGGGGATTTCCGGCCCATGCCCAATGGGCAGATCCGGCATCTGGACCACCGGGGCGACTACGTGGCGCGGCTGCTTGCCTCGATCCAGCGCGAGGCCCTGCCGCCCCTGAAGATCGTGGTCAATCCGGGCAACGGCGGCGCGGGCCCGGTGCTGGAGGCGCTGGAGCCGCATCTGCCGTTCGAGCTGATCCGGGTCAATTTCGAGCCGGACGGTCGATTTCCCAATGGCATCCCGAACCCGCTACTGCCGGAGAACCGCGCCGCCACCGCCAATGCGGTGCGGACTCATGGCGCGGATCTGGGCGTGGCCTGGGACGGGGACTTCGACCGCTGTTTCCTGTTCGACGCCCAGGGGAACTTCATCGAGGGGTACTACATCGTCGGCCTGCTCGCGGAGGCCTGCCTGGACGGCCATGCCGGCGAGCGTATCGTCCATGATCCGCGCCTGACCTGGAACACCATCGAGATGGTGCGCGCCGCGGGCGGCGAGCCGATCCAGTCGAAGACCGGGCATGCCTTCATGAAAGAGCGGCTGCGCCTCGAGGACGCCATCTACGGTGGCGAGATGAGCGCGCACCACTATTTCCGCGATTTCTACTACTGCGATACCGGCATGCTGCCGTGGCTGCGAGTGGCCGAACTGATGGGGCGGCGCGAACAGTCCCTGGGCGAGATGGTCGCCGAGCGCATGGCCCGCTACCCCTGCAGCGGCGAGTTGAACTTCGAGGTGGAGGACGCCGCAGCGGCCAGCGAGCGCGTGCTGCAGGCCTACGCCGGGCAGGGCGGGGAGGAGGATCACACGGATGGCGTCAGCCTGGAATTCGCCGACTGGCGGTTCAACCTGCGCAGCTCGAATACCGAACCGCTGCTGCGCCTGAACGTGGAGACCCGCGCGGACCCGGCCCTGCTGGAGCGCCGCGTGGACGAGATTTCCCGCCTGATACGGGGTTAAGGACGATGGAACAGACGCAAAGCCGGATCGAACTGCAACCGGTGATCCTGGCCGGCGGCTCGGGCACCCGCCTGTGGCCGGTATCCCGCAGCCATTATCCGAAACAGTTCCTGCCCCTGACCGGGGAACAGACCCTGCTGCAGCAGACCGCCCAGCGACTGGACGGTCTGGGCGCGGCCCCGCCGCTGGTGCTGGCCAATGTCGAGCACCGTTTCCTGGCGGCCGAACAACTGCGCGCGGCAGGCGTACAGCAGGCACGCATCCTGCTGGAGCCCGAGGGCCGCAATACCGCCCCGGCGATCGCGCTGGCGGCATTGCAGGCGCGGTCCGAGGGGCGCGATCCGCTGCTCCTGGTGTTGGCGGCGGATCACCACATCGGCGATCCCGAGGCCTTCCGGGACGCGGTGGTGCGGGCGATGGCGCTGGCCGAGGCGGGGCATCTCGTGACCTTCGGGATCGTGCCCACGGCGCCGGAGACCGGCTATGGCTATATCCAGCAGGGCGAGGCACTGGGCGCGGATGGCGCGCGCGTCGCCCGCTTCGTGGAAAAGCCGGACGCGACCACGGCCCGCGAGTACATCGAGCGCGGCGATTACCTCTGGAACAGCGGGATGTTCGTGTTTCGGGCGTCGCAGTATCTGGAAGAACTGGAACGTTTCGAACCCGTCATCGTGTCTGCTTGCCGGAGCGCCCTGGAGAACGCGCGGGAAGACCTCGACTTCCTCCGGGTGGACCCCGACGCGTTTGCGGCGGCCCCCCATATCTCGGTCGACTATGCCGTGATGGAGCGGACCGAGCACGCCGCCGTCACGCCGCTGGCGGCTGGCTGGAGTGACATCGGCTCGTGGTCGGCCCTGGCGGGGGTGCGGGGCGTGGACGAGCAGGGCAACACGCTGCGCGGGGACTGCCTGCTGGAAGACAGCGAGGGCTGCGTGGTGGATGCCGATGGTCTGCTGGTCGCGGGCATCGGGCTGCGCAATCTGGCGGTAGTGGCCACCCGCGACGCCGTGCTGGTGGCCGACCGCGACCGGGTGCAGGACGTCAAGCGCATCGTCGAACGCCTGCAGGCGGCCGACCGTAGCGAGCACGTGGACCACACCGTGGTGTACCGGCCCTGGGGCTGCTATGAATCCATCGATACCGGGTCGCGCTATCAGGTCAAGCGCATCACCGTGAATCCCGGCGCGCGCCTGTCGCTGCAGATGCATCACCACCGGGCGGAACACTGGGTGGTCGTCAGCGGTACCGCGCGCGTTACCAACGGCGAACAGAATTACCTGGTCACCGAGAACGAGTCGACCTTCATCCCGATCGGGCAGGTGCACTGCCTGGAGAATCCCGGCGCGCTGCCGCTGGAGCTGATCGAGGTGCAGTCCGGCAGTTATCTGGGCGAGGACGACATCGTGCGCCTGGAGGACGTCTACGGGCGCGCCTGAAGCACGTGCCGCCGGGGGCGGGAATGGTATGATCCCGCGTTTTGGGCGGGGCGTGGGGCGCACGCCGCCCGGCAGCGGGAGTCGATATGGCCAAAGTGGCATTGATCACCGGGATCACCGGACAGGACGGGGCCTACCTGGCCGAGTTCCTGCTGGACAAGGGCTACGAGGTACACGGCATCAAGCGTCGTTCCTCGCTGTTCAATACCGATCGCATCGACCACCTGTATCAGGACCCGCACGAGAGCGATCGCCGCTTCATCCTGCACCACGGCGATCTGACCGACTCAACCTGCCTGATCCGCATCATCCAGCAGGTGCAGCCGGACGAGATCTACAACCTGGCCGCGCAGTCGCACGTGGCGGTCTCCTTCGAGGAGCCGGAATACACCGCCAACTCGGATTCCCTGGGCACCCTGCGCCTGCTGGAGGCAATCCGCATCCTCGGCATGGAGCAGACCACGCGCTTCTACCAGGCGAGCACCTCGGAGCTCTACGGCAAGGTGCAGGCCACGCCGCAGGACGAAACCACCCCGTTCTACCCGCGCAGCCCCTATGCGGTGGCCAAGCTGTATGCCTACTGGATCGTGGTCAACTACCGCGAGGCGTACGGCATGTATGCCTGCAACGGCATCCTGTTCAACCACGAATCCCCGGTACGCGGGGAGACCTTCGTCACCCGCAAGATCACCCGCGCCCTCGCGCGCATCAAACTCGGGCTGCAGGAACGGCTGTACCTCGGCAACCTGGACGCGAAACGCGACTGGGGCCATGCCCGCGACTACGTCGAGATGCAGTGGCTGATGCTGCAGCAGGACACCCCGGACGACTACGTGATCGCCACTGGCGAACAGCACAGCGTACGCGACTTTGTCGACGCCGCGGCCCATGAGCTGGGCATGCGCATCGAATGGCGCGGGGAGGGCGTGGACGAGCAGGGCTTTGACGACAAGGGCCGCTGCATTGTGTCGGTAGACCCGCGCTATTTCCGGCCCACCGAGGTCGAGACCCTGCTGGGGGATGCCAGCAAGGCCAGGCGCGAGCTGGGCTGGGAACCGCGCATCCGCTTCGAGGAACTGGTGGCCGAGATGGTGCGCGAAGACCTCAGAAGCGCCGAACGCGACGAGCTGGTGCGCGACCACGGCTACCGCACCCTGAGCCGCCATGAGTAAGCCGCAGCGCGTCTTCGTCGCCGGGCATCGGGGGATGGTGGGCAGCGCCATCTGCCGCCAGCTCGAGGACTGGCCGGGCGTGGAGCTGCTGACCCGCACCCACGCCGAGCTCGACCTGACCGATCAGGCCGCGGTGGAGGCGTTCATGCGCGTGGAACGCCCGGACCAGGTCTATCTGGCGGCGGCGAAGGTGGGCGGGATTCACGCCAACAACACCTATCCGGCCGAGTTCATCCGCGACAACCTGGCGATCCAGACCAACGTAATTCACGCCGCCCACGGCGCCGGCGTACGGCGGTTGCTCTTTCTTGGCTCCAGCTGCATCTACCCGCGCGAGGCCCCGCAGCCGATCGCGGAGGCCGCCCTGCTGACCGGGCCGCTGGAGCCGACCAACGAGCCCTACGCCATCGCCAAGATCGCGGGCATCAAGCTGTGCGAGAGCTACAACCGGCAGTACGGCACGGACTATCGCTCGGTCATGCCGACCAACCTCTACGGCCCGGGCGACAACTACCACCCGGAGAACAGCCACGTGATCCCCGGGCTGATCCGGCGCTTTCACGAGGCGAAACAGGCCGGCGCCGATTACGTGACCGTCTGGGGCAGCGGGACCCCGCGCCGCGAGTTCCTGCATGTGGATGACATGGCGGGGGCCTGCGTGCACGTGATGAACCTCGACCAGACCACGTACGCGGAGCACACCGAGCCGATGCTGAGCCACATCAACGTGGGCACGGGCGAGGATCTGACCATTGCCGAACTGGCGCAGCGGGTGGCCGGCGTGGTCGGCTTCCGGGGCGAGCTGCGCTTTGACCGCTCGAAGCCGGATGGCACCCCGCGCAAGCAGCTGGATGTGTCGCGCCTCGCGGCGCTGGGCTGGAAGGCCCGCATCGGGCTCGACGAAGGGCTGGCCGGGGCCTATGCCGAGTTCCTGGAACACGGCGGAGCCAACCGGTGAGCGATTCGCCGACGGACCGGATCCGGGTCAAGTTCCTGTCGACGATGCGCGAGGCGATCTGGCGTCACCAGTTGCCGGACGGCGAGGCGCGCTGGGGGCGTTGCGAGTTCACCTTCGACCCGCAGGCCACCGAGTACGACTGGCTGGTGGTGTACGACGAATTCCCGTCCAACACCGGGCGCAACCGGCATTACAGCGAACGCCTCGCCTGTGGCGCCGAGCACACCCTGCTGGTGACCATGGAGCCGCCCTCGATCAAGTCCTACGGCCGGCGCTTTACGCGCCAGTTCGGCCGGGTACTGACCTCGCACCCGGAATGGGCGCTCAAGCACCGGCGGCGCATCCATTCCCAGCAGGGGATGATCTGGTACTACGGCTTCGGCAGCCAGGGTGAACGGCCGTACAACGACATGCGGGCGAACCCGCCGCTGGAAAAGACCCGCGACATCGCCACCATGTGCTCGGCCAAGCGCCAACGGCACACCCTGCATCGGCGGCGCTACGACTTCACCTGGGCGCTGAAGGCCCAACTGCCGGAGCTGGAGATCTTCGGCAAGGGCGTACAGCCGCTGGACGACAAGGCCGAATGCCTGGATGCCTACCGCTATCACGTCGCGGTGGAGAACTACGTGGGGCCGCATCACTGGACCGAGAAGCTGGCGGACGCCTTCCTCGGCGCCACGCTGCCGTTCTACTACGGCGCGCCGAATGCCGCGGACTACTTCCCGCCGGAGAGCTTCATTGCCATCGACATCGACGATGTCGAAGGGACGGCCGAGCGCATTCGCCGCGCGATCCGCGACAACGAATACGAACAGCGGCTGCCGCACATCCTCGAGGCGCGGCGCCGCGTGCTGGAGGAGTACAACCAGTTCGCCGTCGTCGCGCGCATCATCGAGGCCGCTCACGATACCGAACCGGCCGGGCCGACCGGCCAGTGGATCCACTCGCGCCGGGCCCTGCGCCGCCGCGACCCGCTGGCCGCCCTGGAGGGCGCTTGGGAAAAACTCAGCCAGCGCATCGGCCACCTCACCGGCCGCGTTTGACACCACCCGGAGACGGCTGAAGCGTGTCTTGCAAACACGCGATGCGCGCCGGAGAATCCGGAAATGGTCTCTGGAACCGAAATCCCCAAGATCGCCCGTGTTCTGGGTGAGCGCCTCTCGACCGAGCCGGGGGTGGTTTGTGCGTACCTGTTCGGTAGTCACAGCCGTGGAGAAGCGCGGGTGGGGAGTGACATTGACCTCGCGGTGCTGATGGTCGAGCCCGTGGCTGAGGGTCTCCTTAATCCACTTGCGCTCCTGCAGATGGATCTCGAAGACGCGACCGGGTGCACGGTCGACTTGATCGATCTCCAAAAGGCAGGCGCGGATCTGATCCACCGTGTACTACGGGATGGCGTTGTCGTGTTCGAATCCGACGCGCCCCGCAGGGTTGCCTTCGAAGTGGATGCCCGTAACCGGTATTTCGATCTTCTCCCATACCTGGAGGAATATCGCCAGGCAGGAAACGCATGATGGATCGCGCCCTACTGCAGAAGAAGCTGGCTTTTATCGAGACCTGTGTGCGGGAGTTAAAGGAGTTGGCCCGCCCGGAGCAACTGGAGAGTGATGTCAGGGAACGGCGATTCGTCGAACACACCCTGCAGTTGGCCATTCAGGCCGCTCTGGATGTTGCCTCACACTGGGTTTCGGAACGACGGCTGGGGGAGCCGGAGAGTAACCGGCAGTTGTTCTTTCTCCTCGCTTGGGATGATGTGATCGAATCGGATTTGGCAGAAGTCCTGGCGGCAATGGCAGGGTTTCGCAACATCCTGGTCCACGGATATCAGAGCGTCGATCCGGCAAAGGTTCGTCTGATTTTGACCGATCATCTGAATGACCTGGAAGTCTTTTGCATGGCGATGGCGGGCACCGTGCGCAAAACCTCCGGGAATTCGTAGCCAGCCCATCCCCGGTTCAGCCGAAATCGCGGGAGTGGGTGGCGAGTTCGCCCAGCCAGGCGCTGCGGTCGATCAGGCGTTGCACGATCAGGTGGCCGACACCTTCGCTGTATTGCCACTCGCCGTGGGCTTCCAGCAGGCGGCCGTGCAGGACCTCGGCGCGAAAGCGCTCCACGCGGTCCGGCCAGACGATGAGATTCAGCGTTCCGCTCTCGTCCTCGAGGGTCAGGAAGACTGTGCCGTTGGCCGAGCCGGGGCGCTGGCGGGTGATCACGAGCCCGGCGTAGCGGGCGCCACTAAAGCCGGACTGTTCGAGTAGCCGGGCGGCGGTGGCCAGCCGACGCTGCTCCAGGAACGGACGCATCAGGGCCAGCGGGTGCGGGCCCAGGCTCAGGCCCTGGGTGGCGTAGTCCTGCACCAGTTCGTCTACCGCATCCGGGCGCGGCAACAACGGGGTCACATCGGCTTCGCGCACGCTCTCGCCGGAGGTCTCGGCGAACAGCGGCAGGGGTTCCTCCACCGCCTCTGTTGCCCAGCGTGCCTGGTGGCGGTTGCCGGCCAGGCCCTTCAGGGCGTTGGCGCGAGCGAGGCGATTGGCCTGGGCGCGGGTGAGGGCGGCGCGTGCCACCAGATCCGGCACGTCGGCGAGCGGGCGCTTGGCGCGTGCGGCGACGATGCGTTCGGCCACATCGCGACCGAGCCCGCCGACACGGTTCAGGCCCAGACGCAAGGCCAGCGCGTCGTTATTGGCGACCGGCTCCACCGTGCACTCCCAGTCACTACAGCGCACGTCCACCGGGCGCACCTCCACGCCGTGGCGGCGGGCATCGGCGACGATCTGCGCCGGGGCGTAAAAGCCCATCGGCTGGCTGTTCAGCAGGGCGCAGGCAAAGATCGCCGGCTCGTGGCACTTGAGCCAGGAGGAGACGTAGGTGATCAGGGCAAAGCTGGCCGAGTGCGACTCGGGGAAGCCGTATTCGCCAAAGCCGAGGATCTGCTTGTACAACTGCTCGGCGAATTTCTCCGGATAACCGCGGCTGCGCATGCCCTCCATCAGGCGCTCGCGGTAGCGCGCGAGCTGGCCGGTGCGGCGCCAGGCCCCGATCGCTCGGCGCAGCCCGTCCGCCTCGCCGGCGGAGAAGCCGGCCGCGACCATCGCCAGCTCGATCACCTGTTCCTGGAAGATCGGCACGCCGAGGGTACGCCCGAGCACGCGCTTCACTTCGGCATTCGGATAGCGCACCCGCTCCGGGTGGGCGCGGCGCTTCAGATACGGGTGCACCATCTCGCCCTGGATCGGGCCGGGGCGCACGATGGCGATCTCGATCACCAGATCGTAGAAATTCGCGGGCTTCAGGCGCGGCAGCATGCTCATCTGCGCACGTGACTCGATCTGGAACACGCCCAGGGTGTCGGCCTTCTGCAGCATGCGATAGACCGCCGGGTCCTCGGCGGGGATGTCGGCCAGGCCCCAGTCGCGGCCCCGGTGCTGCGCCATCAGCTCCAGCGCGCGGCGCACGCAGGAAAGCATGCCCAGCGCCAGCACGTCGATCTTGAGCAGCCCGACGGCATCAAGATCATCCTTGTCCCATTGGATCACCGAACGCTCCGGCATGGCCGCGTTCTCGATGGGCACCAGCTCGTCCAGCCGGCCGTCGGCGATCACGAAGCCGCCGGTGTGCTGCGACAGGTGGCGCGGGAAGCCCAGCAGTTCGGCGGTCAGCGTCTGCCACTGGCGGGCCAGGGCGCCGTCCGGGTCCAGCCCGACCTCGCGCAGGCGCTCGGCGGGAATGCCGTCGTCCCACCAGGCGAGGTTGGCGGTCAGGGCGTCCAGCCGCGCACGCGAGATGCCCAGCGCGCGGCCGACGTCGCGCAGGGCGCTGCGGCGGCGGTAACGGATCACGGTACAGGCCAGTGCGGCGCGCTCGCGGCCGTAGCGCTGGTAGATGTACTGGATCACTTCCTCGCGGCGCTCGTGCTCGAAGTCGACATCGATATCCGGCGGCTCGCCACGCTCGGCGGAGATGAAGCGCTCGAACAGCATGCTGGAGCGCGAGGGATCCACTGCCGTGATGCCGAGGGCATAACAAACGGCGGAGTTCGCCGCCGAGCCGCGCCCCTGGCACAGGATCCCGCGGCTGCGGGCAAAGCGCACGATGTCGTAGACCGTCAGGAAGTAGGGCTCGTAGCCAAGCTGCGCGATGATCTCGAGCTCGCGCTCGATCTGCTCCGTCACCTTCGGCGGTATGCCGTCGGGCCAGCGGCCACGCGCCCCCTTCAGAGTCTCCTCGCGCAGGTAGGCGGCCGGGCTCGTGTCCCAGGGCAGGGGATCGGTCGGGTAGCGGTAGGTGACCGCGTCCAGCGAGAAGTCGCAGTCCCGCGCGATCCGCACACTGGCCGCGAGCCAGGCGGCGGGGTAGAGCGCGGCCAGGTCGTCGCGTGGGCGCAGGCAGCGTTCGCCGTTGGGGAAGCGCGCCTGCCCCGCCTCCGCGACGGTGGTGCGCAGGCGCAGGGCGGTCAGCACGTCCTGCAGGGCGCGCCGGCCGCGAGCGTGCATGTGCACATCGCCGCAGGCGACGATCGGGAGCCCCGTCGCTTCGGCGAGCTGCCGTGCGCGGGTCGCGAGCGGGGCATCCTCCGGCGTGCGTAACTGGCTGACTGCCAGATGGGCCTGGTCCGGCACGGCCCACCCGGCCAGCCAGCGGGCCGCTTCGGCGAGCGTCGGCTCCGCGATCTCGGGCTCGATGCGCAGCAGGGCGTGCCAGCCGGCACGGGCCTCGGCGGGCAGGGCGTCGAGGTCCGCCTGCGTCAGGTGGTAGTGCCCCTTGTCCGCCGCCCCGCGCGCCCGGGTGATCAGACGGCACAGCGCGGCATAGCCCGCCGCATTGCGCACCAGCAGGGTCAGGGCGGGGCCGTGTGCCAGCCGGAAGGTCGCCCCCAGGATCAGGTGCAGGCCGCAGTCCTTTGCCGCCGCGTGGGCGCGGACCACGCCGGCTAGCGAGGCGATATCCGTCAGCGCCAGCGCGCAGTAGCCCAGCGCCCGGGAGCGCTCCACCAGCTCCTCCGGGTGCGAGGCCCCGCGCAGGAACGAGAAGTTGCTGACGCTCGTCAACTCGGCGTAGTCAGGGGTATGTACAGCGGAGTTGGAGGTCCGACCCATATACTGTGTATATAAACAGTAAATGGGTTGAGCAAGAACCCTGACTCTGGTGGGTGTTGCGGGACTGTCCGGAACAAACGTGCCGGGTACGTTGGAAACTCCATCGCCGCGAGTGAACAGCGATGAGCGGTAACCAACCTCCCGGTACCGTTATCTCTGACCATCGGCACCCTGCGACCCCGCCGGCGCCATCGCCATGAGCCTCTTCCACGGCACATAGGTCGACCGGCGTCGGCTCGAGCGCGGTACACGCGATGTGCAAACGGATCTACCCGCCCGGACAACGGTGCGGTTGTGCCGGGCGTGGTCTTCTTCTGTACCGGTGGGCGAGACCGCGCCGGAATGATCGCCACTCTAACGCTCTAACGCTCTAACCCCGACTATCCGGCGCCGATCGAACTGTTTGCATATGCTCACGCTTTTCGAGCGCCCGCTGTCGAACACTAACAGCAAACAGAATTAGCACATTACAAGATTAGAAAAACCTAAGATCTATTCCGTACCTCGAACACTTATCTACGCGGCGATACATCCAAAGTAGTAGGCCTAAGGGCATCGTGCTTTTTGCATCTCTCCACCAATAGCATGATCTCGGCGTTTGACTATTGACGGCTCGCCTTCAAGCGCCACAGGGGCTTAACCGGAGGCCCTTCACTGGAGGCCCCGGCGTTCCAGCGGGCTTTTCTCAAGATATCTGGCTCCAGCTGGAAAAGGCCATAAAACAATAGAACTGAGAGCCATCTCAGGAGGATGTTATGGGGAATCATTTGATAAAACGGTCAATGCTGACCGTTTCGGTAGCACTGTTAGTCGGTTCGAGCGGTCTCTCCCATGCGACCAACGGCTACTTTGCACATGGATTCGGAACCAAGGCCAAGGGTATGGGGGGCGTTGGAATGGCAATCTCCCAAGATGCCTTCGCTCCTGCAACCAACCCGGCCGGGATTGCCGGAATGGAGTCTCGTATCGATGGGGCACTCGCGTACTTCAGACCCGAACGGTCCTATGAGGTATTTGGCCCGGGTCTCGAGCCAACGGACTTCGAGACGATCGCCGAGAACCTCGACATAACCGAAGAGAACCTAGAAGAAGGACTTGCCGCCGCCGCCAATGAACTAGGCGTTTCGGTCGAGGAGCTGGAGGATGCGCTGTCCGGTGACGATGATGGTGGTCTCCTGGACGACCCTGGGGCTCTTCTAGACGCAAGCACGTTGGAGGAGATCGCCGACGATCTCGACGAATCACCTGACCGAGTCGCCGCAGCGATGGATGCTTTGTTCCTTTCGCTTGTGGAAGAGACATTGGTCCCGCTTAATACCAACAACCAAAAAATAGAAAGTCGCGAGCGTAACTTCTTCATCCCTTCATTCGGTTTCGTACGGCAGATCGATGAGCGGTCATCTTGGGGCGTTACGGTTGTCGGGAATGGTGGCCTGAACACCAATTACCCGGGTTTTGAGAATAACGAGGGTTGTTCGGGCCCGGCAGGCTCCCCAATCGGAACGCAGACTGGACCCTTCTGCGAGGGGGCGGCCGGCGTGGATTTGATGCAGTTAATGGTCCTTCCTACCTTTGCCACCAGTTTTGGTGAGCAAGGGCAGTGGCGATTTGGATTCAGCCCAGTCATCAGCTACCAGCGTTTCGAGGCCTATGGTCTGGGCCAGTTCGAACAGTTCAGCGAGAGTCCGGACCACGTTAGTGACAACGGATATGACGACAGCTGGGGCTACGGCGTACGCCTTGGCATGCAGACCGACATTGGGGACTGGGCGTCTGTGGGTGCGAGCTATCAGTCGCGTCAGCGGCACGGAGGTTTTGACGACTATCGGGGCCTGTTTGCGGAGCAGGGGAGTTTCGATATCCCGTCCACATGGGGTGTCGGTGCCGCAATTTACATCACCCCACGCCTAACCGTTGCCGCGGACTACTCGCAGATTAACTACTCGGAGGTGGATTCGGTCGGTAACTCGGTCACACGCCTGACCGAGGATGGCGAGCGCCTGGGTTCATCGCGAGGTCCAGGTTTTGGATGGGACGATATTGATATCTACAAGGTCGGGGTGCAATACGAGACCCGTGGTAACTGGACGTTCCGTGCCGGATACAACTACGGCCAGAATCCTGTCAGCGCGGATGAGGTGACCCTTAATATCCTGGCCCCCGGTGTCATCAAGGAACACTACACGGTCGGCGCCACGCGACAGATAGGCGATCGTATGGAGCTGAGTTTCTCTGCAATGTACGCGCCGAAGGAGTCGGTGCGGGGGGAACACGCGTTCTTTGATCAGCAGGATGTAGAGATTGAAATGAGTCAGTACGAAATCGAAGTAGGGATCGGATACCGGTTCTAGCCGTATGGCCAGTTGGTCTTGATGAAAAACCGGTACGTCCAAGACCTAACCACCCAAGGTGAGGATAGTAAAATGGTAACAAGCTATAAGCGTTTAAATGGAATGTGTATCGCTCTCGTGGCGGCGGCGCTTGGGGCATCGCCCGGAGCGCTGGCGGCTGAACCACTAAAGCCTTTTGTGCTTGCGGAAACGGCAGACAACGGCAGCGTGGAGGAGGTGGCGGAACGCGTATCCGGCGCGCTGGAAGACGGGGGTTTCAAGCTGGTCGGAGAGTATCCGGTTAGCGAAACGGCGCATGTGGTCGTGGCAACGCATGGCGACCTGATGGCAGTTGCTGAAGACAACCCCCGTTCCGCGTACTTGGCACCAGTCCGAGTCGCCATCACCGAGGTCAATGGAGAGGTACAGGTCAGTTACAACAACCTGGAGTACTTCAGTCACGCCTACCGCGTGGAACAGGATGTGTCGGCAGTGCAAGACGAGCTGAAGGAAGCGATCGGGTACGAGCATACCTTCGGCTCCGAAGACGGCCTTTCGGAGCGCGAACTGAGGCGCTATCGCTACATGATGGGTATGGAGCGTTTCGACGCGCCGTACGAGCTGGGGAGCCATGCCAGTAGCGAAGCGGCGATGTCGGTGCTTGAGGAGAGCTTGTCGTCGGGAGAAAGCGGGGTTCGGAAAATCTACAAGCTGGAGATTCCTGAACACGATGTAACGCTCTACGGTATCTCGGTCCGGGAGGGGCAGGGAGCGCCGAAGGATGCCTCGGACGTTCACAAGCTAAACACTGTGGATGTAGGCGAGTTTCGCCATACGGCCTACCTGCCGTACGAGATCCTGGTGCACGACGGCACCATCGAGGCGTTGCATATGCGCTTTCGCATGGCGGTGCACTGGCCTGACCTGGGAATGATTGGGGCGAACAGCTTTATGCAATTGCGCCGCTCGCCGGGGGTGCTCGAGGAAGTGCTGCAGGCAGTGGCAGGTTATGAGGAAGAGGCGGACGATTTCGATTGGTGATCTAAGCCGGAAGGAGTTTCCTGAAGCGAAGCGGCGTTGCCTTGGCCGTCGCCCAGTAGCCGTTCGGATTGGCCCTCATAGCCGGGCTGTCCGAGCGGCTCTTTCGTTAATGCGGGGCGCGCGTTCGTTATCGGAGGCGTAGATAGGCTTTCTCCGGGAGACCCCGGAGAATTCGGTCACCCGTGCGATTGTCGGACACGAGCAGGTCTCGAGGCGGGGCCACTGATCTTCAACCAAAAAAATGAGGGAGACGCTGAATATCAATGTGCCTGCCCGTGGGGGTCTAGGGAGACGCCGATTGAATCGCGCGTCCGCGTTGGTACCCCAGGTTCTCCGAGACCAGGCGCGTCGGCCAGCGGGTAGTGGTTCTACCCGCACGTTTTTGATGACTTCGGGGCGCAACGCAGGATTGGGGACCTGGGGTTCCAACCCCACAAATTAATGAAGGAAGGGGATCGTCCGCCCGTTGTTGATCAAAAACGGGCGCGCGCACGGCGTTGCGGCTCCCTTGTGCAGAATGACCGCACGGCAGTCGTCGCGCCTTGTTCGCACGCAAAACCGACTCGAGCGCGAACGCGAGATGAAATCAGCGTCTCCTTAGGTCGGGCACTTTCCCATTGACGGACTTGTGGTGCGCTGGGTTCATGAGGGTGGAACAGCTCACGCGGCGTTCTGGGTTTGCCGGGTCATCGTGTAAGAGTCAAAAAAAGAGGAGGAAGAATAATCTCGCCTCCTCATGCCCTTTCCATAAGGAAAGCACTGCCTTCGAGACAGGGGGTATCTCTCAGGACAGTTTGGAGATCTCTCATATGAGAGATGGAACACGATTATTACGTTATCCGGATTTTCGTGAAGTTATTTCACCGTGTGTGGAAAGGCCTGTCAACTATAGCGTCCAACATAGGAGAAGGCTCGTCGGGGGATATATTAGTATGTTTAATATTGGTCGCTGTCAAGGGCAAACGATCAGTGATTTGGTGTTAGTGGGTTCGCGTTAATCATGAAGAGATAAGAGAGGCCGGGTAATCCGTAAGTACTAGGTCTAAAGAGGTCGTGCTTTCTTTAGTCATTCCTATCACGATTTTGGTGTGAGGGGGATCACGCGAACGATCCCCATCGCTTACGTTAACAAAGTAGGTCCAGAACTACTTTGTGTCGGTAGTGCCGGATATAGGAGTGATGGCGATGATTGAACAATATAAGAATCGGATGCTCGCGGCGGCTTTGGTTTCTCTGTTTCTGCTCTCAGCGTGTTCAGGCTCGGGAAGCTCGTCGCTAGTCAGGGAGGATGAGAGTGACTCGGGCGGACCGTCGGGTTCCGGTATTGAACAGACCGCGCAGTCAGGGGCTGAGTCGGGGGATGGTGTTGGCGAAACCGTGGCCATGCTCGGTGGCGAGATCAGCCAGACCGAGATGCCGGTTGGCGGAGAGGTGACGTCGGGCACCGGCGAGGTTCTGATCGCGCTTGGAGGGGGAATTCAGACTTTCTCGTCGGGAGTGGACGATGGGCTGGGACATTATCGTTCTGAGGAGAACTTCCTCGGGACGACTGCCGCGTCAGGGGGAGGGCTGGCCGCCGGTGGCGGCGAGGCGGTCGTGGCTCTTGGTGCCATGATCGAGTCCCTGAACAGCTTGCCGGTGCTAATGCAAATGGACGAAAAGAGCGGCGCGGTGTCGACGCTTGGTGGGATCGTGAGTGAGCTTGGAATCAAGCTGACTGCTTTTGGTGACCGCCTTTCGGCCGAGTTTACCGGGGGGGAGGTTCTGGGTGCAGGGACCTCCGAGCTGAGTGCGGTCGTTCGGCCGGTCCTGATCAAAACCGAGGACGGATTGGGACAAGCGGGCGATGCTCTTCTGATTGGACCGGTTGCGAGCGAGCTGCTTGACGAGGCCGCGGCCGTGGTGGTGGCTAGTGCGCAAGAGTTCGGCGCGCTGGATCCGCGTTTGGCGGGTGCGGAGTCGATTATGACAGGGGGTGGCCATCTGTTGTCGTCGACAGGTCAGCTCCTGACCGCTTCAGACGAGGGTGACGCACCGATTGACATTGGGGAGCTTGAGGACCGCTTTCGCGAATCATTCCCAGATGGTCTGGATGGTGGCGACCCTGTTAACGAGCTGGTCGCGAAACTGGGGACGTTCGATGAACGGTTTGGTAAGGATGGTTTGGACCTGTCCCCTGCTGCATTGGAGGACCTCTCGCGTTCGGCCGGTGTGCTGACGGGACTGGCCGACGAGTCGCCTCTGTCGATGGGGGGTACAGACCTGATGGTTGGGGAGGTCGGTCGACTGCTCGCCGTGGCCCCTGGTCTCGCAGACGGCCTGGGCGGCGTGGTTCCGGAATCGGATCTGGGTTCGGCAGATAGCCTGACCGACGGGCTCGGTCGAATCGAAAACGACCTGGACGGAGGAGAGGACCAGTCGGAAGCGCTGGACGGCCTGAAGGAGGCTCTTGGCGGGGCTTTGGGCACTCTGACGAATCAGTGACGCGCCACTAGCTCGCTGGGCGGAGTTCATTGGAATGCCCGGCAAAGGAGGTTCGGCAGGGGAGTCACCAGCCGGACCTTCTTGGTGGGCCGGTCACGGGCCTTTCGCTCCCGGAATCTCGGGATCGTCTGTGCCCGGGCGCGGACGGGCTAGCGTGTTTTGGGGGGGGGCACATGGAAAGGATCGGGAATGGCAGACGCACACGGCGTGCCTCGTGCGTCAGGGCCGGAACAGAGTGCAGGACGTACTGGTGCGCGGGGTTGCTGGCAGCGGGCCTGTTAATGAGTGGGAGCCCGGTGTATGCACAGGATCTGCCCGATGTGGTGGACGAGCAGAGCCCGTCGTTATCCCCAGGCCTGCAGCTGTTGCAGGAGAGGGACGAGGAATGGACACGGGCACGGGTGAGTTTGCCGGATCCGGCCGAAGAGCTGACACGTGATGCAACGGTCGAGGTCTCGCATGTCAACTTTCTCGGAGGTACCGTCTTCGAGGTCGAGGATCTGGCGCGTGACTTCAAGGGAATGCCTGGAACGCGTGTCACCGTCGGAGAGATCGTGGACGCCGTCCAGGGAATCACCCGGCGGTATCAGGATGCGGGGTATCCGCTCTCCTATGCCTACCTGCCTCGGCAGAGCTTTTCCGATGGGGTCGTCAGAGTGTTCGTGGTGGAGGGATTTATTGCGCGTACGGAGATTGAGGTCGATCACGCACCCGTTAGAAACAGGGTGCAGGCACTCGCCGAACGTGTGGTTGGAGAACGCCCTTTAACGCAGAAAACCTTTGACCGCTACACGGTGTTGATCGCCCGCATCCCTGGAGCGGACCTGGAGGTAAATGCGCCGGTACCCCGTACGCCCAATGGCGCGACCACGCTGCGGGTGCAGGAAAGCGGTATGCGCCGGGTAGCGCCCAGTTTCGCGGTCACGGGTGGCGACGTGGACGAGTTTCGGTTGCTGGCCAACATCCGGCTCCAGTCCAACACACGCTTCGCGGACCGCCTGTCACTGTCGAGTCTGATCCCGGTTGGTGAAAACGAGGAACGGTTCTATGCCGCCGAGTACCAGCAGGAGATCGGGACCGATGGCCTGCAGTTCCAGGCAAGCGCCAGTCGTTTTGATACGGAGCAGGAAGCCTCGTTGCCGCGGAACGGGGATGTTCGGCTATGGCAGGACAAAGTCGCAGACCGATACACCGCTGGACTCGACTATCCGGTGCTGTTGTCTCCGAGCCTGTCATGGACGGCCGGCATCCGGCTGGATCGTCGGGAACAGCGGTCGCAGTACGATCTCGGGAACGATGTGACCCTGCAGCAGGACCTGGACTACTCCGTCGCGGAGTTGCGCTCTACGATGCGCAAGGCAAGGGACGGGCGGCGCCTTGAGTTGCGGGTTGACGTTCGCCAGGGAGTCGACCTTGGCGGGAATCGTAATGAACTGGTGTTGCAGAACGCGCAAGCGAGTGTGCCACTGGAGCGGTCAGAGGAACTCCATTTCACCCGACTCGGAATTGAGGGCCGATGGATTCAGACGTTTGATCAAACCTGGCGCTTGGGCACGCGCGTAGCGGCCTTCTGGTCCGGGGATACGTTGCCCGAGCCGGAGCGAGGGCATTACGGGGGCAATCGCTTTGGGCGGGGATACAGTGAAGGTCAGGCGAAGGGCGACTACGGCGCCGCTGGAGAGGTTGAACTTCGATATTTGCGCGCGGTTGACGGTCAATGGATCGACCGGGTCGAACCGTATGTTGTCCTGGATGGAGCGGCTACGCGGTTCAACCAGAGAAGGGTGGAGCATGACATCGCGTCAGCCGCGGTCGGGATTGAGGTGGCTCGAGGGCGTATGTACCGCTTCGGGATCGAGTATGCGGTCCCTGTTGGTGACCAGGACGTGGAAACCGGGAGTCGGGATGGGCGCATCAACCTTCGTCTGAGTTGGGATCTCAGGGGTTAATTTGTTGCCCGAAGTGTAATGACATGGGTGCATGGGCTCCGTTTCTCGGAAACCGCGCGGAGGGTCCGCCGGGTTTATGCGGAGGCGAAGAAGGCGCTGTATAGAAGATGCCCAATGAAACCTGCGGCCAGGCCGGGTCCATAACGAAGCCGGACTCGGGACGGAACGGATCTGGCTTCCGGGTTAGTGGGCAATGTTCGTCGGCCCTCTCCGTTGCTAAGCATCCTTGCCAGGAAGGCCACTGCAACCGAGAGACTTGCGACCACGAACGCGGTAAGCGTGGGCGCAATTCCAGCCATCAGGGCGATGGCCAGAAGCATCTTGACGTCGCCACCACCCAGTTGTCTCAGTGCAAACCCGGGCAACGTCAGTATCACGGCGAGGGTCGCTGCGAGCGCCGTATTAAGGATGGTTGCGCTTCCGATAAGCGCATTCTGGGTCAGCAAAAGACTGACCATCCCCGCAACAATCGCGGGAATGGTCAGGATGTTGGGGATTTGTCCCCGGTTGACGTCGAACGCACCGCAGGTTCCCGCCCATACGATCGCCAGAAAGGTGATAAAGATCACACAACTTGGCTCCCACGCGTCAGGCGATCACATTTCGTGCAAGTGCGTTGCTCAAGCGTAGTTCTCAGTCAGGCACCTCCGATCCCAGTACCCCCGAGATATGGCTGAAGATCGCTCCCAGGTCCTCCCCGAGCGCCGTCGCTCCCGCGATGATGGCAACTGCGATTAATGCAGCAATCAAGGCATATTCAATGGCCGAGGCCCCTTCCTCGTCCGCTGCCAGCCGTTTAAGCATCGTTATCATTGTTGGTGCTCCTTTGGTGCGATGTAGTCGCACCCGGATGCGTAACAAGGAACAGGAGTGATACGAAAATGCACTTAAATTCCGAGTGGTCATGGGGGTGTGACCGGTTTGGAAATCCAAAGGCCTAGTTGGAAAGAAGTAGTGTGTGAAAAGTGAAAATTAACTACGTTTGGTCTATACCGTTGTGCTGACTACTATCGGGTAGTGATGTCCGGAGCCCGTTCGATTCGCAGGGGGCGCGCCGAACGGCTCGGGACACTTGTAGCAGGGGACTTCATGAACAGTCGCGTGTTGATCGCGCTGGCAGGTCTGTTTCTGCTCTCCGCGCTGGTTTTGGCGTGGGCGGGGATTCTGATTTCCCAGCACGATAAGCCGGACCAGCCTTCGTTTTCGGGACAGGGCACCTCCTCCGAGACGGAGGATGGCGTAGGCGAGGCCGTTGTGGCCGAGCCCGGGACTCCCGTCGTTTTTGCGGCGCGGGATCTTGAACCTGGGACCCAAGTCACAGCGGACGACCTGTACACGGAGCACCTCCGCTCCCTCCCCCCGCTTGCATTCAGTGATAAGGAAGAGGTCGTGGGTCTGACCACGGCCGGTCGAATCCGGTCTGGCGAGTTGTTGCTCGAGGGGCGTTTTTTCCGTGCCAGTCAGCTAACTCGGAGCCTGCGGCCGGGTGAGCGAGCGGTCGCCATTCAAGTGGACGATGTCGTCGGGGCCGGTGGCTACCTGGCACCAGACGATCGTGTGGACGTGCTCCTCTATCTCGATAGCCGCGGTGGCAGCGGGGTCGCGCAGCGAGTGCACGAGGATCTCCGCGTGCTGGCGTATGGGTCCGAACTCTCGATTCCGCCGGATGGAATGGTCGACACAGAAGACGAGGCTGGAGAACGCCGACAGCGCGGTGCTCAGACGGCGGTTCTGGCCGTGCCCCTCGAACAGGCCACCACATTGATGCTGGCTGACAGGGCCGGTGTGCTGCGTCTGGCGGCGCGTCCGTCCAGCAATCGTAGGTCCGATTTCGACGCCGACGCGTTTGTGGCTGCAGAGGAGGCCGTGCGGGGCGAACGCCTGCCAATGGCGATCGAGGAACTGAAGACGCCCGGCGGTCGGGACGATCGGGTTGGGGTTGATCGCGCGGCACTGGAACCGCTGACGCCACAACCTGCGGTGGAAACCGAGGTTGACGGGGAGGCGGCGCCAGTGCCTCCGGTGTTCCTGCATCGCGGAGTCCAGCGTGAATCGGTGCGGCCGTCACAGGATTGAGACAGGGGGACGGTGCGATGGGGCTCGAGAGAATGCTGGGAATCGGCCATGGGCTACCGCTCCGGTCGCGGAGGCGGATTGAGCCGCTTGTGGCGGGTTTGATGTGCCTGGTGTCCATGGCGGCAGCCGGCGCAGATTGTGGCGGCGATGAGCCTTGGATGCCGCGAATTCAGCATCTTGATGCGGGTGTCCAACAGACCCGGGAGTTCCCTGCCTCAATCGAAAGAGTAGCGGTTGGGGATCCGGAGGTGGCGGATGTCGATGTGCTGGATCGGCAGACCATTCTCGTGACAGGGATCGACGGGGGGTTGACCTCGCTGTACGTCTGGACCCAATGCCACGCCGAACCCGAACGCTCCCTCATTCGAGTCAGTAGCCGGGAAGCCCTGGACGTTCTGGAACAGGAACGGAGCAGCGCTCAGGTGGCGGACTTGCCGATGCAGGTGCAGACGGATATTCGCTTGGTAGAGGTCAGTCGCTCCAAGATGCGCGAGCTGGGGGCTTCGATCCTCGGTCGGCGAAGTTCTTCCAACTTTCTGTTGGGCTCTCCCGGGGTCGTAGATGGCCGCGTGCGTCCCGGTGCGATTGGGCCAGGTTCGGCGGGCATTCCGCCGTCGAATTCCGGATTCAACGTCTTTTATGGCGGAGGTGGCGATCGTTTTCTGGCACTGCTGAATGCCCTGGAAAGTAACGACTTCGCATATACGCTGGCCGAGCCAAGTTTGGTGGCCCTGAGTGGCCAGAGTGCGGTATTCCATGCCGGCGGAGAATTTCCGGTTCCCGTACCCAGCAGTGGTTCGGACTCCATCAGTGTGCAGTTCAAGGAGTTCGGCGTACGGGTCTCGCTGACCCCAACGGTCATTGATGGTGATCGCATGACGCTCAAAGTGGCTCCGGAGGTCAGCGAACTGGATGATTCGGCCGGCATCCGGGTCAACGACATCCATGTCCCGGGGATCCGTGTGCGCCGCACGGATACCACGGTTTCGCTCGGTGACGGCGAGAGCTTCGTGATCTCGGGGCTCGTCAGTAGTCGTACCGCATCTCAAGTGGACAAGTTTCCCGGATTGGGAGACATCCCGGTTCTCGGTGCGTTCTTTCGCTCGTCCAATATTCAGGCTGACGATCGCGAGCTGATCATGATCGTGACACCCCATCTGGTGCAGCCGCTTGCTCGTGATGCCCAGTTGCCGGATATGCCGGGTGAGGGATACCGGAACTATCGGCCGAATGCCGCACAACAGTGGTTCCTGGAGGATGGTCGCTTTGAGGCGTCCCGCTTCGGGGAGGATGGGCTCTGGAATGACAACTAACGGGTTGAGTGACGACGTGCTGTACCGGTTTGTCGCAGCTCTTCCGGACGGACCAGAGCTGGAATGGCTCAAGCTGAGTTTGAGTGATCTGGGTACGGTCATCCCTGCGGGCAGCGAGAACCTGGATGCGGTCATGGGCGTTCTGGACCTGAGCGATGCACCCATCCTGTTCGTCGGGATCAGCCGCGAGAACACGGCGCGGGCCAGTACGCTGATCGAGGGGGTGCTGGCATCCAGGCCTCTACTGACGGTTGTGGCGGTCGGCGATGGGGTCTCGCAGGACGAGCTGCTGGCGGCGATGAGGGCCGGCGCGCGGGACTTTATTACCGTCGGGTCCCGTGCCAGTGAGGTTCGTGCGCTTGTTCGCCGTAGCCTCGAACGCTCACCGCTCGAGCGCGCGGATCCGACGGCCAGGGCCCAGGTTCTGGCCACCATCAATGCTCGCCCCGGTGTGGACAACGCATTTTTTGCTTCGCATCTGGCGCTGACGGTTAACGAAGCGGTCCCGGAGGCCAGCGTTGTCCTCGTGGACCTGGGCCTCCCGCCCGCCGACTCACTGGCGTTGCTGGGCATGGAATCGAACTTCACGTTCTTCGACGCCATGAGGAACGTACGGCGCATGGACCCCACCCTGCTGGAAACGGCCCTGTCCCGGCACGCCTCGGGTATTCAGGTGCTTTCCATGCCCGAGGATCAGGCTGCGGAGGACGTATCCACCACCGAATTGCATCTCTTGCTGGGTGCCCTGAGACGCCATTTCACCCATGTGATTGTGAATCTCGGAGGGCTTCCGGACGGAGAGTTTCTGCGGTCGATGCTGAACAACGCTGACCATGTTTTTCAGGTCGTGGACCAAACAGTGCCCAGTTGTCGGCAGAACCAGAGATTGCTGGAGCGGATGCGCGAAGGAGGGACCCATGTGCAATCCCTGGGGATTGTGGTGGATCGGTATCTGCCTCGGGCGGCACCTGAAGCGGCTACGGTCGCCAGCCGACTGGGTGCGCCATTGGTCGGAACGCTGAGGAGTAACCCGGGCCTGCGGTTGCGAGCGATCAATCTCGGAAAAAGCCTGTTCGAGTTGGCACCTGGGGACCGATATCTGAAGACCCTCCGACAGCTGGTGGACCGTACGCTGGGGTCGACGTCTTTGGAGAGACGTGGAAGCTGGGGGTTGGTGTTCCGGAGGCGGTCGTGAAGGTGGGGGGCTTTGGCGCGGGGCTGGCGTTGCGTGACCAGCCTGACGAGCAGGAGCTGAAGAATCGGTTGCATCGCTACTTGATCGATGCCATCGAGGAAGACGGCGTCGAGGTGCTGGATTGGGTCCGCCCCGCTGTTCTGGAGTATGTCGGGGACAAGGTCGCTCGCTTTGTCAGTGGGTATCAGCTGGCGTTGACGAGACACGACCTGGACCGCTTGACCGAAGATCTGGTCGACGAGCTGGTGGGTCTTGGGCCACTGCAGTGTCTTCTGGCCGACCCGACGGTGTCCGAGATACTCGTTAATGGTCCTCGCCGAATCGTGGTGGAGCGGGGCGGGCGCCTGTACGAAACCGATCGCCAGTTTGTCGATGATGCCCACGTGATGCGGGTCATTGAACGGATTCTGGCACCACTCGGGCGACGGCTAGACGAAGCCAGCCCCATGGTCGACGGCCGTACGCCGGATGGGAGCCGGGTCAACGCGATCATCCCTCCCGTGGCCCTGGACGGCCCCTGCCTGTCGATCCGCAAGTTTCCGGATGAGCAGCTGAAAGCCACCGACCTCGTTGCCCATCACACGATGAACGACGAGATGCTGGGGTTCTTGCGAGCGTCGGTGAGCCGGCGGGCCAACATTCTAGTCAGCGGCGGGACCAGTACCGGAAAGACCACTTTACTGAACGTACTGAGTGGATTTGTCGGGCAGGATGAACGTGTCGTGACCATCGAGGACACGGCTGAGCTGCGTCTCGATCACGGACACGTGGTACGCATGGAAACACGCCCTCCGAATGTCGAAGGCTACGGCGAGGTCAGCGCACGGGACCTCGTCAGGAATGCCCTGCGCATGCGCCCCGACCGGATCATTCTGGGTGAGGTCCGGGGTGACGAAGTGGTGGACATGATGCAGGCGATGAACACCGGGCATGACGGCTCAATGTCCACCGTGCACGCGAACAGCGCACGGGATGCACTGTTGAGGATGGAGATGCTGTTCGGCATGGCCGGGCGTCAGATTGCGGAAGCCACTGTACGCCAGATGATCGTGGCGGCGGTGGATCTGGTGGTACAGCTCGGGCGATTGCCGAACGGACGGCGCTACGTAAGCGAGATCAGTGAGCTGGCTGCGGTTCGTGATGGACAGTACGTGATGAGTGTGCTGTTCGAGTTCGATCGCGAGCGTCAGGCGTTCGTCCACCAGGACGCGCCCGTGACGGGCAGCAAACTACGCGGCCACTGGTGAGTCCGGCTTGCGTCCTGGCAAATCACGACCCTCGGGAGACTGCGTATGGAGTTCTATTCGTATGCCCTTCTGACGCTGTCGGTCGTGCTGATGGCAATGGCCATTGTGGCGCTGTCATTGGTGAAACCGCGCCGGGATGCGGAACGGGTATACGCGCGTTTGGGGGCTTCGCCAGCCTCGGCCCGCGTCCGAGTACCCGGGCCGGTGGAACGCCTATTCTTGCGGTCCGGGCTGGCCGACCAGCGTGTGCACGGATACTTCATTCTGGTGATCTGGTCCCTCGCAGCCTTGCTCGGAATGCTGTTTGCCGGTGTGCCGGGGGCGGTGCTTGGGATCGTACTCGGGCTGGGGCTTGTTTACGGGTTGATCGAAGTTCAGGGGCGTCGGCGAACACGCCAGATCGTTTCCCAGCTTCCGGGTTTTGTAGAGCACGTCAGTCGTGGTCTGCAGGCCGGTCGCACCCTGACGATAGCGATGTGGGCCGCGGCCGAGGAGACCCGCCCGCCATTACAGGACGTGATGCGGCGGGTGCGCCGGGAGGTGGAGCTGGGCGGCAGTCTGGGCGAGGCGCTGCACGAGGCGGCGGAGATCCATCGGCTCGATTCCCTGCGGCTGGTTGCGCTGGGGGTGCGGTTCAACCTTCGGTACGGGGGCAGCGCGCGGGACTTGATGGATCAGGTCGTTTGGGCATTGAGGCGTCGCGAACGTGCCTACCGCCAGCTCAAGGCGCTTACCGGCGAAACTCGCATCAGTGCGGTTGTCCTCGGAGTGCTTCCGGTCGGGATTGCGGCCTATACGGTGGCGATGAACCCGGACTACTACGCAACCCTGCTGGAGACGCCCCAGGGTCCCTGGGTGCTGGGTGGCGCGGTGGTCTGGCAGGCGCTGGGCGTGCTCTTCTTGTGGCGCATGATGAGGTCGTTATGAGGGGGGCAGGGACGACATGATGCACTGGACGTTCATCGTCGTGGCGATCCTGATGGCGGGCGTGGCCGTGAGCCTGCTGGCGGCCACCCTCCTGATGCGGATGCGCGAACATCGCCTAGTTGCGCAACGCATCGGCGAGTCCAGTGCCCTGGGCATGCGGGAAATTCCGGGCAAGACATCGGCGCGGAAGGGCACGCTCTGGCAAGCGGTACTGATGCGTCCCGCTACCGACCTCGATATGGATCTGTTGTTGCGGCGGGCTGGACTCGTTCGGGCGCGTGAACGAGCAGTGGCGGCCTTGCTGCTGCGCACGTTGCCGTGGGGAGTCCTGATCGTTTCGGTGCTGATGTTCATGGCGGCCGGTGGCCTGGATGCGGAGACGGTGGTAATCGTTGCCTTGCTGGGGCTTGCTGCGTTTGTGCTGCCGCGACACATCCTCGCGACCGTGGCCTACCGTCGTCAGACGCGCATTGGGGATCAGGTACAGGTTGTGGTGCAATTGCTGAGGCTTCTGTTTGATTCCGGGCATTCCGTGGAAGGGGCACTGCGAGTGGTGGCACAGGAGGGGCGTGCACTTGCACCCGATCTGGCTCGGGAACTGGATATAGCGTTGCAGCGAGTTGGGACAGGGCTGGGGCTGGACGAGGCGTTGGGAGATATGGCCCGCATCCTGGTGGTTCCGGAACTGGACGATACGGTGCTGATTGTGAAACAGCTTGTACAACAGGGGGGCAGCGTGCGCGAGCCACTGCAACGTCTGATGACACTGATTGAGGACCGCCAGCAGACGCGGGTGCAGGAAAAGGTTACCAAGATGTCCGCCAAAATGAGCGTTGTCATGATGGTCTTTCTGTTTCCCGCATTGCTGGCGGTGCTGGCCGCACCGGGTTTTGTGAGTCTGATATCGGCTCTGGGGGGACTCCATGGCTAGCAGAACCGTGGTGCTGGTGTGTGGAGTGGTTCTGTTGTCAGGGTGCGCGGCCACTACGGGAGGAGGCCAGCAGTCTTCGACGGGTAATGCTCGTGCCTGCGAGTCCGCACTGGATTCGGACGCGCAGATGGGGATGCAACTGGCCGAGGAGATGATGGCCGATGGGAGGCCTTACGCGGCTCTTGCGGAACTGGACTCGCTAGGACAGGAAGCCGCCGAGGTGAAGCTTGCCCGAGCACAGATTCTGGGTCGGATTGGGCATGATGAGGCGCGTGACGAGTTCGAGGCGCTGCGCGACCACGCTTGCTTCCGGGGCGTCGCCCATCATGGATTGGCACTACTGGACGTGCGCGCAGGTCGCTACGGCGAAGCGGCGGAGACCCTGAGGATTGCTCGTGAAGAACTCCCGAATGTGGCTCGGGTACGCAATGACTACGGCTTCGTACTGCTGATTCAGGGACAGGAGGAGGCCGCCGAGTTCGAACTGAGGACGGCCCTGGAGTTGAGCAATGGAGACGAACGTGCGCTCGAGAATCTATTGCTGGTGCTCATGAAGCGTGACGATACGGAAGGGATGGATCAACTCATGCGGCAATACAAAGTCGGAGAGGACCTGATCGTTCGGCTCGATCAAAGATTCCGGGCGCTGGATGAACTCCGGAACTTGGAAGCATCGGGCGACATGGAGGGTTTGCTTCAGCAGAGTCCGCAGGAAGGCGAGTTGGGTATGCCGGACGGACCGAGTTTCGAATGAATAAAGCGGAGTGGCCAGATGAACACACGTGGTCTTGAATTCCGGGTTTCCGCCGCGGCCGTGGTGGCGGTACTGACAGGGTTTCTGTTGGGTATATCCGGTGTGGTTCGTGCAGACGGGTCAGAGGAGGTTCGGCCGGTCACGGAGCCGGTGGGCGAGGCGACCCGCGACTGGCTACAGGTGCAGCGGGGCGGTGAACAGGCCTCGCCAACAACACAGGGCCTGCCCGAAGCCGCCCGCACGCGTGCGCTCGGTCGTTACCTGGAGTCCTTCGAGCACCCGATTCCGGAGACCTATTTCCCTCGTGACAGCTTCGGAACACGTTGAGGCTCGGTCCGGCCCGATGAAGGCCAGTAGGGCGCCAGCCGTGGCGCGTTACACCCGTGCGCCCCGAATGGGGGGGCGCCACCAACGGGGCGCGATCGGCCTGGTCGCTGCGGTGACGTTGATGGCGGGTATCCTGGCTCTTGCTCTAGTCATTGACCTGGGGCGTCTGTTCGTGGAGCAGAGAAGTTTACAGCGCATTGCGGATACGGCCGCGCTGGAGACGGCTCTGCGACATACCGGATGTGCGGCTACGCATACCCAGGCTGCGAGTACGGCGCAGGCGAATGCGCTTGCCAACGGCTATTCGGGGCGCTTGGATCAGGAGTCCGATGCCGTCCTGCTGGGTCGCGTCGTACGGCAGGACGGTGTGCGCGGATTCGAGGTCGATGAACGGGACCACCCCGAAGCCGTGCGGGTGGTGGCTCGCAACGAAGTCCCCACCAGCCTGGTTCTCGGTGGTCTGTTCGGTGAAAAGACGCAGCTGGCCGCGGAAGCGGTTGCTCGGCGGGACCCCGTGGTTGCTGTGTCCGCAGGTTCCAGGCTCGCCAACCTGAGTTCGGGTGAGGGGGCCCTGCTGAACAGTCTGCTGAACGAGATGCTGGGTGCCGATATGGAGTTGTCTGTCGGGGCCTACGAGGGGCTGGCGCA
Organism: Thioalkalivibrio sp. ALE28; assembly: GCF_000377425.1. NCBI lineage: Bacteria > Pseudomonadati > Pseudomonadota > Gammaproteobacteria > Chromatiales > Ectothiorhodospiraceae > Thioalkalivibrio > Thioalkalivibrio sp. ALE28. The sequence goes on along the minus strand of NZ_KB898096.1, from coordinate 15,928 downwards.
GACCTCGATTCGTCTGGATGAGCTCGCCGAGGGCCTTGGCTTGATTGCGGCCGATGCACGCGTACTCGATGCCGATGCCGTGCTGATGAGCGAGGTGCTCCTGGGCGACCTGATCGACGTGCTGGTGGAGGCCGTGGGGCGAGAGAATCCGGGCGCGGTGAATGCGAGCGTGTTGAGAAACCAGCTTCTCGCCACGGGTTCGGTTACGGATACCCTCATCCGGCTGGGCACATTCATGAACGTGTATGAAGGCGTCGACGGCGATGCGGTGTTCGGTGCTCGTCTTGGCGTGCTCGACACGTTAATGGCTGCTGCCATGGTCGCGACAGGCGATGAGGCGGTACGCCTGGACATGGAACTTCCGGTGGCGCTGGGCGGTATCGGTGGCGCCGATGTGGTCGCGGAATTGCGCGTGATCGAACCCCCGCAGATCGCCATTGGACCGCCGGGGCGAGACGACAACGGCGAATGGCGAACCCACGTCACGACGGCCCAGGTGCATTTGCAGGTGGAGACGTATCTCGCGTTCGAGTTGCTGGGGCAGGCGGTCCGGACGCAGCTGGGGGTCGCGGTCGCGGCCGCCGAGGGGGAGGTGTGGGTGGAACGGCTCTCCTGTCGTGAATCGGGAGGAACGCCGGTCGAGGTCGGGATTGGGACGCGGCCAAGCGCTGCAACAGCAGGGATCGGGCACTTTGACGAAATCACGGTAACCGGGGAGCCGGAGTGGCCGCCAGCGTGGATCGAGATCGAGGTGCAGGATGCGCTGGGGCTGGGCAGTGTCCTTCCCGTCGTGGGCGAGACCTATCGCGTGGACTTGCGGGCCGAGGCCGGCCTGGGCAACGCGGCTCCGGAAAGCGTGGTCTTCGAGGTGGAGGGGCCCGAGGATTTGCCAAGTGACTCTGCGACACACAGCGTTTCGTTGGGAGAGGCATTGGGCGAGGCATTGATCGAACTCGAGGATTCGCTGCTGATCGAGCTTCAGGATGAGGGGATTCCGGCCGAGCTTGCCGGCCCCCTACTGGACGCCGTTCTGGAGCCCATCCTGGTTCCAGTCGTAGAGGAGATTGGGCAGGGCCTGGCCGATCCGGTCCTGCGTTTTCTGGGTGCGGATATCGGGCAGGTCGAGGTCACGCTCATGGACCTGCGGGAGGGTGGGGTTGACCTGGTTCGCTAAAGAAGGCGGATGGCACGTCTCGGTCGGCTTGCCCCACGGAGAGCTAGCCGATGCGCCGGACGGTGCGACAGGGCATGGCGGTTGGTTGGCGTTGGGCCGAGTGCTCAGAGCGTAGGCCGAGTGGGGAGGGTTGTCAGCATGAGACGTCAGTACAGAGCGCGGCGTGGGGCCCGATGCCAGGAAGGGGCGGTGGCGATCGAGTTCGCTTTGGTGTTCGTGCTGTTCTTTGCGATTTTCTATGCGCTGGTCTCGTATGCCTTCCCGCTATTGATCTCGCAAAGCATACACATGGCGGTCGCCGAGGGCGCGCGGGTGGCGGTGGCCGTGGATCCGCGTCAGGAGGACTACGAGGATCAGCTGCGTGCCCGAGCAGAAGGCCGCACCCGTGCGTTCCTGGAGGATTCGCTCATGGTGGCGCTTTCCCCGGGGGAGTTTACGGTGAGCAGCTCGATAGAAGATCGGTTGCTCCAGGTCGAGGTGACGTACCCCTACGAGGCGGCTCCGGTTCTGGTGCCGATCGAGCTGCCCCTGGTGGGGGCGGTCCCGCGACTTCCGCCGCAACTGCGGGCACGCTCCTCCATCGACTTCTAGCAAGATGTGCATGGAGGTTCTGCTGTGCCCTGTTGCGCCATTCTCCCGGAGCTTGATACGCGGCGCAGCCCGGATCGTATCCATGCATCGGCGTTCTTTTGGGGGGGCTCTCTTTGGTCGCTGAACAGCGGACGTGCAGTGGGACGAGGTAGACCGATCATCCCGGGCGACTCCTGGCCGCGTATCGGTTTTTTCCACGGAGGCCGGGCATGAGCACCCGTGAGGCAGACTGGCCGACAGTACTGGGCGACGTCGCGCGCACCCTCGCACTTGCGCATCCCTCGCCCGAGCTTCAACCGTTGCCCAGGATCTGTATGCGCATCGGTCAGGTCATGGGCGCGGACCGTCTGCTGATTGTGGAACGGGCCCGGCACGGGTCCGGGGCGATCCTGCGCGTCGTGGCCCAGTGGGAGTCGCTGCAGGCGAGTTCCGCGCCGGCGATTGGTCCAGAGCGTTACTGCGTGTTGCCGGATCTCGCATCACGTCTGGCCCGAGGGGAAGGATATGTTCATGAAAGTAGGCGTGCCCCCGCGGAGCCTATGCCGGGGCTGGATGCGTCCGTGGAACGGGTCATGGCGGGGCGGTTCGCCCGGTCTGTGCTGATCTCTCCGTTGCTGGCCGAGGGATGTCTTGTCGGAAGCCTGATTGCGGAGTCGGTTCGCGCGGAAAAAAACATGGGCCAGGAGCAACTCGATGCGCTGGCGCCCGTGTCCGATGTCCTTGCCGCATTCCTGAGGTTGAGCGCGGCCAGTGTTGCGTTACGCGACGAGCGCCAGCGTTGGCAAGACGCCGAAACGGCGAATGATCTGGGCCACTGGGAATGGTGTCCACTGACCAACACCTTGATCTGGTCCAGAGGTACCCGGCGGCTTGTCCCGTTACCGGACGGTCAGACGGGAACGCTGGAGACGCTCTGTGGCTGCTTCTCGCATCGTGACTCGGAGCGCCTGGAGCGGATGATTCACGACGTAGACGCGACGGGGCAGGCTGCGCAACTGGACTTGCAGGTCCCGACACCCGAATCATTGGATGGATTCAGGTGGTTCCGTGTGCGCGCGTGGTATGCGGCCCCAGAGAAGGGGCAGCGGGTCGTGCGGGGAACGCTGACCGAGATCACCGAAACCCACCGGAAGACCACCGAGGCGCGCCAGGCTACACGCCGCCTCGAAAATCTCATTAACTGTGCCCCCATGGCCGTGTACGTGTGTCGGTTTGGTTCGGAGGACCTTGAACTCGAATACGTGAGTGAATCGTTCCAGAGAGTGCTGGGGCGGATCGAGAAGAACTTTCCGGAATCACGTGCACTGGCCGCCCGCGTCCATCCTGCCGATCTGCATGTGATTCGTGATCGCCTGTCGACTCTTGCCGAAAGCGGCCATTTCTCCGCGATCTATCGTCTCCGGGACGAGAATGGAACCTATCGCTGGGTGTTCGAAGATGCGAACCGCACGGGTGGCGACGCGGATGTCACGGATGAAGTCGTCGGAATCTTTCTGGACGTCACGCAACACAAGCAGGTCGAGGCCGAGGTCTACGCCAGCCAGCGGCGTTACAAGGCCATCGTGGATGACGCCCCCTCCTTCATCTGCCGTTACGGCACGAATTTCAGGCTCAAGTTCGCGAATCAGGCATTCGTCGAAACGTTCGGTCAAGGCAGCCATTCGGTGGAAGGCCGGGACTGGCTTTCATTCCTGCCGGAAGAAGAACGTTCTCGCGTGGGTGAGCGTATCGCGCGGCTTTCCCCGAGACAGCCCGTCCAGGAATACGAGATGAGGGTCCAGGTACCGGGCCGCGGTGCACGCTGGATCACGTGGGCTGAACGTGGATTTTTCTCCACCGAGGGTGATCTGCTCGAAGTCCAGGTGGTGGGGCATGACCACACGGACCTTAAAGAGGCCCAGGAGAAGCTGATCCACGCAGCGAAGATGGGCACGATAGGCGAGATGGCGACCGGCATGGCGCATGAACTGAACCAACCGCTTAATGTCGTCCGGATGGCTGCCTTCAATGCCCGCCGTCATATTGAGGAGGGCACCCCGGCAGCGGATGCGCTCCTCGGAAAGCTTGATCGGATTGAAGATCAGGTCTCTCGTGCATCCTCGATCATTGATCAGATGAGGATGTTCGGGCGCAAGAGCGCCCCGGAGCCGGGTTTGTTCTCCGTGACCGAGGCCGCTCGAAACTCTCAGATCCTGATACGCGAACAGCTGGAATGCGAAGGAATTGACGTCCGCATGATTTCTGCCGGTACGGGTTCGGAACAGGTCCTCGGTCATCGCGACCAGTTGGAGCAGGTGCTGATGAATCTGATGATCAACAGTCGCGATGCCATTCGGGAGAAACGCTCGGCAGCCGACGAGTCGGGGCAGTGCAATCCCGAGGCCTGCGACGACCGGATAGAACTAAGCGTCGCCCCCTGCACCGGTGAGGGTTTGGTGGAGCTGGTAGTGGAGGACTCGGGAGGTGGGGTCGAACCGGACCGGATGGACCAGGTATTCGAGCCGTTCTTTACTACCAAGGAGGTGGGGAAGGGCACGGGGCTGGGGCTGTCGGTCAGTTTCGGAATCGTGAAGGACATGGGGGGCACGATCGAAGTCGAGAACACACCCCAGGGAGCGAGGTTCAGGATCCGGTTGCCTGTCGCGACGCGGGTAGGTGGAACACGGGCCGTGTAGCCGCCCGCTCCCACATGCTCAGCGGGTGCCGTTTCCTGGCTCTAGCGGCGCGGCGCCGTTTGGTGCCCTCGTCGGAAGGAAGAGTGTGCGCGTGTGCATTTTTGTGCGCATATTAATCCTGCGCGGGATGGGACTGATGATGATCGCTGAACTGTTCCCGGGTCGCTGCGAGCGCGAGTTGCGTCCGGTTGGTGAGGCCTAGGGTATGCAAAACCTGGGAGACATAGAGTTTTACGGTGTTCTCGGTAATGCCTAGTTCATACGCAATTTGGTAGTTACTGTATGCATTGGCCACCAGTTTTACCACTTCTTTTTGACGTGCAGTCAGTCGGTCGAAGTCGGAATGATTCACGTGGGGAAGGTGAGAGGCCGACTGGGGCGCGGGTTTCTGCTCAGCGGTGTCCAGGCCGACCTGACTGCGCAGAACTGCGAGGTTCTCCGAGATCTCAGATAGGGAGCTCCCCAGTGACTCCAGCCGATTCTCGACTTCGCCGGGTATCCTTTGTGTCGCCCGGCGTTTGAGTACACGCTCGCGCAGGTTCTCGACTGATTGGGTGACATGCTCAAGATCGAGTGGTTTTTGGAAGTAGTCCCGCACTCCGGCACGCATTGCTTCTACTGCCTTTTCGTGAGACCCGTGTCCGGTAAACACGGCGGTCTCAAAGACCCGCTCATCGTCATGTTGTCGCACCAGCCAGTCCACAAACTGGATTCCATCCTCCTGAGGCATCTTGATATCCGTCAGGATGATCCCGATATCAGGATGTTTCAGGAACTTCTCTCGTGCCTCTTCTGCGGATTGCGCAGTGCAGCAAGGGTGGCCGGTGCTTTCCAGGCACTCTACTAGCTCCTCGATGATCGGTAGTTCATCATCGACAACTAGAATTCGAACAAGCGCCGAACCTGCAATGGTGGCCTCAGTCATTTAGGGACTCCGCGATCGTTCGATTTGCGTAATATCTGCTGACCAAGGCGAGCTTGAGGTCGATTTCATCATGCTTAATCGAGCGGCTGCCAAAGCCTGCGGTTTTGGTTCTTCGTCGGTAGGCGTTCATCGAACCGTTTGGAAGGTGGACATACTCAAGGATAACGTGGCGGGGAACGTCACGCCAGCAAGGGAGGCCATTTGTGCTGAGGTTCGGGAAGGTGGGTGTGAGCGGATGCGGCAAGCGGCAAGCAATATGCGGGCCCGACGTAGTCGTAAAGTAGGGTAAAGGTATTACGAAGTGATTACGGTGGTGGGCTTTTCTCTCAAGAGCGGGCGTGTGTTTCACGTAGACTATTCACACAGTGCGATCGCCGAGCGCTGGTCCTTGTTCCACCAACCCCTGTGGGCCCGTTGTGTCCGGTATGGTGGCTACCCCACCGACCTCATTCAACGGTCCGTCGAATAATCGACGAATCTTCTATTCGTAGCGCGATCTACAATCTGCTGATCGTCCGCCTTACCTTGCAATGGTACGCCGAGGTGCTGTGGCGACTCCTGCACGGAGCGGCGCGACTGGACGTGGGCATCGGAACCCCCGGCGTGCGGCGACTCGTGGTAGGGAAAGCCCAGCGGCTCGGCGGTCAGGGTCTGCCGCTGCGGGGCCAGGGCGCCGTCCGGGTCCAGGCCGACGTCGCGCGGGCGGAGGCAGCGCTCGCCGTTGGTGAAGCGCGCCGGCGCCGCTTCGGCGAGCGTCGGCTCCGCGATCTCGGGCTCGATGCGCAGCAGGACGTGCCAGCCGGTGCGGGCCTCGGCGGGCAGGGTGTCGAGATCGGCTCGCGACAGATGATAGTGCCCCTTGTCCGCCGCGCCGCGGGCCCGGGTGATCAGCCGGCACAGGGCGGCGTAGCCCGCCGCATTGCGCACCAGCAGCGTCAGGGCGGGGCCGTCCGCGAGCCGGAAGGTCGCCCCCAGGATCAGGTGTAGCCCGCAGTCCTTCGCCACCGCGTGCGCGCGTACCACGCCCGCCAACGAGGCGATATCGGTCAGCGCCAGCGCGCGATAGCCCAGCGCACGCGCCCGCTCGACCAGTTCCTCCGGGTGTGATGCCCCGCGCAGGAACGAGAAGTTGCTGAGGCTCGTCAGTTCGGCGTAGGCAGGGGGTTCGGGTCGAGGGGATGAAGTGGGCTCCATATGCTGTATAGAAAAACAGTATCGATCCATACGCAAGAAACCGGGCACGTTCGCGCAGGAATGGGTAGCACCGGCTGTCTGCTCCAGCGCTACACTGAAGGGCCATTCCCGACGCGCTGGAGCGCCTTGTGATGCAGCCCGGTACCGACGAACAGCCCGCTCTCGACATTGGGGCGATCCAGCTTCCCGAGGGTGGGGCGATCGGCATGACGCGATGCCCCGGCAAGCGCCGGGATCGAACGACCTGTGCACTGCAGGATGTCCAGGCGGATCTGGACGCGCTCCGCAGCTGGGGCGCGAGCGTGGTGGTCACCCTGAACCAGCCAGGCGAATTGTCGGATCTCGGGGTGGCGGATCTGGGCGCGCGCGTGCAGGCGGCGGGCATGCGCTGGCTGCATCTTCCAATCGGCGACATGGCTGCCCCGGACCGCCCCTGGGAGGCGGGCTGGAGGGACGTCGGCCCACGGATCCACCAGTGGTTGCGGGACGGGGAGCGCGTGGCGTTCCATTGCGGGGGTGGTCAGGGCCGTGCGGGTACAATTGCCGCCCTGACCCTCATCGAACGCGGGCTAGCACCGGAGGCGGCCATCCGGAAGGTTCGGTCCGCCCGTCCCGGCGCGATCGAAAGCCCGGACCAGGAACGCTACCTGGGCAGCCTGCCACGAACGGACTGAGGCGCGACTTCAGGAGCGGTTCAACGGACGCTCGACGATAAACGCATCTGCGAGCGTATCCCCTTCCTGTGCATCCAGAGCGGCCGTCGCGGCTACTCGCGAGTCGAACAGCCCGATGCGAACCCGGTAGCGTTCGGAGGCCGGATCGGGTCCGTCCACCACTTCCAGCCGGCTGGTAAGCCCGCGCGCCTTCAGTGTCTGATGCAGCTTCCTGGCGTTCTCCAGTTCGGTGAATACGCCGGCCTGAATGGAATACAGCGGATCGGATGCCGTGGCGTCTTCGGTTGGCCCATCCTGACGGTGCGGTGCAGGTTCTACCCCCGATGCTTCCCGGTTTTCCCTCTCGATGTGGCCGAAATGGTGCGCCGGTGAGAAGAGCGGGTATGCAACGTCATCGCCGTCGCGGCTCGGCAAGGGTGCCGCGGCATCCAGCAGGCCGGTACGGGTGCTTTCAGAGGCCGTAGTGGAGTTGGTGGTGGTCTCGGTCCCCGCCGGTTCGGGTTCGCCGACAAGTGGCCCGGGGGCGCCGATGGCGGCACCCGAAAAGACGCCCAGAACGAACAGCAGGACCGTAACCAGCGGGGTGCCCAGCACCAGGAAGAACAGTTGGCGTCGGGTAAGGAACAGATTGATCATCTTGTGACCCTCCTTGGCAATCATTGCCTTTTCGTCATTGAGGGACGGGCCCACCGTCGTGCGACGGATAGTTGCCGTTTCCGCCCTCTCGGGTCGATATGCAAGCAAAATGCCACTTATGGGGGTGTACCGGAACGGGCGATCGGGATGGAAGGCGACAGGGCGAACTGCGAGGATGCGCAGGGCCCGGTTCGTCTCTGCGATACCCGTCCGGGCTTTGCCGAGGAGTCCGATGCGAAGTGTGATCTATGATTTCCTGATTCTCCGGCTGACGGCTCGCTGGTACGCGGCGGCGCTGGAGCGGATGCCCGACGGGGCCCGGGTGCTGGATGTGGGCATCGGCACGGCCGGGTCGCTGCTGGCGAATGCCGGGGACGTGAGGCGCAAGCGATTGCGGCTGACCGGCATCGACATCGATGGCGACTACGTCCGGCGGGCCCGCCAGCGGCTGGAGGGGTCATCGCTGGCCGACTGCGTCGAGGTGCGCCAGGAATCGGTGTACGACCACGCGGCCGGGCCCTACGAAGTGGTGTATTTCTCGGCCAGCTTCATGCTGCTACCCGATCCGGAACAGGCACTGCGCCACTGCAAGGGCCTGCTGGCACCCGGTGGCCGCTTCATGTTCACCCAGACAATCCAGCGGCGCCCTGTGCGCTGGATGGAGATCCTGAAACCCTTGCTGCGACGGATCACAACGATCGATTTCGGGCACGTGACCTACGAGGCCGATCTCCGCGCGCAGCTCGCCGCCGCCGGCCTGGCGGTGGAGGAGTGGCGGGTGCTGACCACCCATGGCAGCCGCGCCTCCTGCCTGGTCGTAGCCATATCCGACGGTGATACCGGTCCGGAAGATCAGGCACCGCCGTACGACTAGTGGGCCATGCGGTTGCCCGGGGCAAGGGCTTGTCACAGATACGCGGCGGTCCGATGGATAATCGCATGGCGATCGGCGAGCGCAGCAATGTCGCGGTCGTAGCCCCCGCCGATGACCGCCGCCACGGGTGTGGCCATCTCGCGGCAGACCTGCAGCACATGCCGGTCACGGGCCTCGATCCCGTCATCCGTCAGGTCCAGGTGTCCCAGTCGGTCCGCGCCATGCACGTCGACGCCTGCGTCGTAGATCACCAGATCGGGACGCACGTCCCGTAGCAGGACCGCCAGCACATCCCGCAGGGCCGCCAGATAGGCATCGTCGCCGGTGTGTCGGGCCAGTTCGATGTCATGGTCGCCGGGGGTCTTGCGGGCCGGGAAATTGGTCCCCGCGTGCATGGAAAAGGTCACGACCTCGGGGGTGTCCGCGAAGATCGCGGCCGTGCCGTCGCCCTGGTGGACGTCGAGATCGACGATCAGGACGCGCCGGACCCATCCCTCGGCGCGCGCATGGGCCGCTGCGACCGCAATATCGTTGATCAGGCAGTACCCGCTCGCGAACCCCGCGTGGGCATGGTGGGTGCCGCCGGCGGTGTTCAGTGCCAGACCCTCGGCCAGAGCGGCCTCCACGGTCAGCAGGGTGCCGCCGGTCTCCAGCCGCACGCGCTCCACCAGTGCCTCGGACCACTGGAACCCGCTGCGCCTCTGGGCGGCCTTGCTGGTCCGGCCGGACAGGAAGTCGTCGAGATATTCGGGCGTATGTACCCGCAACAGGGTTGCCCGCGCGGCGATCTCCGGTTGCAGCCAGGTGACTGCCGTGTCGGCCAGCTCCGTCTCCAGCCGTTCCCGGAGCACCCGGAATTTCGCCATCGGAAACGGATGCCCATCGGGCAGGTCGATCGTGTAGTCGGGATGATGCACCAGCGAGAGCGTCATACAGCGAGCCCGGCCTTCAGGCTGCAGCCTTTCGTGCCAGGATCATGTAGTTGACGCTCATGGATCGCGACAGCCACATCCGGCGGTTAAGTGGATTTACCTTGACCCCCGTCTGCGCCACGGGCTCCAGGCCGTCCCGGGCCAGCAGCTCCCGCGTTTCTCGCGGCGTGACAAAGCGCTTCCACTGATGGGTGCCCCGGGGCAGGATGCGGAACAGGTACTCGGCGCCGACAATCGCCACCACGAACGAGAGAGGATTGCGGTTGATGGTGGCCACGAAGGTGTGGCCGCCGGGACGGAGCATCCGGTTGACGCTCCCCATGAACGCGGGCAGGTCCGCGACGTGTTCGACCACCTCCATGTTGAGGATCACGTCGAAGGCTTCCCCGCGTGCGGCGAGGGCCTCGGCGGTGTTGACCTCGTAGCGGACATCCAGGCCTTGTTCCCCGGCGTGATGCCGCGCCGCGGCGATGTTGCGGTTGACAACATCCACCCCGAGCACGTCCGCGCCCATGCGGGCCATCGCCTCGCTCAGCAGGCCGCCGCCGCAGCCGATATCGAGCATGCGCAGGCCGGCCAGGGGGCGGTCGGCCTCCGGGTCGCATCCGAGCGACCGGCAGAGCTGATCCCGGATGTAGTCGCTGCGCAGTCGATTGAGCACGTGCAGGGGCCAGAGTCTTCCATCCGGTTGCCACCACATCTCGGCCAGGGCGCGGTAGCGTTGCACCTCGTCCGGGTCAACGGTTCGGTCGCGTTCCACATCTGGAGAATTCATTGGCTGCGCTGCTCACCATGTTTGTGACGGTTCCTTTCGGACCACGCGATCCCGGTTTTGATCGCATCCGGTCAGGATCGATGCGATGGTGGCCCTTCGTCAGCAGCGAGCCGAGGTCGATCGAATGGGGCAGACGATCATCGGGGTGGACCTGTCCGGCCCCGGCAGTGCCGCGCATACCTCCGTCGCCGTGTTCCGCGAACAGGGTGGCGCGCTCCATCTGCTGGAGCTGCTGGCGGGAGCGAACGATCAGGCGATCCTGGACCGGATACCCGCGGGCGCGATTGTCGGGCTGGATGCGCCCCTGTCGTATTGGCCCACCGGAGGCAGTCGCACATCCGACCAGTCCCTGCGACGCGTGGCGGTCGAACACGGTTTGCCGGCCGGAACCGTCATGGCCCCTTCCGCACCGCGCATGGCCTACCTGACGCTGCGGGGTGTGGCGGTCAGCCGCATGCTCGGCAGCGAGCGTCCGGACGCCCGGGTGGTGGAGGTGCACCCCACCGTGGCGATGGTCCTGAGGGGCGCCTCGGTGGCGACATTGAAGGCCATGAAGCATGAGCCGGAGGCGCGCCGCGAGCTGCTGGCCTGGCTGGAGGGGCAGGGGCTCTACGGGGTGTGCGATCTCGACCAGGTCAGTGATCACTCGGTGGCCGCGTGTGCCGCGGGTCTGGCGGCCTGGCAGTGGAGGCAGGGCAAACCCGCCTGGATCCACCCGGCCGAGCCGCCGCTGCACCCGTTCGACTTCGCCTGTTGAAGGACTACATCGACGAGGAGTAACGGCGCATCTGGCCGACGAGCACTCCCTGGATGCGGACCTGGTCCGGGGCGACCAAGAGCGGCGCGTAGGCCGGGTTCGCCGCATGCAGCAGGACGCCATCCGGGGTCTGTTCGATCCGCTTGAGGGTGGCGTCTCCGTCGTCGATCAGGGCGACCACGATCTCACCGTTGCGGGCATGGCTGCGCGACTCGATGACCACCCAGTCGCCGTCGAGGATGCCGGCGTCCTGCATGGAGTCGCCCTTTACCTCGAGGACATAGCACTCGCCATGCCCGCGCAGGGCCGGCGGTACCTCCACGGGTTCGGGGTGCGCCAGCGCCTCGATTGGCTGGCCCGCCGCGATGCGGCCCAGAAGAGGCAGGGTGCCGGAGCCCCATGAGCCGGGTCCCGTCATGCCTTCGGCGACAGGCGAATCCAGCACGTCATCGGCCAACCGGATGCCTCGATGGCGTCCCTGGGCGGGCTTTACGTAGCCCGCCGCCTCCAGGGCGCGAATGTGCTTGTGCAGGGACCCGCGTGAGCGGAGACCCAGGGTCTCGGCCAACTCGTCCAGACTTGGCGCGTGCCCCTCGGCCGCGAAGCGCTGCAGGGCCTCAAGCACCCGACGCTGGTGCGGGGTCAGTGCCTCCATGGCATCCGTTCTCCAGGATCGTGATCGCGCAGGGAAGAGAACATTGTTCTCCGTTTGTTCTCCGGGCTATGATCGCCACTGTACGGCTCCCGCGAGAACATTGCCATGACCGAACCGGCGCGCGTCCTCCCCGAACTCACCGAACCCGAATCACACGTGGAGGGGCCGGGCGAAGGCGCCGGCGCGCGGCGACTGGTCGAGCGCATCAAGGAGCGCTACGCCAAGCGCATTACCGGTGAGCTGGTCCTGCCGGCGCGCCCCGCCCAGTACGCCGACCTGCCCGCGGATCTTGATCCGGCCATTGCCGGCGCGCTCCGAGCCCGGGGCGTGGAACAGCTCTACAGCCATCAGCGTGCCGCCTGGGACCAGATCCGCGCCGGACAACACACGGTGGTCGTGACCCCGACCGCGTCCGGCAAGACGCTTTGTTACAACCTTCCGGTCCTTCAAGCGGCCCGCGAGAACAAGGCCAAGGCGTTGTACCTGTTCCCGACCAAGGCGCTATCGCAGGACCAGGTCGCGGAGCTCATGGAGCTCAATGAGGCCGGGGACCTCGGCGTGCGCGCCTATACCTTCGACGGCGATACCCCGGGGGATGCCCGCAAGGCGGTGCGCACCCGGGGCGACATCGTCGTGACCAACCCGGACATGCTTCACCAGGGCGTCCTGCCGCACCACACCAAGTGGGCCCAGTTCTTCGAGAGCCTGCAGTACGTGGTGATCGACGAGACGCACACCTATCGCGGCGTGTTCGGTTCCCACGTGGCGAACGTGATGCGGCGGCTACGCCGTATCTGCCGGTTCTATGGGGCGGACCCGGTTTTCATCATGAGCTCGGCGACCATCGCCAACCCGGAAGAACTGGCCTCGGGTCTGGTCGGCGAGCCGGTGACGGCGATCACCGAGAGCGGGGCACCGGCCGGGGAACGCCATCTGCTGCTGTGGAACCCGCCGGTGGTCAACGCGGATCTCGGCATCCGCGCCTCGGCCCGTTCCCAGGTCACGCGAATCGCACGCATGGCCCTGCGCGGCAAGCTCACCACCATCATCTTTGCGCGCACCCGACTGATGGTCGAAGTGATCACCCGCTACATGAAAGACGTGTTCGACAACGACCCGCGCAAGGCCTCGCGCGTCGCGGCGTACCGGGGTGGTTACCTCCCGAACGAGCGCCGCCAGACCGAGAAGGCGCTGCGCAGCGGCAACGTCGATTGCGTCATCGCCACCTCCGCGCTGGAGCTGGGGGTGGATATCGGCAGCCTCGATGTCTGCCTGCTGACCGGGTACCCCGGGACCATTGCCAGCACTTGGCAGCGTCTGGGCCGGGCCGGCCGGCGTAACCGCCCGTCGCTGGGCGTGCTGGTCGCCAGTTCCGATCCGCTGGACCAGTACATCATCCGGAACCCGGAGTTCTTCCTCGGTCAGTCCCCGGAACAGGCGCGCATCGCGCCGGATCAGCTTCTGATCCTGCTGGATCACGTGCGCTGCGCGGCCTTCGAGCTGCCCTTCCGCAAGGGCGAGACCTTTGGTGGCGAGGATCTGGAGTCTCTGCTGGCCTATCTGGAGGAGCAGGGCGTCCTGCACCGCGAGTCGGATACCTGGCACTGGACCGAGGACAGCTACCCCGCCCAGAGCGTCAGCCTGCGCTCCGTCGCCGAGGGCAACTTCGTGGTCGTGGACACGACCGACGGCCAGCAACAGATCATCGCCGAGGTGGATTTCTCCAGCGCGGCCGAGACGCTGTACGAAGGGGCGATCTATCTGGTCCAGGCCGTGCCCTACCAAGTTGAGCGGCTGGACTGGACCGGGCGCAAGGCCTTCGTCACGCGCACCCGCGCGGACTACTACACCGACGCCATCGACTACACCCGCCTGAAGATCCTCGACGGCTTCGAACGCAGCCCGGCGGGGCAGGGCGAGGCCGCACGCGGCGAGGTCCACATCGTCCGGCGCATTCCCGGCTACAAGAAGATCCGCTACTACACCCACGAGAACATCGGCTACGGCAACATCCACCTGCCGGACCAGGAGATGCACACCACGGCCGTCTGGTGGCAGATGGCACCCGAGGCGCTGGAACAGCGCTTCGCCTCTCGCCACGAGGCCCTGGATGGCTTTCTCGGTGCCGCCTACGCCATGCACCACGTGGCCGCACTGGTGGTGATGTCCGAGCCGCAGGATCTGGGCCGGGCGGTGGGCGATGGTGATGCCCGCTGGTTTGCCACCGTGGGCGCGAACGGCCGCGGCCAGTTGCGCACGCTGGATGGCGGCGAGTGCGATCCGGAACAGGCGGGCCGCTTTCGCCCGGCCGTGTTTCTGTACGACCACTATCCGGGCGGCGTCGGCCTGTCCGCGCCCCTGTTCGATGCGCGCCAACGGGTCATCGGCGACGCATTGACCCTCATCCGGCAGTGCGACTGTGCCCACGGCTGTCCGGGCTGCATCGGACCCATCCTGGCCAGTGACGAGGTGCGCGGGTTCTCGCCGAAACAGGCTGCGATCACGGTCCTGGAGGGCCTGGAATCCCATGGGTCTGCATGACCGCCTGAACACCCTGCGCCGCCAGTCCGGTAGCGAACCGCCGGCCCCTGGCCGGACCTCGGCGGATCCTCACAGTGCCGGGGCCGCATCGGGCAAGGGCAACGTGCTGGACGAGATCCGGGCCCGGCTCGACCGTATGGGTGGGGCGGGCACCGGTCGAACACGGCCGAACCGTACAGCCGCCGAATCCGCCACCCCGCCCGAAGAGCTGGCCAGGCGCTTGGATGGCGAACTCCTGACGCCACAGGTGATCCAGCTCGACCGCGCGATGCCAGATTGCCACGCCCATGGCCGACATACCCTGGCACGGGCGCGCGAACCGGCAATGCCGTTCTGGAACACCGATCAGCGCCTGGGTTTTATCGATACCGAGACCACGGGCCTCGCCGGGGGTGCCGGGACGGTCGCGTTTCTGGTCGGGCTGGCGACCCTTTGGGATGGCCGGGTCCGCCTGCGTCAGTGGTTGACGACGGCGTTCGCGGGCGAGGGGGCCCTGCTGGAAGCGGTCGACGCCGCGCTGAGCGAGTGCGACCACCTCGTCAGCTACAACGGCAAGACCTTCGATCTGCCGCTGCTCCGAGATCGTCGTCGTATGCAGCGACGCCCGGATGCGCAGGAGGCCGCGCACACCGATTTCCTGCGCCCGGTGCGCAGCCTGTTTAGCCACGCCTGGCCGGACTGTCGCCTGCGAACGGTCGAGGAGCGCCTGCTGGGACTCGATCGTCAGGACGATCTGCCCGGGGCCGAGGCCCCGTGGGCCTGGAAGGACTATCTTGTCTCCGGGCGCAGCGAGGAACTGGAACGCGTCGTCCGGCACAACACCGACGACATCCTGTCCCTGACCCTGCTGGGTCCGGTGCTGGCGTCCGTGCTGTTACAGCCCGCGGCCCATGGGGCATCGGTGGAGGGCGCCGCGCGCCTACAGGAACGCCTGCAGGGCGCGGACACTGCCCGGCGGCTGCTCGAATCCCACCAGCACCAGCTGTCGCCAGCCGGCCGGTTGTGGCTTGCGCGCGAATGGCGTCGCGAGGGGCGATATGACCAGGCCGTGCCCGTCTGGGAGGCGCTGGCGGAGCAGGGCGTCCAGGAGGCACTGGAGGCGCTGGCCAAATACCACGAGCACCAGCGCCGGGACTGGAAACGCGCGCTGCAGTATGCCGGGCAACTGGCATCCGGGCCCCGGGCCAAAGCACGGATCGCAAGACTGCAGGGGCGGATCGAGGCAACGGCCCGGTAGGTTGTGTGCGTCAAGTTGTGCAGAAGTGAGTCAGCCATGTTCGGTTGGTCGGTATGGCTCAGGCGGCCTCGGCCTGCCTCAGCAGGATTTTCTTGTGCTCTTTGAGCAGATCCATGTTCAGGTAGCGGTTGTCCTCCAGCCAGCCTTCGTGGATTTCGACGGCCAGGGCCCGTACCAGGCGTAGACAGCTGTGGGTGTTGGGGAAGATCCGGACCACCCGGGTCCGGCGGCGGATCTCCTCGTTCAGCCGCTCGAGCATGTTGGTGCTCTTCATGTGCTTGTGATGGG